>JAZUBT010000013.1:0-2978 GCA_045638685.1 Eubacteriales bacterium | reverse complement strand
AGCTTGCAGCAATCAAAATTGCTTTAGAAACTACATATGACGAGCTTTTCAGCTAAAAAGGGTCTCTTTTTCCCATACTCAAAAAGCGTTGCCTTATAGACTGCCCCAAATTGTGCGGACAGTACAAAAAAGCACCTTATGGTAGCTAAAATTAAATTTTAAGCAGCATACTGACTTCTCTTTTCAAGGGGAGTCAGTTTTGTTTTAAGCTGTATTCTTTCATTGTTATAAAAATGGATGTATTCACCTATGAGGAGGCGAGCCTCCTCATAGGTCTGAAGTTTTACTCGGTAAATGCACTCTGTTTTGAGAATGGAAAAGAAATTTTCGGCTAAAGCGTTGTCATACGGGTTACCGCGTCTTGACATTGATGGTGTAATGTTGTATTCTTGAGTTAGCTTAAAATACGGATGAGATGTGTATTGAAAGCCTTGGTCACTGTGGAGTTGCAGCTCTGCGGTGATCTTTTCTTTTTTCTTAGCTTCTTTAATGGTACTCAAAACAAGGTTGACATTTTGTTCGGTTCCGGTTTTGTAGGCAACAATACTATTGTCATACAAATCTCTGATGACTGACAAGTACAGAACACCTTGTTTTGTATGTATGTACGAAATATCTGTAACCCACTTTTGATTCGGTCTTTCGGCAGAGAAATCTCTGTTTAACAGGTTTGGATACTTGTGCAGATAATCTCCATAGTTGCGGTATTTCTTCCGTCTAACAACCGACAACAAACCATATTTTTGCATAACCCTTAATACTGTTTTTGGATTGCAGTAAATGCCATTTCTTTCGAGCCATATATGCACTCTTCGGTATCCGTAGGTTTTGCCACATTCGTTTTGACATTCTCGTATTTTCTCCGCTAACGACAAATCCCTTGCAGGTATATCCATTCTTTTAACATAGTCATAATATCCACTTCTTGACACCTTGAAGAATCTACACATTTCGCTAATGGAATACTTGGCTTTATGTCGGTAGATTACCATATATTTTACGCTTGTCCTCACTTCCTTTCGGTGAACGAGAGAAAATCCCGCAACAACTCATTCTCCATCTTCAATCGTTTGTTCTCATACTTGTATTCTTGCAATGTTTTTGCTGGTTTTCTTCCTCGTGGCTTTGGTAGTATATTCTTTTCAGGTCTTGCGCCTATCCAGCATTGAATTGCATACCTACTTATGCCATACCGTCTACTTAATTCGCATTGTGATACTCCGGCTTTATATTCCGTAAGTATTTTTTCTCGCACTCCTTGTGGGTACATTTTCATCCCTTTTATTCCTGACATAACAAAACCTCCTATGGTAGTTCTTTAATTCTACCATAGGAGGTGCTTTTTTACTATTGTCCGTTTTTACTGGACTTGTTCACCGATCTGTGCCTGATTTTATTTAATCATAAGGCCCGCAAGGCTTCCGAAGATAAGACCTGCGGCAAAGATAATGCCCGTAATAATAAGGCTGTCTTTTTTGCTTTTATTTACTCGGTAGAGAACCAAAAGTCCGACGCCGCCGTTGGTTAAAAGTCCGCAGAGTAGGGGACCAAGGCCTAAAGCACCTTCTACGTAAAGGGAGGTAAGAGTTACCGACACGGCGCAGCTTGGAATAAGTCCCGCAAGGGCGGCACCGATTTCGCTAAGTACGGGAAAGTTAAGCGCACTTTTAATAACATTTTCGGGCACAAACTCAACGGCGATATGAAGTAGGACCGAAACGACGAAAATTATAAGCAGTATTTTAAGAGTATGCTTTATGGCCGAAAACCATACGCCGTCGCTGCAAGAGCAGTTTTCTCTCTCGCAAAAGCCGTGAATATCCTCTTCGCGCTGTGCGTGACGTTTTTTAAGTATAAAGTCTACCACAAAACCGACTAAAATACCGACAAAGAGCTTATAAATCAGTATAAATATTAAAAGCCATAACGCTATGCTTCCCTTTCCAAGCTCCGGAAGCATTATAACCAGCATTTCATCGCTGGTAGAAAGAAGTACGGCGAGGAGGGTTCCCATAGTGACCGTGCCGGCGGCGTACATTCCCGCAATTGCGCCCGAAAAGCCGCACTGAGGAATAAGACCGAGCGCGGAACCGATGATGGGACCTATACCCTTTGCCTTATGTACGGCGGCTCCGAGCCGATTGCTGTTAGTATGTTCAAGCCATTCCATAAACAGATAGGCGAGAAAGATTATGGGAGCCATTTTAGCCGTTTCAATCAGGCTATGCTCCAGCGCGTGTAGTATCTCGTGTGGCATTAATTTTCTCCAAATAAAAAGTCTTCCGATATTTTATCACACTTTTAAAAAAATTGCACTAATTATTTTTCATATCTGCAAGCATTCGGTCTATTTCCGACTTAAATGCGGAATTCTCAGGAGCTTTAAGAAGGGGATCGGCCTTAATTAGCTCGGCGGCCTGCTTTCCTGCAAGGCGTAAAACAGAAAGATCGGAGGAAAGATCAGCAATTCTGAGCTCAGGAAGACCGTGCTGACGGTTGCCTAAAAAGTCTCCGGGACCTCTTAGGGCAAGGTCCTTATCGGCTATTTCGAAGCCGTCCACCGTATCGCACATTATTTTAAGGCGATTTTCCTTGGCCGATTTCGAATCTGAAATAAGAATACAATCCGATTTAAAACCACCGCGGCCGATACGACCTCTTAGCTGATGAAGCTGAGAAAGACCGAAACGCTCGGCGTTTTCAATAACCATAATCGTAGAATTCGGAACGTCGATTCCAACCTCGATAACCGTTGTTGAAACAAGGATATCGGTCTCGCCCTCTGCAAATCGGCGCATCACCTCATCCTTTTGGGCATATTTCATCCTGCCGTGGAGGCGGTCTACCCTGAGCGGAGCAAAGCGCGCCGCAAGCTCATCGGAAAGCTCGATAGCTGAGCGGAGCTTCTTTTTAGCCTTTATCTCGCCAAGACTGTCGATATCAGCAATCGAAAGATCGCCCTCCTCGTCCTCCTCGCT
>JAZUBT010000012.1:0-6469 GCA_045638685.1 Eubacteriales bacterium | reverse complement strand
TGTGAAGATAACTCCGAGCGGTCCCGATACGGCAAATCCGCCCAGCATTATAACAAGCTGTACCGTTTCTATTGCACAGCCCGAAATAAAGCTTGCCCAACACGCCCCCCGAGTGATTTTCTTGCTGTAAAGACCGTAGAGCAAAGGCGCCATAAACGAGCCTGCAAGCGCTCCCCACGAGACACCCATCATCTGAGCGATAAAGGTAAATCCGGGGTTTAAGTCTTTGATTATCGCAAGCGCTGCGGATACAACCACGAAAAACGCTATAAAAACACGTAAAATAAGTATCTCACTCTTCGGCGACGTTTTCTTTTTCAGCGGTACTATAACGTCAAGCGTAAAGGTTGAGGACGAGGTAAGTACAAGCGAGGAAAGTGTTGACATCGACGCCGCCAGAACAAGTATTATTACTATTGCCACTATCGCGTCGGGCATGGTGGAAAGCATAGTCGGTATAATTGCGTCAAAATTCTTAAAGGTATCGGGGGTGTCGGTAAGAAGTCCCGTGTACAGTCTGCCAAAGCCTCCAAGGAAGTAACAGCCTCCGGCTACGACAATCGCGAACACGGTAGAGATAACCATACCCTTTTTAATAGCGTCCTCGTTCTTGATTGAATAGAACTTGCCTACCATCTGCGGAAGCCCCCATGTTCCAAGAGAGGTGAGGAGAATGACTACCACGAGGTAAAGCGGCTGCGCGCCGAAAAACGAGGTAAACGCACCGCTTCCCCCTGCCGTTTCGGGATAAGGGGAAGGAATAAGGGAAAGCTTGTTTACCGCCTCCGTAAGACCGCCGTTATTTATGAGCATCGCCGCAATAACGGCTATTACTCCGCCTATCATAATAATTCCCTGTATAAAATCGTTAATTGCGGTAGCCATATAGCCGCCGAAAACGACGTAAACGCAGGTAAGCGTCGCCATTATTACAATACAAATCCAGTATTCAATGTTAAAAGCAATTTTAAACAAACTTGAAAGACCGTTGTAGAGAGATGCGGTATAAGGTATAAGGAATATAAACACTATAACAGACGCCGCAATTTTAAGCTTTTCCGAGCCGTAACGTTTTGAAAAAAAGTCAGGCATCGTTTTACTGCCGATATGGTTTGTCATAAGACGCGTTCTGCGTCCAAGCACCGCCCATGCGAGGAGCGAGCCTATAAATGCGTTACCAAGACCTATCCAGGTTGATGCCAGACCGAAGTTCCAGCCGAACTGTCCCGCGTAGCCAACGAAAATTACCGCCGAGAAATACGACGTCCCAAACGCAAACGCGGTAAGCCAAGGCCCAACGTTTCGTCCTCCGAGAACAAAGCCGTTAACCGACGTTGCGTGCTTTCTGCAGTAAAATCCGGTTATAAGCATTGTTCCGAAAAATAAAATTAATAGAATTACGGTTAAAACCACTCCTGATGTTGCCATTTTCATCACTCACCTTTCTTTTTTATTTTCCAGAAAGGCATTAAACGGCAAATAAAAACGCCCCCTGAAATATCAGAGGGCGAAAAATTCGCGGTACCACCTCAGTTTATTCCTTCCTCACGGAAAGGAACCTCACAAAGCACTCGTAAAACGGTTATGCTTTTCGCTATAACGGGCGTTCCCGGCAAAAGCCTACTGATTTTTCAGCCTGCGGCTCACGGAATGTATTGGGGAAAAGCGCACTTACCGTCTTTCACCGACCGACGGCTCTCTGAAAGCGAAGCTTAACCTTACTTGTTTCCGGTCATTACCTTTATGCAAAGATTATAGCACAATTAAAAATATTTGTCAAGAGGGTTTTTTATTTTTGTCGTTTTTAAAGGATTTTTATTAAAAATCGTCTATGTAAATTTTAAAAACTATTGACAAAGCCTTTCTTTTATATTATAATAGCCTTGTGCAAAGGGAATCGGGTGAGAGTCCCGAGCGAGCACGTCGCCGTAAGCGTCATACAAAGGATAAAACGTATATTTCCGCCGCAGGAAACGAAACGTCATTGGGGCAGAGGCTCCGAGAAGGCCGTTTTATCTGACGCAAGCCGAAAAACCTTACACAAAAAGCGGAATTTTAGCGAGTGCCTATTACGTTCCGACAAAAAAATAATATTTTAAGGAGAAAAAAGCAATGAGAAAATTTAGCTTACTCAGAAAAACACTACTCATTTGTCTTTGCCTGATACTTACTGCGGCTACGGTATTTGCAATGACTGCATGTGAAAAGGACGACCCTAACGACAGGGATACGCCCGTAACCTTTACCCTCAAGGTCATCGACCTCGACGGAAACGAAACCACTAAAGTTATTGAAACTAAAAAGTGGACCGTCGGCGCGGCACTTTTAGCCGAGGGCGTCATTACCGGAGAGGAAGGTCAGTACGGTATGTACATAAAATCGGTAAACGGAATCACCGCCGATTTTGACAAGGACGGAACATACTGGGCGTTTTACATCGGAGAGGGATACGCCATGACAGGTGTCGATAAAACCGATATCACAGACGGCGCTACCTATACTCTCAAAATAGAAAAATAGTGAAGCTTAAAACAAAAGAGCTTATCCTGTTTTCTCTGCTCGGAGCGACTATGTTCGTCTCAAAACTGATAACAGAGGTTCTTCCAAACATTCATCTTTTGGGACTTTTTATAGTCTCATTTACGGTGGTATTCAGAGCAAAGGCTCTTATCCCCATTTACATATTCGTATTTCTAACGGGAATTTACGGTGGATTTACCTTTTGGTGGGTACCGTATCTCTATATATGGAGTATTCTCTGGCTTGCCGTTATGCTGTTGCCAAGGAAAATGCCAAATAAACTCGCTACGCCTGTATATATGGTAGTTTCGGGACTGTTCGGGCTGTTATACGGGGTACTGTATGCTCCCGCGCAGGCGCTGTTATTTGGATACAACCTTGAAAAAACGATTGCCTGGATTGCAGCCGGATTTTACTTTGATATAATTCACGGAATAAGTAATTTTTTAGTAGCTTCTCTTGTTCCCGCACTGGTTACGGTGCTTAAAAGAGGGGTTCGCAGTATAAAACAGTAAAGCAGAGTTAATCGGTTTTCGGATAGCTTTTAAAAGAAAAAAACGAACACCCCTTGTGTACAAACCTCTACGCAAGGGGTGTTTTTGTACAAATTTTTATATTAAGACACGGCGGATTTGCGACGCCGTAAGGTAAGCAAAGCAAAAATATCTTAAAATTACCGACAATCTTTTGTTTTCTTATTGACTTTAAAGTGGATTTTTGCTATAATAAATACGGAAAAATTTTGAAAATAAATAAAGGGAGCAGGTTTATGAAAAAAAGCATTCAGGATATTCTTAATATCATAAAAGAAAATGATATTAAAATGGTTGACTTTAAGATGGTTGACATTAACGGTCAGTACCGCCACGTTACAATTCCCGCCGAAAACTTCTCGGAGGAAACCATGAAGAGCGGTATAGGCTTTGACGCATCCAACTATGGATACGCTGTCGTTGAAAAGAGCGACATGGTATTTATCCCCGACCCGGATACCGCGGTTATAGATCCCTTCTGCGAAATCAAGACGCTTTCCATGACGGGTAACGCTATGATTATCGCAAGTCCCGAAAACCGTCCTCTTCCTCAGTACCCCCGTAACGTAATCAAAGCGGCGGTACAGCACATGAAGGACAGCGGTGTTGCAGACACCATGCTCATTCTTCCCGAATTTGAGTTTTATCTCTTTGACAACGTCAGCTGGAGCGTCGAGCCCAACTGCATAAGCTCTGCGGTAGATGCGGTACAGTCCTATTGGAACAGCTCATACGACGGCAAGGGTGTTATAGTTCCGAAGCAGAAGAACTATCACATCGCAAAGCCCTTCGATATTTCTTACGAGTGCAGAAGCGAAATGTGTATGCACATGAAGGACGCGGGTATTGAAATAAACTACCACCACCCCGAGGTTGCCGCTTCCGGTCAGTTCGAGATCGAGCCTCAGCTCGGCGAGGTAGTTCACATGTCCGATGCTACCATGATGATAAAGTACATCATTCACAATACGGCGCTTAAGTACGGCAAGAGCGCAACCTTTATGCCGAAGCCTATCTACGGCGAGGCAGGTAGCGGTATGCACGTTCACATGCTCCTTATGAAGGACGGTCAGCCGGTATTCTCCGACGATAACGGTTACGCTAATCTTTCCGAGACCGCGCATTACTTTATGGGCGGACTTCTGAAGCATATAGCGTCTCTCTGCGCACTCACCAACCCGAGCACCAACTCGTTTAAGCGTCTTGTTCCCGGATTTGAGGCTCCCGTAACCGTCGGTTATGCTACCTCCAACCGTAGCGCGGTAATCCGTATTCCCGCATACGCAAAGAGCCCCGAAAAGCGCCGCTTCGAGCTTCGTAACCCCGACGCAACCTGTAACCCGTACTACTGCTACGCCGCAATTCTTATGGCAGGTCTTGACGGTATCAAGAATAAGATTGATCCTCACGCCGAGGGCTGGGGACCGTACGACTTCAACCTTTTCCACCTTCCCGAGGAAGAAAAGGCAAAGCTTAAGGGACTTCCCACTTCCCTTCCCGAAGCCCTTGACGCGCTTGAGGCTGACCACGACTACTTAACGGCAGGCGGAGTATTCCCTGAGGAGCTTCTCAAGAACTTTATCAAGACAAAGCGTGCAGAATGCAGCGAAATGTCCAAGATTCCGCACCCCGCAGAGTTTGACAGATACTATAACCTTTAATTAAAAACGAAAAAGTCCCGTGCGTCTGTAAAGCTGCATGGGACTTTCTTTTTAGAAACATTCTAAAAAAAGCCGAGCGACGTAAGATCGCTCGGCCGTTTTCTTATTTGTTATAATTATCCATAACCTCTTTAAGTCTGTGTGGGTAGTCGGTCATAATTCCGTCGGCGCCTATGTCAATAAGCTTTTTCATATCCTCTTTATCGTTTATCGTCCAGTAGTGGACAGCGAAATTATGACGGTGTGCCGTTTTTACAAAATGCTTCGTAGCAAGGTTAATTCCCATTTCCTTCATAGGTATCTGGAAAACGCAAAGCTTATCCGTAAAGAATAAATCCATTCCGATAAGCGTCTCTACCGTAAACGCGGTAGCGGCATCGTACGCGGGAGAATACATAAAGGTCTCCGGTACCTCTTTTTCCTTTTGGAGTCTCTGGAATTCGTCGTATATCTCCTCGTGGAAGCTCGCGACAACAACGCGTCCGAACGCGTTATGCTTTTCAAGAAGTCCTATAACGTTCTTAAGTGCAGAAAGACCAAGGTCGCCTGACTGCTTTATCTCAACGTTTATACGGCTTTCGGGGAACGAGGTAATAAGCTCCTCAAGGGTGGTTGCAAGGAATACCCTTTCGTCTCTCGGGGCTACGCCCTCGGGATAGGTTACGTCGGTGGGGTAACGCTCCTTGCCGTCCTCGGCTTTAAAATGCTCCCTCTCACCGGAGAGCTCGTCATTGTCATTGGTGGGGTTGGTGTATCCGAAATCAACCTTCTGCGCAATAAGGTCGCTGTAATTCCAGTCAGCAATCTTACCCGTAACGTTGGTCTTACGGTCAAGGGTAGTATCGTGCGAAAGAATAACAACTCCGTCCTTGGTTATACTTACGTCGGTTTCCATCATAACGTTTTTATCAACGCTGTACGCATTGTAAAACGCTTCAAGAGTATTATCGGGAAATTCCTTATTTCCGCCGCCGTGCGCGATAAGAATGGGCATGCCGTCCTTTTGACGCATCGGGTTATCGAGCTTAAAGTTACTCGGTCTCGGCACGACGATTAAAATGACTATAATCAGCGCTATCGCCATTAAAATAATTCTTACTTTTTTTGACATCTGAATTTTTCTCCTTATTATTAATATCTGCCGCAGTGCGACGTTTTATCATTCGGTAAAACCGACCGCGTTTAAAATATTATAACACAAATTTCCGGAAATGTAAAGTGGTTTTTTGTGCGCACACTTGATTTTTAATTAAATTACCCGTCCTATAACACTTTTTTCAACGCTTTAATGCAAAAATATTACGGTAGTTTTATTAAGGCTAAACTTTTCAAATACGAACTGTTAAAATAAACAAGAAACCGAGAAAATTCTCGGCTTTTGTACTATGTTTTATTCTTGTTTAGTGCGAGAAATCCCGAAGCAGGTGCTCTATTCCCTCCCAGCTATGCTTTCTGCAAACATTTGAAACGGGACGTTGAATAAGGCTTGCGGTGGCAAGCCTGCAAGTTTGCCTACGCAAACGTTACCCGTAAGAACGCCAAGGCGTTCACAGCTTCTACGGAGCCTCATTTCGAGCACAAAAAAACACCGAAGCAGGTGCTTCGGTGTTTTTTTGTGGTGCGAGAAACGGGACTTGAACCCGTACGGTGTAACCACACGCCCCTCAAACGTGCGCGTCTGCCAGTTCCGCCACTCTCGCATACCAACGGTTGATATTATATCACATTTATTTTCGTTTGTCAATAGCTTTTTTA
>JAZUBT010000011.1:0-60104 GCA_045638685.1 Eubacteriales bacterium | reverse complement strand
GTAAAGGTCAAGCTCGGAGAACTTTTTCACAACGCTATACAGACGGTTACTCTTGTCCATTTTGTCGATCTGTGTATTGAACTTCAAGAGTTTATTCAAGATCAACTGCACATTAGCGGAGAACCCTTCAATATAGCTCTTCAAATTCTCAGCAATATCGTCGCGATTGTTCAAAAGATTTTTGAGATTGAATCTGCTTGTGCTATAAAAGGGATAACCCGAAACCTTACAAAGCAAAGCCGCAGGCTGTGTACGGTTTTTCTCGTAAGCGGCAACAACAGTATCCTTCTTTACTTCAAGCGCACACTCAAAGCGGCGCAAGATAACCATAGGAATAATAACGTCCTTGTACTTATCGGAAGTGTATGCTCCTCTCAAAGAATTGGCAATAGACCATACCAAGCCAACCTCTTTACTAACGTCAATCGAGGTATCATCAAACATAACCTCATAATTATATTTCATATTCATAATCGTTCTCCTTTACTTATTCTCTGAGAAAGAGCGTAACAACGTGTTCAACTCTTGGAATTGTTCTGGGGTAAGCGTATGCCCTTCAATGATACGAAGGGAGTCATTCAATCCCTCATTAGCAGTTACAACCTTGCACACATCCGGGGGCGGTGCACTTCTGATAGCCATATATGCCCGATCCATTTTCTTTCGCATCGGCGCTTGAGGGGAAAGCTCACTGATAAGATTCGCATACGTTTCGGGACTTGGTGCGTTCACACCGTCCTCGATATATTTAAGATTTGACGGAGGAATCCCAACGGCATCCGCTACGCTTCGCAAGCTCTTTTTATCACGACATTCTTTGATAAGTTTCCCGAGTTCTTTTTTCTGTTTCTCGATCTTTTTGGAATCAGAATCCTTCGATTTAGCCATCGTTTTTCCTCCTTTCTGTTCTGTGTTCTGTAACATAGAACATTATACCATATTTTTTCAGTAATGTCAAGCAATTTACATCATTTTTATGTCAAAAAGCCACGCCTTTTTCAAAGCGTGGCTTAGAGTTATTTATTCTTTTCTATCAAATAGCACTTCTACCGAAATCTGCATCCCGAGTTTGAACGCATACTCGAATATGGCAGCTTCCGCCAAGCTCATATACTCGCTCCAGCAATCGTGGAATTTCTCGAATGTTTCTTTCTGCTCGTCCGTGAAACTCTTTTCCAAGTCCTCGTGGTGTCGTGACATATAGCCGAGCAGTTCTTTCATTTCCTTGGAGTTTGTTCGGCTATCTTCTTGCGGTATGATGTTTCCGTGCCAAAGCTCGTTGATGATTGACTTCATTGATAGATCACCTCCCGCAAAACGATTTCTTCTGCGCTTGCCTTGATGTTGTTCATCTCGGCAACCCATTTGAGCGCATCAGAAGCCTTTAATTCTTCGTCTATGCCACGTTCGTGGGCAAGGTTGACAACTATGGCTTCGATCATTTCATTGGCTTGTACGTCTATTTTGTGAAGATGTGCGTTGAGTCTGCCTTCCGTGAGAAGTGTGGTATAAGTACCTCTCTTGTGCTGCTTGATGTAGGCAAGGTGGAGTTGTCCGTATTTGCCGATGTGATGCTCGGTAGTGTTTGTTTCGCTGAAAACCGGGTAGTATTGCTCGCCACGAAGCTCGTATTTGATGCCGTTTTCGATAATGTGCTTTTTCATAATTTCATATTCCTTTCTTTCAAAAAAGCCTTATAAATACAGACTTTTTCGGCTGTTCGGGAATATGTTTCGACCGCTTGGCGTATCGCCATTAAAATTAGGTCTGTTATGAACACTCCGACCAAAATCGGAGGTTCAAACGAACCTCCGATTTTCTTTTATTTACTCGCAAAACCTCGCGAATACTCTTGCTTTATGTCCGGCCGTTTAAATACTCATACCGCCTTCCTGTGTGCTTATTATAACATATTTCTCAGCGATTGTCAATTGCATTTGACTATCCTTTTTGGATATAAGATGACCGATGAGATTTCTTTCGATTTCTCATCGGCCTTTTCTTTGTTTATTGCTCCCAATTATTTGGGGAGCGGAAATGTGATTTTGAAGCCTTGACAAAGTTCTGATTCTAAGTTACAATACGACACCGGCGGAAGGAAGACGAAGCACATCTCTGCTCTCTATGTATTTCTTCTCTACTGGCGGAGCAAATTTCGAGCATATTTACCGTCTGAAAACAAGACCACATATCAATCATTCGGTACTTTGATTTGACCACATCTTTGACCATAAACAGATCTGGAGTACACGGAGTGGGGAGTGCACGAGAGTATGAAAAAGCCGTTTTTGCGTAGCAGAAAGCTTCATAAAAAGCAAAAACGGCTAAAAAAGATATTTTAATTAGGTGGGTATTATAGGCCGTAAGATCAAGCCTTCGTGCTCCGACCAAAAAGATGAGCTGCTACACACGGGGAATTATTCTTAGTGTGCTTAACTGTCGATTTATCTATAATCAATTTTAACTCTGTTTACAAGCAAAGCGGAAACAACACCTACGACTATGCCGGCGAGAGTTCCCGATAAAAGAAGAAACGGCAGATAGTAGAGCACTACGTTGGTGCTTAGCATAAAACACGCGGCGGCAATCTGCCCGATATTATGCATCACTCCCCCCGAAACGCTTATGGCAACCGAGGTAAGTGGTGTAAGCTTTTTTAGTAAAATCATTACAATTAGGCTTAAAATTGCACCCGAAACACTGTAAATAAAGCTCACCGGACTACCGAAAAGCATGGAGACAAGCGCAACCCGTATTATCGAAACGGCAATCGCTTCTTTAACTCCGAGCTTATAAAGTGTAAATATTACCGCAATGTTTGCAAGACCAACCTTTATTCCGGGAATCGCTACAAATGCGGGAATGTGGCTCTCTATATAGGAAAGAACCATCGCAAACGATATTGTTATAGCGAGAGTGGTTAGTTTTAAGGTTCTGCTTTTCAAGGCGCTTCCTCCTTATGAAACAAGGTCGATGCCGCCATCGGCAACACCTTTTACCGTAATGCTTACTTTGTTTGGCAGGCATACAATGGTTTGTCCAACGTATCTTATCCTTCCGGTTTTTTCGCAGGTATGATCCGGACAGTCGGAATAATTCAGGTAAGCCGTCCCGTTTTCAATAACAAGCACATTGGTTCCGCCGTTTAACGAATACGTACGGTTTTCGTTCAGCGAATACTCGCCTACGGTAACTCCGTTTATCTCCACGACGGCAAACGCGCCTTCTTTTTTCGTTAAAACCGCAAATATAAAAACCAAAAGGGAAATAAGAAGCACTGCGGATATAACTATAATATCCAGACGGTATTTATTTTTAGCCACTAACCGCTTGTTTTCCATAATTTCCCCCTTCTATACGTATTGTATGGGTGGAATGCTAAATACAGCATTCCACCCATTGGTTTTAAAAATGTTTATTTCAGATAAAGCTTCCCTCGTGAATACATTTTACAGGGCAAACCTTAGCGCACTCACCGCAGCCGGTACATATTGAATAATCAATAGCAGCAAGATTGTTTTCAACCTTGATAGCGCCGTGAGGACAGGTCTTTTCACACTTCTTACAGCCGATACAGCCGTTCGTGCAGATCTTTCTGGTTACTCCTCCCGTGTCGTGGTTAGAACACTTGACAATAACCTTTGACGTATCATTTATAATTTTAATAATGTTCTTCGGGCAGTTACGGGCGCAGATTCCGCACCCTATACATTTACGGGGATCGACGTAAGCTACTTCGTCAATTATGGAAATAGCTTCCTCGGGACATACGCGCATACAGTCGCCGTAGCCGAGACAGGCAGCGGCACAGCTTTTGTCGCCGTTATAGGAAAGGTTTGCAGCCACACACGTCTTAGGGCCAACGTAATCGTATTTCTTTTCAGCGACTCCGCAAACTCCGTTACAAGCAACTATGGCTATCTTTTCAACGACATCACTTGCTTCAACCCCTAAAATAACCGCAATCTCACGCGCGGTGTTATCTCCGCCGGGAATACAAAGGTTGTTTCCCTCGGCAACGCCCTC
Source organism: Eubacteriales bacterium (assembly GCA_045638685.1). GTDB lineage: Bacteria > Bacillota > Clostridia > Oscillospirales > CAG-272 > SIG673. The sequence continues at coordinate 56,078 of JAZUBT010000011.1, read as the reverse complement.
GGAGAGCGCTTTCGCGTATGCGTCGCAGCCGCTGTAACCACAAGCGCCACAGTTAGCGCCGGGAAGACAGTCGCGAATTGCGAGGGCTTTTTCGTCCTCTTTAACTCCAAAGAATTTTTCAGTAACGGTAAGTAAAACTCCGCAAACAACAGCTGCGCCGAGAAGAACCCCCATAGCTATTAAAATAGGTATCATAGTAGCACCTCCTTATATTGCCAAGAGGTTCTCGACAACACCCGAAAAGCCGAAAAACGCCAGAGCGACTATCGAAGCGGCTACGAGAGTAACGGGAACACCCTTAAAGCTTTTTGGTGCAGGACAGTTCTCTATCCTCGAACGAACGCCCGCGAAAAGAACCATCGCAAGGAGGAATCCGAGACCGACACCGAGAGAGGAAACCATAGATTCAAGGAAATTATATCCGGAGGTAATATTTTTAATGGTAACGCCGAGAACCGCGCAGTTGGTAGTGATAAGCGGAAGATAAACGCCGAGAGAGGCGTGCAAAGCCGGAATAAATTTTTTGAGAATTATCTCGACAAACTGTACGAGCGTGGCTATGACGAGAATGAAAACTATGGTTTGCAGATATTCAAGCTTTAACGGAACAAGTGCAAATTTGTAGATAGGATATGTAGCGACGGTTGCAACCAGCATAACAAAGGTTACCGCAATACCCATACCTGTTGCCTGATTAAGCTTTTTGGAAACGCCGAGAAAGGGACATATACCAAGAAACTGTTGGAGAACGTAGTTGTTAATGAGAACGCCTCCCATTAGAATTAGTATAAGCTCTTTAAACATTTTCAGCTACCTCCTTTGTCTTATCGCTATCGGAACCGCAGGAACCGGAGCATGATACGCTTGAAGGACAGCTCTCGCACGAGAAGGATTTTTTCCTAATACCACCCTTTTTGGCGGTAAGCTTATTGACCGCGGCAATAACTATACCGTAAACCATGAAGCCGCCGGGGGCCTGAACTAATACGGGAATCTTGAATTTTTCAACGACGGGAATAGATATACCGGCAAAGCTTCCGTTTCCAAAAACCTCGCGGATAATGGCGAGAATTAAAAGAGCGGCGAGAAATCCAAGTCCCATTCCGATTCCGTCAAGCGCGGAATTAACAACGCTGTTTTTTCTTGCGTACATTTCTGCTCTGCCGAGAATTATACAGTTAACAACGATAAGCGCGAGGTAAACTCCAAGCATATCGTAAATAGCGGGCAGATATGCCTGAAGCAGAAGCTGAACCGCGGTTACAAGGCCCGAAATAATGACGATATAGCAAGGAATACGTACCGAATCGGGAATTATATTACGGAGCGCTGATATAATCACGTTGGAAAATATAAGAACAACCGTTGCCGCAATTCCCATCGAAAAAGCCGATATAACGTTTGTCGTCATAGCAAGAGTCGGGCAGGTGCCGAGAATAAGAATAAGGACGGGGTTTTCCGCTATAATTCCACGAAGGAGAATTGATAGTTTATTTTCTTTTTTCATTATTGTTCTCCTCCTTCTTGTGTAATGAGTTCAAATGCCTCGAACGCAGCCTTTACTGCCGTTTGGTATCCGTAGGTCGTAAAGGTTGCACTTGCAATAACACCGACGTCATCGCAGTCAGGCTGTATCATGTCAACGTGTATGTCCGGGTAGTCAACCGAAGGCTTGATGTCGGATGACGAGGCTCCTCTCCACTGCTCGTAATATTCCTCGGTGGAGCAAACATCACCGAAGCCCTTGGATTCGTTATGAGAAACGGTAAGGCAGTCGATTATTTTGCCGTCTGCGGAAATGGAGAGCTTGATTTTAATAACAGTGCCGTCTCCCCAGTTAAGCAGTGCCTGATATCCCTTGGCTTCAAGCTCGAAAACATAGTTTCCGCTGCCTGTAACGTAAGCTTTTTTAACGGTCTTGGTTTTTGTTCCTTCCGGAAGCTTGGTTATTTCGGTAAGCGTGCTGCCCTTAACTTTATCGTTTGCCGTGATAACGGTTTCGGCGTTTGCGGGGGAACCGACTACCGTTCCGTCCGCTTTAACACCGACAAAGGTATCACCGATAGCGTAAACTTTGTCGCCGCTCTCCGATACGTAAACCGCATCAATACCCGTAAGGACCTCTGTCGCAAACCATTTTGTAAACTTTACATTTTCGGTGCCGAGAGCCGTGTTACAGTTATCCTGAATTATCTGCTCGGGGGTACGGAGGTCAACCTCTCCGCCGTTTGCGATGACAAACGACTGCAGAGCCGCCTTAACCGCGTTTCCGTAAGCCTTTGAGGTAAGGGTTGCTTGCGAAACAAGGACCGGCTCAAAGCCGTCAAGAGTTTTATCCTTGTATTTTCCGTCAGCACCTTCAAACAGAGGGAATACCTTTGCGGCGTAGTCCTTTGTCTCCTCGCTCGCTATAACCTTTGTGGATACTATTTTTCCTTCGGTGTTTATGCCTATCATAATGACAAGGCCTGTGCTTTTACCGGTTACGGTAGCCTGGAAAACGAAGCCGCCGTCAGCGCTGTATCCCTTCGTAATAACGTCGGGATATTTTTCATCAATTACTATTTCTTTAAAATTCTTTCCCTCCGGAAGAACGTCGAGAAGCGCGGCGGTTGCTGCCTTGTCCTGTGCCTCTTTAATAATAGGAGCGGTAACGTGGTTTATAAGCGCCAGAGTAACCGCAACTATAAGACATATGGTAGAGAGAACTACTGAAGGCATTAAATTACTTTTTTTCATTCTTCCTACCTACCTTTCCGAGAGGCTTATAGGAGCAAAGCCTTTCAATGTAAGGGGAAACGATATTCATAATAAGTATTGCAAAGGAAACGCCCTCCGGATATGAGCCCCAGAAACGGAAGACAACGGTCAGTATTCCGCAGCCGAGCGCGAAAACTATCTTTCCGTATTTATTAATAGGAGTGGTAACGTAGTCGGTTATCATAAAGAACGCCGCAATCACGAGACCGCCTCCGAGAAGCTCGTAGAGAGCCACGGTAATATCCTGTTTTACGGCAAGTGAGAGCAAAAACACCGTCGCAAGATAAACTGCCGGAGTATGCCAGTGAATGATTTTACGGGCTATAAGATAGATGCCTCCGAGAAGAAGCGCTAATATACAGGTCTCTCCGATAGCGCCCACGCGGTTTCCGAGGAACATGTCAAGCAGACTCGGAAGCGCATCCGTTTTTCCAAATTTAATTATTTCAAGAACCGTCGCGGAAGCAACGAGATCCGGTTCCGCAAATACCGTTGCAGAGCCGCCACCCACACTTACGGCGAAGGCAATAATGAGAAATACTCTGCCCGTTGCAGCCGGGTTAGCGAAATTATAGCCGAGACCTCCGAAAAAGCACTTTACAACTACTATGGCAAACACTGCGCCGACGGCACACTGCCAAAGCTCGACCTTAGCGGGAAGCGATAGCGCAAGCAGAAGTCCCGTAATAGCCGCGGAAAGGTCTTTTAAGGTTTGCTCCTTTTTACACGCAAGGTTAAAGAGAAACTCGGATAACATTGCCGATAATACACAGGTAATAATTATCAAAAGCGCCTTCAGCCCAAAAAGCACCACCGAAGCTATTGCCGCGGGAGTAAGCGCTATAAGTACGTCTCGCATAATACTCTGCGTCGTGAGCCTCGAATGAACGTGGGGAGACGACGAAACTATTAACTTTTCCATTTAAATCTCCATTCTGCTGCCTTAGGCAGTCAAAAAATTTGAATGAATTTCCTATGTTTTGCTTTACAAAACCCAAGGCGTTCGGCAATTTAAGGAAACTCAGAGGTAATAACCGTTAGGTGTTTTTATACAAAGCTTTTGCGCTTATCTTTATTTCAGACTGTTTTTATGGGCCTTGTATTCCCTGACGAATTTCTTGGCGCTTCTGTTACTCTCAACCAAAGGACGGTTTGCAGGGCATACGTAGGAACAACAGCCGCACTCAACACAAAGGTTTATTCGCAGCTCCTCAAGACGCTCAAGTCTATCGTCTAAATTATTAATATCGAGCGCCTTGCAGAAGGAAGTAGGCTCAAGCATATGCGGACAGCTTTCGACACACTTACCGCAGTGAATACAAGCGGTTGCCGGCTTAAGAACCGCATCCTTCCTTGAAAAAACTATAACAGCGTTTGTAGTCTTAATGATAGGCTCGTCAAGTGAATGAGCGGCAAAGCCTGTCATAGGACCGCCGAAAATTACCTTTATAGCTTCGTCCTTCAGTCCACCTGTAAACTCGATAAGATCGCGAACGGTGGTTCCGATAGGCGCAATAACGTTCATCGGCTTTTTAATAGCGCTTCCGTCAACGGTAACGCAGCGTTCAACGAACGGAAATCCCGTCTTAATGTACTTGGTGATAGCTGCAAGAGTGGTAATATTCATGACCAGAACGCCAATGTCGGCGGGAAGCTTGCCTTCGGGAACGGTCAGTCTGGTCGTCGTATGAATAAGCACCTTTTCGGCTCCTTGAGGATAAAGAAGCGGAAGCGCCTTCACAGAAACCGACGCGTCGGTTGAGAAGGTCTCCTTCATCTTCGTTATACACTCAGGCTTATTCTTTTCAATTCCGATAACGAAACGGGAAACGCTTGGCATAAATTTTTTAAGAAGCTCAATTCCGTCTTTGATCTCGTCGGCTTCGTCAAGCATGGTTCTCGTATCAACGGTAATATACGGCTCACACTCGGCTCCGTTAAGGATAATGGTATGTATTGCCTTGTCGGGAGAAACGTTCAGCTTTACCGCCGTGGGAAAGCCTGCGCCGCCGAGACCGACTATGCCGGATTTTTTTACAGCTTCAACAAAGGATTCAAGGTCGGTAACCGTAGGAGGAGTGATATTCTCGACGCGCGTCATAAGCCCGTCGCTTTCAATAACGACCGCGTCTGCCGTTCTTCCGTCGGTTCTTTTGTAGGTGCTTAGTTTTGTTACTGTGCCCGAGACCGGCGCGTATATGGGAGACGAGACAGCCGATGACGGCTCCGCTATCATCTGCCCGACCTTTACCGTATCTCCAACCTTAACAATAAGGGAGGCAGGAGCGCCGAGGTTTTGAGTCATAGGGAGAAAAACCGTCGCAGGGGGTGGCATTCTCACAGGCTTAAGTCCTGCGGTGTTCTTATTATGCCTTATTTTCGTGTTGCCTAAATTCAGCCTAAACATAAATAACTTTTCCTTCCGTTTTATTTTGGAAAAACATATAAAATAATCCATTGAATATTGTAATAATGCCTATAATTTATATTATATATCAAAACTGCGCCTCTGTCAAGGCACAGTTTAAAAAATATTACGTCGCTTTATATAAATATTTTATTCGGGAAAGACGTTAAGTATTATAAAATCGGTTTTTTATGCAGTAAAAACCTTATTCTATATAAAGCTTAACGCCGTATGAAGCAAAAAAGGTTACTCGTTATAAAACCTAACGCCGTATGCGGAAAAAACGGTATTCGGGTAAAACTAAAATACTAACGGCAAAATCGCTAACCGTTATAAAAGTCAATTCCCGCGGTGTAAAGCAGCTCTCCGCTTTTCGTTACCCAGATAGCCTCAACGCCGCCAAGAGAGGTAATAAGTGCCTTTCCTTCCTCGTAGCTCATACAAAACAGCGCAGTAGAGAGCGCGTCTGCAAGACCGCTATCAAGGGTAAATACCGAGACCGAAGAAAAATATTCCGACGGCATATTGGTTTTAGGATCGATAACGTGGTGGTATTTCGTACCGTTTACGGTATAATACCTCTCATAATCTCCGGACGTTACGAGCGAAACGTTCTTTATAACCACCTTGCAAACAAAAGCTTCCTCGCTTGTCTTATCCGGATTGGTAATGCCCGTTATGAAGCCTTCTCCCGAAAGCTTTTCTCCGATAGCCCGTATGTTTCCTCCAACGTTAAGCACGTAAGAGTCTGCGCCTCGTGAAATAAGCATCTCTGCCGCTTTTTCGGTAGCGTACCCCTTTCCAAGCGCACCAACGTCAAGACTCATATCGGGGTCGGATAAAAACACCGTGCCGTTTTCCTCATCAATTATGAGGTTATTAATGTCGGTGTGCTTTGCGGCATTCGTAAGAGCATCGGCGGAAGGAAGCCTTGCGCTTTCCGGAGAGAAGGCAGCGTTTTCGCGTTCCTCGTGCCACAGAGAAAGCACGGAGCCCATAGCAACGTTGGTCGCTCCGTTTGTGAGCGTATAAATATATTTAGCGTAAATAAGAAAATCAATAAGCTTTTTCTCTACCTTAACCGGAGCTTTTCCTGCGTTGTCGTTGACAGTTTTCAGGTTATTTATACCGGAATATTCGTAATAAATATCAAAAAGCTTATGATATTCCCCAAGCAAAGACGAGACCGCCTCTGCATTTGCCGTAAAGGTCTCCGACTTGTCTCCCGCATAAGATATAACCGTCGAAACGGTATCAAAAAAATCGTAGAATGATTTAGCTTGCTTTTGGGGATCTTTTACACCGCCATTTCCGTCTTTACAGCCTGAAAAAAGAGATAATAGCAGTACTGCAATCAGCAGCACCGCAGTAGCTCTGCGGATATTCATATAACGCCCCCCATCTTTTTAAAACAAATAAACGCGCAGATATTAAATCAGGACGGCATCAAAAGATCCCGCCCTGAAGGTTATTTTACCTACCGAAATTTATCTTGCAGCTTTAACCGCAGCGGCAAGTCCTGCTTTAAACTCAACCGGACTTGCGGTCATGGTGCAGCCCGCAACACCCTCTGTTGCAAGAGTATCGATATCAGCGGCAGTCTTTCCGACAGCGCTTAGTGCGTAGGCGTCTGCCTGCGAGTACCATCTACCGCCGGGCATAGGATAGCTTTTATCATATTCATCGCCCTGCTCACGCTTGGTTCCGGCAAATGCGAAAGATGCTGCGCCTTCATCGGTGATACCCTTAAGCTCAGTCTCTGCGGTGTCCAAAATAGCCGCAACTACCTTTCCCTCTGAAAGAACAGCAGCGGAGAAGTTAGCCGTATATTTTGCGTTGTTCGATGTATCGGTTGAGGAATCGTTTACGCTTCCCAGAACGCTAAGTCCTGCGGTAAGAGTGTCCGGTAAAGCCTTGAAGGAAGTCTTGTGCTCGCTCTTGAAGGCATTGTCAATCGCCTTAAGAAGATCAACTACGTTTATAGAGCAGCCTGCCTTGAGCTCGGCATCGGTAGCCTTTCCACCCTCAAGCGCAATAGCTGCAACCTCTGTCTGGGTTTTGCCTACGACGTATTTTTCAAGCGCTGCGCCCTGCTTTGCCCACGTGCCGGCAGGCATGCTGCCGTAATTATCGCCGAGAGCAACGTTAGATGTAGGAGCGGTGGTTTTAAGATCGCCGGAGTCGTCGTATTTAACCTCGTAGCTTACACAGTCGAGTCTGCAAAGAACGATTTTGCCGTCCTTATCGGTAACTATGGTTGCTACCGTTTCGGAAAGCTTGCTGCTTGCAAGGTTTTCGGTTACGACTACACCGATTGCGAGGTTGTAGTCAACAGGCTTCTTGCTACATGCAACTAAACCTGTTGCAAGGATTACAAGAACGGTAAGAAGTGAAAGTATTTTCTTCATTTTAATTCTCCTAATAAAGTTTTTATTCATTATATCATATGATAATTAAATTGTCAATAGTTTTTTAGAAACACACGGAATAATTAATGACGTGCTTTAAACGTAATATTTCCGTAAATATCAAACGTCTGATTATATAACGGTGAATTTAACTGCATCCAAAAAACAAACGGCAGATTTGGTTTTGCGGTATAGAAAAACACCGCATAGCGTAAGGCGGTGTTTTTTGAGCGGTTACTTAAATGACGGAGCGTGGGTTTGCCCCGTTGCAAAGGCGTTAGGTCCGGGGTTTGACATGGAAAAATACATCTTTGCCGCTTTTGTTGTGCCAAAGTCTCGGTTGGAGCCGGTTTCCTGTACCTTATTAAACGCGTCGCGGAACATCTGGTTATGCGCTTCCTCTCGGTTAAGAAGAAAATCAATGGTTTCTCTTACCTTCTTGTCGTCTATCTGACGGTAGAGATATTCATATACAACCTTTGCTCTCTGCTCGGATGCGATGTTTGAGAGCAGGTCGGCGCACAGATCTCCCGTAACGGTAACGTAATCCGACGTCCATGAGTATCCCGAAGAATTTATAAGTCCGGGGTTTAGCCCGAGAAGAACGTGAGTCTGCACCTCTCCTGCCTGTATTTTTGAAGCATCTACGTCGTGGCCGTTGAGCAAATTAATGGTTTGCGCCACCATTTCCATATGCCCCAGCTCCTCGGCGGCAATATCAAGAAAGAGATCCTTTATTTCGGGATCCTTTATCCGAAAGCTTTGCGACATATACTGCATAGCCGCCTTCATTTCTCCGTTACCTCCGCCAAGCTGTTCCTGAAGCAAAACGGCGTACTGCGGGTTAGCTCTTTCGACCTCTACGGGATGAAATAACTGTTTTTCGTGTTTGAACATACGCACCTCCGATTTTTTATTTGAGGTTAGTATTTCCGGGTATAACGGAGAATATTCGTAAGGTTATTTGATATTTATATATGCCACCTCGGTTTAACCTGTTTTTAAAAAGCGCGGGTATAACCGATAATTTTTCAGTGCGAACAGACGGTAGGCAGTAAGGCTTGTACTGGAGGCGCGGGTGTGCGCGATAAGAAATCCGGCGTCGTCTGAAAGCGATTTGTTGGCGGTGATTACAGGCATCTGCCTTCATTTTTGGCACATACTTTCTTGCTGTTTTAAGCGGAATAAACGCGCCTCTTTAATTCAACTTGCTCCATGTTTTTAGCACAAGTTTTTGATCGGCAAACAGCTGTTGTAGCGGAACGCTAATTGAAAACGCTGTAACTGCTCATTGTTTTTACGGTATTATAAATTATAATGGTTTTTATTTCAACAGCAAATTTTGAAAAAAGGAAGGAAAGCATATTGACTTAAAACGGGCTGTATGTTATAATTAGTTAAGCTTATAAAATGTTTAATACATTTTTAATAGCTTTTTGTCATTGACTTTTTACAATCAAGTGTGTAACATAAAAGTCTAACAAAAATAATATTCTTTTTACGAAAGGGGATTACTATGGGATACAATCTTAGCAAGGACACTATCACGCTTCTTGACGACATAGAAAACAGAATTGATCCAAGCACCGAGGACGACTACAACAATCAGTGGCACGACTTTTTATACGATAAGTTCGAAGGAGATATTTTCGAGCCTTATCGTAAAAATCTGTCGGTTTCAACTGCCGATTACGTTAAGATAGATAATATTAACGATGCAATCGACGACTATGACGCTATGCTCAGACATCAGCTTCAGAACGTGTCAAGCTTTCTTTCGGTAAGAAACGGTAACATCTGTATCAGATCAAATTACGGCACGGGAATTTTAAGCTCAATTTTCGGAGCGGAAATATTTTATATGCCGAGAAACACCAACACGCTTCCTACAACGAAGGCGCTTGGCGACACCGAGTTGATACGCGAGCTGGTTGAAAAGGGAATGCCTTCTCTTGATAACGGCTTTGGTAAGCGCGTTTTTGAATTCGGTGAAATGTGCGCCGAGGTTTTTGAAAAATACCCCAAGATAAAGAAATACGTTAAGGTTTATCACCCCGACTTTCAGGGACCGCTTGATATATGCGAGCTTCTTTGGGGTGAGGAAATGTTCTACGCTATGTACGACGAGCCGGAGCTTGTTCACGGATTTTTGCGTCTCGTAACCGATACGTATATCAAGCTGATGGATAAATGGCATGGAATTTTCCCGCGTAATGACGAGATGAATCCGCACTGGCATAATCTTTACCACCGCGGAAGCGTCGTGCTGCGTAACGATAGCGCCATGAATCTTTCACCTGAGCTTTACCGCGAGTTTTCTGCGCCTTATGACGGCGAGCTGTTGAAAAGATACAGCGGAGCTATGCATTTCTGCGGACGCGGAGATCACTACATAGATATTCTTTGCGAGCTTCCGAATCTTTACGGTATCAATATGACCGAGCCGGCAAGGAACGATATGGAGAAAATATACAGAAACACGGTTGACAAGGGCATTAAGATCCTTGCGTTTAACAAGAAGGTTGCATACGAGCAGGTAGGCCGTAACGGAGCCTTTAACCACAATCTTAGTGCAAGATAAATTAACAGCACACCCCCGCCGACGAGACAGCTCGCGGCGGGGGTTGTTTTACGAAAAATAAGCACTGCCTGTTGGAAACCTCGTGTGAGTGCTACGGATACCTCGACGCGAACAAAATCATTTGCGCTCTTTTTTAAAAAAAGCATTAAGACGTCGGCGTAATAGCTTTTGACGGGAACTAAAAGGATAGCTGAGATTTTAAGCTCGGATATCCTTTTTTTGTTTTAAGCTGCTTTCGAAGTTACGGAGCCTTGCTGCATTAGTTTAATTTTGGTGGAAAACGTTTTGGCTTTCCAAAAGCTTAAAGCGGCTGATTTTTTCTCCTTCGAGGTTGCATTTATGCATATCAACGCAGCTTATCTGACGGTTCTCGTAGGTGGTGTAATAGTAAAGCCCTCGTTCGGTGTTAATGCAGGAGCTGTAAACTGTGAAATGCTCTTTTCCTTCGTCGGTTTTGCATATACCCCTTGCCACTTCAACGGAAGAAAGCAGGTGAAAAAATTGCCCTACCGAGGATAGCTCCCCCTCCTCCGAGACGGAGCTTTTTCTAAGAAAATCGGCTCGAACAAAGCGGGATTTTGAGGAAACGTCTCCCGGAAGCCCCAAAGCGCCAAGACCGTAGCTGTATGAGGAGTACGGGGTATCGGTATTATCCGAAAATCCATTGTTTTCGGTTTTTAACTCCCGATAATTTTTAAGGTTTTCAAGCTGATATATCAGAGGTGGATTGTTTGTTAGAACGCCTACGGGGTTAGTGTAAATTTTCAGTCCGTCTCGCATAGGCTCAATAACCGCGTCTTGTTCTTTGTCGGAGAGCATCCAGTGTAGCGGCGTGGTGGTGAGCGCGCTGCTGAATTGTATGTCGGCTATCCTTGTTTTTTCCATAAGCGCCACGCCTTCCCTTACCGTTTTACACTGTCTTAAAATCCACGGTATTACCTCGAACGGGGCTACCGTGTATTTGTTACTAAGGTTTGGGAACGGCGAGGCAGAACGCTTTTTGTCTTCACAGTTAGAAAAGGGCGCTGATGGGTGTTCGTTATTAGCAAAGTTGGATAGCGGAACGGGAGAGAGATTGTTTGTGCGGTCGGAAAGCGTGGGCGCTGTGTGATTACTGTTTTCTTCGCAGCACGTAATCGGCGCATAGTATGCGTTATATGGAAAATTAAGCCCTGCTATGGCAAGACCGTGCTCGTTTGCCGCATCGTAAAAGAGCGGAAGCCCTCCGTACTCTTTAAAGCTTTCCTTTTCGCTGCTCTGCACAACGGTTGCCATGCCGATAATGGCATACCCATCTGTGGGGGCGGCGTTTTTTCTGAAGGTAAGCGGAAAATTACGCGGCATAACCGCTACCTCCTCTCCGTATGAGCGGTCAAGGTCAAGGTTTCTGCCGAAGTAATGTTCTTTTGTTGTAAGGCTTATCGCTGTGCACATAGTAAAACGTCCTTTCCGGTTTTAAAAAAAGTATCTGCCGTTTTTAAAATATAATACCGCAAGTCGAAAAATAAAACGGACAGAGCGCGATAGTCTCTGTCCGTTTACGGTTTAGTTTTTAAAATTCACACGGTAAGGTGGTCTGTTATTTTGCAATATTTTGTAGTTGCACACACGCTATGGGGGATTCGGGGTCGGGTTTACCCGTGCTTTCCTCTGCCCTATCTAACGCTATAAATATTCCGGTAACTGTTAGTGTGATTATTATCGCGAAAAGCCACGTTTGTTTTCTTTTTAAAGTAGAAAACGCGGTTTTTGTTTTAAGTCGGTATATCAGCTCGGTTATCAGTAAAAGACCGATACCCCCTGCAAACGCAAAGCAGACGGCGGGGTGCGTATTGATAAAGAACACCGACACGGCGGCGCCGACTGTAAGGACGGCTCCAATCAGCTTTAAAGCCTTTTCGAATTTACTGTAATCCCTTTTTTCAAGAAAGAAGGAGAGAATGCTGCATATTTCGAGATAAATGGCAAAAAAAGCGATAGAATATATAAAAAGAATAATTAGAACCAAAATATACGGGAATTTTATCGTTGCGGTCTCATCGTTTATTACTGCCGGTAAGATAAAAATCAGCGGAAGGTATGCGAGCGCGATTGCGCTCATAATACTTTGCAGAGTGTTTTTTAACATAATTCAGCTCCCTCCCCGTATAACGGCATCGAATTATCAGAGTGTCTGAACAGCGCCACCCGCTTTTCTTGATTTTTCTGCCGCGAATACAATTTTGTGGCTTATTATAGAGTCAGCAAGTGTGGTTGCGCGGAAGGAGGGCTCACTGCCTGAAATTGATTCGATAAACTCTATGGCTAAAATTTCGTCTCCGCCTCCGTGGCCACCCTTTTCTCCCGTCATATCTCCGGTTATTTTAAGATCAACAACGGTGTCTATGTATCCGGCTGATGTTTCGGGCGCTATCTTTCTGAGAATGTACTTTGAATCCTCGAAGGTTCCTTTGATTTCACCCTTGGTTCCTACTATATGAATATTTCTTTCCGAGCGGGCGGCTCCTCCTACCATCTGGAAGGTTGCCGTAGCTCCGCTTTCAAAGCCTATCATAACAGACTGATGGTCAACGTTTCCGTCGCGCTCAAAGTCCCATACGCACTTTCCGTAATTGTTGTACGTTTTAAGCGATTCCGCAACGTTTTCGATGGACTGGTCTTTGTCGCCCTCGATTGCCTTCCAAACGTACTGCTTCCAGCGCGGATATCTTACATAGTTATTATACGCCGAGAAATTACAGCTTTCCTTGTACGGGCAGTCGATAAGACAGCGCTCTCCCGCGCCCTCGGGCTTTCTGTCGGCGCCAAACTGAAAATCACCGCCAAAGGAGGTTACATAGAGAGGTTTGGTTTCGTTAAGCATCCACGCAAGTATATCTACGTCGTGGCAGGATTTAGCAAGCAGCATAGGTGCGGCGCAAAGCTTTTCGGAGCGCCACTTTCCTCTTACGTAGGAAACCGCCATGTGATGATAGTTTACGTGCTCGCAAAGCTCGGCGGAAATAATTTTGCCTATCTCTCCGTCCATAATATTTTTTTTGATGGATGAGTAGAAGGGGGTGTAGCGAAGAACGTGGCAGATGTAAACCTTTCTTCCGTACTCATTTGCAACGGCAAGAAGCTTGTTGGCTTCTGCTTCGTTAACCGCAAACGGCTTTTCAAGAAGCAGGTCGTAGCCGTGCTTCAGTACGGGAATTGAGGTTTCGACGTGAATGTCGTCAAGTGTTCCGTTGATAACGGCGTCGGCAAATTTCTCGCGTTTAATAAGATCGTCAACATATGAGAAACGGTTTTCCTCAGGAACGTTGTATCTCTCGCTCATAAGCTTGTTTCTTACGGGATCGGGATCAACTATACCAACGACCTCAAAAAGACCGGGGGTTTTTACCGACACGGATGCATATACGTTTGCGCGGTTGCCGGCTCCTACTAAAATTACCTTCATTTTACTCATAAGCCATTTCCTTTCGTTGCGTTTACAAATAAAAATTTTAAATAAAAAAGAATTAAGGCATAATATACTAAATATACCGCCACCCTAATTATAGAACAAATATCAGCAAAAGTCAAGAGAATTTGGGAATTATTTTTAATGAAATGGAATATAAATATGATTAACAGTACATATTTTTGTTTAAACTTAATGCAAAGGAGGAAGGAAAAAATATTTCGGATAAAAAACAAAAAACATATTGACAAACCAAAAAATATATGCTATAATACAAAACGTGGCAAATGAAAGTGTCAGTCTATTTAAAAAGTAGATTTGCCGGAGTGGCGGAATTGGCAGACGCACGGGACTTAAAATCCCGCGAGCTAACCCCTCGTGCCGGTTCGATTCCGGTCTCCGGCACCATTTGCTAAACTGAATATCGCGGGGTGGAGCAGCTTGGTTAGCTCGTCGGGCTCATAACCCGGAGGTCAGGAGGTTCAAATCCCCTCCCCGCAACCAAAAGAACTCGGAACACAGACTTGTGTTTCGAGTTCTTTCTTTTTTGTGCGGTGTGATTATGAGCCTGTGGTATTCGGGTTATGAGACCGACGAGCGGAGCTCGTTGGGGGAGCGAGCCGACCGCCGCCGGTGGCGGAAGCAGGGAGGCGAGCGAGTGGCAGCGGTCGAAAAAATCAAGGGAAGCGAAAGCACGCAGATTTTTTCGGGCACCGCAACAGGGCAAGCAAGTGCAAGGCACTTGTGAGAAAAAAACGGAGGTCAGAGGATTGGAGTACCGCCGCCTGTGGCGGAAGCAAAGAGATTTATAGTGAATTAAGCTCTAATATTCTATAAAAAATAAATCGGATACACGCCGTTAATTTTACGGTGTGTATCCGATTTTTGGTCGGGCCGTTTGTTGTAATTTGTCTTGATTAAGCGCACCCGTGCCCCCGCTTAGCTTGCGTCGTTTAAAACCTCATTCGAAGGACGGAAAAGAAGCGACAGACACCAGAGTGCTGCAAGACCTACTATGGTAAAAATGATACGGCTCATAATAGCACCCTGACCGCCGAAAATCCAACCAACAATATCAAATCCGAAAATTCCGATACTTCCCCAGTTGATTCCGCCGATAATGAGTAAAACGAGAGAAATCTTATCTAACATTAGTTACTTTCCTTTCTTATGGGTAATTTTGCTTTAATAATACCCATAGATAATATGTGAAAAAGAAGCTCTAAATATACACTAAACGTAAAAAAACGAAAATTTACATTTTGAGAGTTGTTTTTTCTACTACTTTTATTTATAATATTAATTTGAACTGTTTACTAATAAAAAAGGAACTGAATATTATGAGAATGAGAAAAAAGAAAAACGGAGAGGCAAGAATGAATAACTGCCTTGACTATATGATAACCGAAAAGCCTTACGATAAAACAGGGTTTATGCTTGAGATAGGGTGCGGTAAGGGTGGATTTATGGTTCAGCTTGCAAAAAAATATCCCGAAATTCACTTCGTCGCCGTTGAAAAGATGTCCGACGTTATACTGCTCGCGGCAGAGAAAATTAAAAGGGAGGAGTGCCCGAACGTTAAGCTTTTAAACTGCGACGCTGACACGCTCCCCGAATATTTTGCCGAGGGCTCGGTTGACCGTATTTACTTAAACTTTTCGGATCCGTGGCCGAAGGCAAAGCATGCAAAACGCAGGCTTACCTCTCCGAAATATCTTGAAATATACAAGAGGCTTCTTAAAGAGGACGGTGCTATTTTCTTCAAAACGGATAACAGACCGCTTTTCGACTATTCCGTCGAGACATTTAGGGCGGCAGGGTTTCGGCTTGAAAAGCTTACCTACGACCTGCACGGCAGCGAGTACGAAGCGGAAAATTTACATACGGAATACGAGGATAATTTTTCCGCAAAGGGATTTACGATAAACAGAGTAGAGGCTTATGTAAACTGAATTTGTATAATTTGCAAAAAACAAAGCGGTGAAATACAGAAAAAATTAACAAAAAACGGCTTTATTCAAATTATAATATATAGTAAAATAATACTTACCAGACATTACTGAGCTTTTTATACGCTTAATACTTATAAGTCAACAAGGGCCTGGCTAACCGATATTTTCGGTGGCAGCGGAATGGAGATTATTATGGCAGAGGAAAAAAGAGATTATTACGAGGTTTTGGGAGTAGATAAATCGTCTGATGACGCGCAGATTAAAAAGGCGTACCGTCAGATGGCGAAAAAATATCACCCCGACATGAACCCCGGTAACGCTGAAGCGGAAGCTAAGTTCAAAGAGGTCAACGAGGCATATGCGGTGCTCAGTGATCCGGAGAAAAAGCAGATATACGATCAGTACGGACATGACGGTCTTGATCCGTCCGCGGGAGGCTTTGGCGGAGGCGCCGGCTTCGGCGGATTTGATTTCGGTGATATTTTCGGCAGCTTCTTCGGCGGTGGTGCAAGCACCTCTGCAAGAAGAAACGCTCCCCGTCGCGGAGATGATATAACGTACAGATTAACCATATCCTTTGAGGAGGCAGCGTTCGGTTGCACGAAGGACATTAAGTACAATAGGGTTGAGGCGTGTCATAGCTGTAACGGACGCGGAGCGGAAAAGGAATCGGATATAGAAACCTGCTCCCGCTGTAAGGGAACGGGAACGGTAACGGTTACTCAGAGAACTATGTTCGGTATGATGCAGTCGCAAAAGACCTGCGATACCTGTAAGGGGCGCGGAAAGATAATCAAAAAAGCCTGTGCAAACTGTCGCGGAACGGGTAACGTTAAGCTGACCAAAAAGCTTGACGTAAATATCCCCGCGGGTGTTGATGACGGAGCGAGAATCTGTCTGCGCAGTCAGGGTAATGGGGGAATTAACGGCGGCGGCTACGGAGACCTTTACATTATACTTTCGCTTCGTCCTCACGAGTTGTTTGAACGCGAGGGGCAAAATCTTTTCTGCGAGGTGCCGGTATCTTACGTTGACCTTGCGCTCGGAGCGGAAATCGAGGTTCCTACGCTTACCGGAATGGTTAAGTACACCATTCCCGAGGGAACGCAGACGGGAACGCAGTTCTGTCTTAAGGGCAAGGGCGTTGTGATTTATAACACGGAAAGATACGGAGATCTTTACTTTACCGTTGTAATGGAAACACCGAAAAATCTTTCGAATGAGGCAAAGGACGCGCTTCGACGCTACTCCGAGCTTTGCGCAAACACGAACTACGTTAAAAAGCAGAGCTTTTCCGAAAAAATAGCAAAGCTTTTTAAGAAAAAGTAATTAAAGCTTTTTACAAAAAGCAACAAGACATTCCTTTAAAATAAACTGAAGGGCACGTTTTAAAAACGAAAGGATTATTGTAAAATGAACTGGACACAGTTAAGAGTAAGCTGCGATATAAATGACCTTGACACGGTAAGTGCGGTTATGAGCATGGTTGACAACGGACTTATGATAGAGGATTACAGCGACGTAACCGAGGGGCTTAACGCTATATACGGTGAGCTTCTTGACGAGGAGATAATAAAAAAAGACAAAAGTCGCGCTGCGGTCTCAGTTTATCTTTCCGAGGATAAAAACGTTCCTGAAATTCTTTCCTCTCTTAAAAGTAAGTTTGAGGGACTTAAGATTAAGGTATGCTTTGAAACGGTAGGTCTTAAAGAGGACGACTGGGCGGAATGCTGGAAAAAATACTACAAGCCGCTTCATATCGGTCAAAATATCGTAATCGTACCTATGTGGGAGGACTACGAGGCAAAGGAGACCGACGTTATAGTAAAAATAGATCCCGGAATGGCGTTTGGTACGGGTACACACGAAACCACGGCTCTCTGCGCAGAGCTTATTGAAAAATATATGCCTAAGAACAGCCGCGTGCTTGACGTCGGAACGGGAAGCGGTATTCTTGCCGTTCTTGCTTCAAAGCTTGGCGCAAAAGAGGTAGAGGCGCTTGATATTGATCCGAATGCGGTTAAGGCGGCGAGGGAAAACTGTCTTGCAAACGGGGCTATGAACGTCGTGTGCCGTCAGTCCGATCTTATAAGGGCAGCAAGCGGAAAATATGATTTCGTGAGCGCTAATATTGTTGCCGATATAATTATAAGAATGGCAGAAAACGTCGGAGACTATATTAAAAAGGGCGGAATACTTATCGTCTCGGGAATAATCGAGACTCAGGCAGAGCAGGTTTATGAGGTTTTGACAGATAAAGGCTTTAAGATTCTTAGCAAGCTCGATAAAAACGACTGGAATGCCTTTGCTTTTGTAAAGGAATAAGGCAGAATTTGACAATATTTTTGTTTTTTCTGCTTTGAAAGTTAAAGCGGAAGGTATTTTACTACTAAATATATACAAACTTTACAAAATATTACGAAAAATTTTATTTATTTTTTCGAAAACCTATTGAAAAACAACAAAAAATAGTGTAGAATGGTATATATAATTTACAATATTAATGAAGTATAAATTTAATGGTAGTCGAAAGGAGCCTATATATGTCCAACAGATTGTTCCAAGGGGTTATCCACCAAATGAAAGACGCGGTTGACAGGATAATCGGAGTTATAGACGAAAACGGCGTTGTCATATCCTGTAACGAGCTTGTAAAAATAGGAGAAACAAAGCCGGGAGTACGCGACGAAATCGCATACTCAACCGAGTCGGTGGTTTCGGGTGGGTACACCTATAAGGCTATCGGTAATTCGGCAAAGGCAGAAAATATAGTGTTTGTTGAGGGAGAGGACAAGATGGCTGAAAAGCTTGCTACCGTCCTCGCGGTTTCTCTCGGAAACATAAAAAGTCTTTATGACGAAAAATACGACAAGGCTTCATTTATTAAAAATATTATACTCGACAATATTCTCCCAAGTGATATATACATCAAGTCAAAGGAGCTTCACTTTGCCTCGGACGTTGAAAGAGTTGTATTCCTCATAAAGTTCCAGGGTAAGTCGGACATCATTCCCTTTGATATGGTACAGAATCTCTATCCCGACAAAAACAAGGATTACGTTATTAGCATCGGGGAGCAGGACATAGTTCTCGTTAAAGAGATGAAGCTCGGCTCTGAAGCAAAGGACGCTGAAAAAATAGCAAAGAACATATCCGATACCCTCGGTGCAGAATTTTTTGCCAAGGTTTCAATAGGTATTGGAACCATAGTCGTAAACATAAAGGATCTTGCCCGTTCCTACAAGGAAGCGCAGGTCGCCATAGAGGTCGGAAAGGTATTTGATACAGACAAGAACATAATAAGCTATGAAAACCTCGGTATCGGCAGACTTATTTACCAGCTCCCGAACACGCTCTGTGAGATGTTCCTTCAGGAGGTCTTTAAGAAAGGCCCGATGGATTCCCTTGACAGAGAGGCGCTTACAACCATTCAAGCGTTTTTTGAGAACAACTTAAACGTTTCCGAAACGTCAAGAAAGCTGTTCGTTCACAGAAATACTCTCGTTTACAGACTTGAGAAAATCCGCAAAATGACGGGGCTTGATCTTCGCGAGTTTGAGGATGCCATAACCTTCAAGGTAGCCCTTATGGTAAAGCGTTACCTTACGTCTAAGCCCGTTAAATTCTGAGAAGAGACAAATGCTTTCGTTACAGCGGCGAGAGCATTTGATTTTGTAATAAAAAAGTAACTAATACCGAAAGGAAAGAAATACAATGGCAAAACAGATTACAGTAACACAAGAAGGACTTAAAAACTTAGAGGATGAGCTTGCCGAAAGAAAAGGCAAAATCCGTAATGAGATAAAAGAAGCGATAAAAATTGCAAGAGGATTCGGAGACCTTTCCGAAAACAGTGAATACGACGAGGCAAGAGAGTCTCAGGCAAAGAACGAGCACCGTATCTTAGAGCTTGAGGAAATGCTTAAGCACGTCGTTGTTATAGACGAGAACACCGCAAACAGCAACAGAGTTACCCTTGGAAAGGCCGTCAAGGTTAAGAACGAGGAAACCGGTAAGGAGACTGTTTACAATATCGTAGGCCCTACCGAAACCGATCCCTTCGCGCACCGTATTTCCGACCTTTCCCCTATCGGAATGGCTCTTATGAACCACACGGTGGGAGACACGGTAACCGCCGTTACACCGAAGGGCGCTGTAAATTTCGTGATACTTGAAATAACCAAGGCGTAAGCCGTAGCTATTCTTTTTAAGGTAAAAATACGACAAAAACAAAGCCGAAAGACGGCAATGGAGATTATAATGGAAGAAATTTTTGAAAACGAAGAGGAGCTTCACGAGCTCTTAAAAATCCGTCGCGACAAGCTCACAGAGCTTCAGAATGAGGGAAACAACCCGTATGCCGTAACGAAGTACGACGTAACGGCGGAAAGCGCGGAGATAAAAGAAAGGTTCACGGCTATTGAAGCCGAGCACGAGGGCGAGGAAGCGCTTCCCGAATATAAGGTTAATATTGCGGGACGTATAATGAGCCGCAGAATTATGGGTAAGGCAAGCTTTACCGACATTCAGGACGGCAGCGGAAGAATACAGTGCTATGTAAAGCGCGACGACGTCGGAGAGGACGTATATGCGGATTTCAAGAAATGGGATATAGGAGACATAGTCGGTATTTCGGGCTTTGTGTTCCGTACCAAAATGGGTGAAATTTCGGTACACGCCCACGAGATTAAGCTTCTTTCGAAATCTCTGCGCCCACTTCCCGAAAAGTTCCACGGTCTTACCAATACCGATATGCGTTATCGCCAGAGATACGTTGATCTCATAATGAATCCCGACGTAAAGGATACGTTTATAAAGAGATCGCAGATTATAAAGGGACTGCGCGACTATCTTGATAGACAGGGCTTCCTTGAGGTTGATACCCCTGTTCTCCATACGCTTGAAATAGGCGCATCGGCACGTCCTTTCATAACTCATCACAACACGCTTGATCTTGATATGTACCTTAGAATTGAAACAGAGCTTTACCTTAAGCGTCTTATCGTAGGAGGCTTCAGTAAGGTTTACGAGGTGGGGCGTATATTCAGAAACGAGGGAATGGATACAAAGCACAACCCCGAGTTTACCTCGATTGAAATGTATCAGGCTTATACCGATTTTCACGGTATGATGGATCTCGTTGAGGGTATGTATGCCGAGATAACGAAGAATGTTTGCGGTACTTACGAAATCCCCTATCAGGGCGAAATGATAAATATGGCACCCGGTTGGGCAAGAATGACAATGGCGGAGTCGGTTAAAAAATATTCCGGCGTTGACTTTAACGACTGGGCAGACGACGAGGCGGCAAGAAAGTGCGCCGCCGATCACCACATTGAGGTAGAAAAGAACGCGACAAAGGGACACGTCCTTGCGGAATTCTTTGATAGATACGTTGAGGAAAAGCTTGTTCAGCCGACCTTTATTTACGACTATCCGGTTGAGATTTCTCCGCTTGCAAAGCGTAAGCCGGACGATCCTATGTTCACCGAGCGCTTTGAGTTCTTCATCTGCGCGCGCGAAATGGGTAACGCCTTCTCCGAGCTTAATGACCCTATCGATCAGAAGGCAAGGTTTGAGCGTCAGGTAGCGGCAAAACGCGCCGAGGGCGGCAACAACGCACAGGTTGACGAGGACTTTATTAACGCGCTTGAGTACGGTATGCCTCCCACGGGAGGACTCGGTATCGGAGTTGACAGACTCGTTATGCTTCTCACCGACAGCCCGTCTATACGCGACGTACTTCTTTTCCCCACTATGAAGCCGATTGACTGATTTACTAATTCTTAGATAAACTAAAAAACGATAACCCAAGATACCGTAAGGAGTCTTGGGTTATAAAATTATAATAAACCCTTCTTTGAGCTTTGAAACGAAAGGAGTATATTTTGAAAACAGAAAAGAATATTTTAATCGCTTTTATATTAAATTTTGCGTTTTCGGTATTTGAATTTATAGGCGGTATTATTACGGGTAGCGTAGCTATCATTTCAGATTCGGTACACGACATAGGGGACGCCGCAAGTATCGGGATTTCCTATTTCCTTGAAAAGAAAAGCAAAAAGCAGCCGGACGAGCGTTATACCTACGGGTATGCAAGGTACTCGGTAATAGGAAGCGTAATAACCACGTTTATACTTTTATTCGGCTCAGCCGCGGTAATATATAACGCCATAGAAAAAATCATTAATCCTACCGAGATAGATTATAACGGAATGATTATTTTTGCCGTTTTCGGCGTGTGCGTAAATTTCATAGCCGCGTTTTTCACACGGGACGGAGAATCGCTTAACCAAAAGGCGGTAAATCTTCATATGCTTGAGGACGTTCTCGGCTGGGCGGTGGTGCTTATCGGCTCGGTGGTTATGAAATTTACCGATTTTACACTTATAGATCCTATTATGTCTATCGGTGTTGCGGTATTTATATTTATAAACGCGATAAGAGGCTTAAAGGAGATAGCAGAGCTGCTTCTTGAAAAAACTCCGGAGGAAATCACGGTCGCTGAGATTAAGGAGCACGTTACGGAAATCGAAGGCGTAATTAACGTCCACCATATCCATGTCTGGAGCACGGACGGGGTGCATAACTACGCTACGATGCACGTTGTTACGAACGCCAATCACCGTGAAATTAAAGAAAAAATACGCGATGAGCTTTCGGAGCACGGAATAGGACACGTAACGCTTGAGCTTGAAGCAGAGGGTGAGAAGTGCCACGAGGAGCACTGCCACGTAGAATTTAAGTCGGAGCACGGTCATCACCACCACCATCATCACCATTAAATAAAAAACGAGCCTACTGAAAGTTCAGTAGGCTCTCTTTAATTTTTGCCAATCATTACGGTCTTCTCGCTGTTTTAGCCTTCTCTTACAGCCCGTCTCGCTATTTTATACAGCTCCTCAGCCGCAAGTCTTGCTTTGGTTACTATATCCCTGTCGCCCTCCGGAAAGCAGTAATAAAGCGCGTCCTTGTTTCCGATTCCTATTACGTCTCCGATTTCGTACCAATAATAATCCGAGTTAAGAGTATAGGTTGAAAGCGGCTTCTGGGTATATATAACGTTACCGCTCTCGTCGGTAAGAGTAAAGCCGTCAGCGTTATGTACAAGTCTTCCCTTGCCTACCATATAAAGAGATTTGGTATTTACAAGCATAGCGATTTTAACGGGTGTGTCAAGACAGTAATTACCGTCTTCTATTTCGGATTTAACGCACTCCCTCTGCCAATTAAACCAGCTCGGTATGTGATCAAATTCCGTCTCTCCGATTACCGCTCTCATATAACCGGTTTCGGTAAGCTCGTATTCCTTTTGACAGGATTTACAGGTAAGAGTTATACCCCTTCCCTCGGTACAGCCCTCGCTAAGACAAGCGGGACATTTGTAAAGCACTCTGTTAAGAAAATCCGCGCGAAACGGCTCGTTTATTACCGTACCGCTTTCTTGCTGCGCGCGGAACTCATCGAACGTAAAGCAGTCTCCTATAATCTCATTAATTTCGGAAGGTGTTTTTTCTTCTATATCCTTAGGAGAGAGGACATACTTTACCTCTGCCGATACCTTGACCTTTCTCGTTTGGAGATTGTTGTAAAGCGGATCGCGGAGAACGGCGCCGCTTGTCTTAATCATAACAACCGGCACTCCGAGAAGCTTTACGCATCTGCCGAGGCTGTCAGGAAGAACGGTTGCCGTTCCGTCAAAGCTGTATCCCGCCTCGGGGTACATAAGAACCGAGGATTTGTGCTTTTTAAGCGCATACCCCATATCCTTAACAAGCGAAAAATCGGATATAAACTTTCCCGTCGGAATACAGCCGAGCTGTCGCATAAGCCATCTTTTTCCGACGAAACCGTCGTAGGTACAGACGATATTATACGGTCTTGGAAATATAACGGCAGATGCTATCTTTAGATCGATAAACGAGGAATGGTTCATAAGATAGAGACACGGCTCCTTTTTGCCGAGCCTTTCCATTCCGATTTTTTTATAGCTGAATTTAACCTTTCTAAGCTCAAAAATTGCAAGGATTCTTACGAGCAGCCGAAAGATTAGGCTCGGCTTTCTGACAGGCTTACGTTTTTCGGGCGCCATATTAAGCACCTCGGTATAGCTTTTAACCACGGTTTTTATTTTCATATAAATCTCCGTTCTTTTTTAAAAATCCCGCCTCATCTTAGTTGGTGGGCGGGAAAATTTTATTCAGCAAAAAGCGGGGTGGAAAAATATCTTTCGGCAGTATCAGGAAGAACGGTTACAACCGTCTTGCCCTCGCCGAGAACACGCGCCATGCGTCTCGCTGCGGCAACGTTGGTTCCCGAGGATATTCCGCACATGATTCCCTCAAGTCTTGCAAGGTCTCTTGCGGTGTTTATAGCCTCGTCGTCGCTTATGATACATATATCCGAGTAAATTTCGGTGTTAAGATTGTCCGGAATAAGTCCGTCTCCTATACCCATCTGAAGGTGAGTGCCGATGTTTCCGCCCGCTAAAATCGCGGCGTGCTCGGGCACTACCGCCCATATCGTTATATCGGGATTTAACGCTTTAAGCGACTCCCCTATGCCGGAAATGGTGCCCCCCGTGCCAACACCGGAGCAGAAGCCGTGTATAGGTCCCGCAACCTGCTCCAGTATTTCGAGAGCGGTATGGTGCTTGTGAACCATCGGGTTGGCGGGGTTCTCAAACTGACCGGGAATAAATACGTTTTTGTCCTCTGCCGCCATTCTTTCGGCTGTGCGGAGACACTCGGCAATAGCCTCTCCTATGTTACCCGCATCGTGAACGAGTATAACCTCTGCTCCGTAATGCGTGATAAGCTTTCTTCTTTCCACCGAAACGGAATCGGGCATTACTATCTTCACCTTGTATCCCTTGACCGCTCCGACAAGAGCAAGTCCTATGCCCTGGTTTCCGCTGGTTGGCTCAACTATTACCGTATCCTTGTTTAAGATGCCACGTCTTTCGCCGTCCTCTATCATATTCAGAGCGGTTCTCGTTTTAATAGAGCCGCCTACGTTAAGTCCCTCGTATTTTACGAGTATTTCCGCCGCGCCGGGCTCCGACATTTTGTTAAGTCGAATCATGGGGGTATGCCCCATGGCTTCAAGCACTGTGTTGTGAATCATAAATATATCCTTCCGAGCGCCGAAGGTGTCGGCGCATAACATTATATAATAATTTAAATACTGTTAATAATTATTATATCACATTTTCCTTTTTTTGTCAACATAATACGACAACTCTTTGCTCTGCCGCCGGAGAGCATTTTTCTGCTATGCTCTCTTTATCTGCCAAAGCAGTTTTTTTCTATGCAGCGACTAATGGGTTAGCTCTGCGACTCGTTATCCAACGGCTCTTTGCCCACGTTTTCCCCATTTTCACGGTTTTCCCCATTTTCACGGTTTTTCCCGTTTTCACAGGTTTCTCCCGTTTTCACAGGTTTCTCCGTTTTCAGAGGCTTCGTTTTTCAGAGCACACTCCGGCTCCGTGTCCCTGTTTTCGTAGCTTTTGTTCTTTAAAGCTATTTGCATTTTAATCTTCTTTATCGCAAATATTACGCAAAAGGCAACGCCTACAAGTCCGATTAAGGTTAAAATCCAACCGTAAAGCGGCATAAGAGGGAGCTTGAACGCAAGAGCTCCGTTGGGCTTTATTTTGAAATTTTTAAGACCTTCGCCGTAAACCTTAAAGCCGTTTACGGCGCTTTCAAGATTTTCCGCGCTTTCACCGGAAAATACCTGCAGTCCGCTTTTGGAAGCAAGTCTTAAAACGGTTGCGCCGTTTTTATCGGTTACATACTCGAAAAAAGAAACCGTCTGCTTTACTCGTGAGGTGAGCTTTCCGTCAACCGATATTATGGTGTGAGAGGCGTCGTTTTTAAGTAAAATACCGAGCACCTCGGTATTGGTAAAGGTTGCCGAACCGCTCATTTTCATAATGCCGCTGACAAGATTTTGCGGCGTACTTCCAATGCTTTTGCCTATGCTTCCACCCTTAAATTCAAACACACCCTCGCTATATATACCGCCGCATATCGAGGCATCGTTTGACGATATTCTCCCTCCGGAGATAATTAGGATACCGTAAGCTCCGTTGTAAATCGCTCCTGCCTTGCCTTCCGTTTTGTTGGTAATTATATCGCCCGAGGAAAAACCGAAGGAGCCGAGGTTATAAACTCCGCCGCCGTCTCCCTTTGCCTTACAGTCGGTAAGGCATGTGCTGCCTCCGATAAAAAGTGTGCCTTCGTTTGCTATTGCACCGCCGTTACCGTCGGTAGAGGCGTAAGAAACGATGGTATTATTCATAGCAACCGTACCCGAGGTGCCTCTTTCGGTATCCACTCCGCAGTGGAGCGCTCCTCCGCTTACGGTACTGCTGTTATCACGAACCAGACCGCCCTCAAGCTCGGAAAATCCGCCGACGTATCCGCCGCCCCCAAGGTCTCCCTTGTTGTTAAGAAGCTGCCAGCTTCCGGAAATCTTAAGCTTTCCGCCGTTCGTGTAAAAACCGCCGCCCTTTGCGGTCTTACCGTCGTTCAGCGCCTCGTTTTTCTCTATAATTACGTTGGTAAGAGTAACCTCGCCCTCGCCACTTTTTCCGCCGATAAGCGCTATACCCCCGCCACCTTTAAGCGAACGGCAATCGGTGATTTTACAGTAGTTAAGCTTTATTAAGGGAGAAAAATAACCGCCACTCCCGTTAGATACTGCCTCGGCGTATATTGCACCGCCAAAGTCCGTATTAACAGCGTTTTTGAACATTACCTTTCCGTCAAAGGTGGCAGTAGCGTTTCCTTTAACTGCTAAAAGCGCGCCTACGGCCGATGGGAACTCCGATTTATTACCGTTAAAGGTAAATATAGCAGTTTTTCCCGTTTCCCAGTCGGTAGCGCTTTTTTCATCAATAATCAGCTTAGGGGCGCTACCGTCCGAGCCGTCAAGCAGCACGAGCGGTCCGTTTTCAAAGCCTCTGAAAAGACTGCAATCCCTTCCGTGTATTCTGTACGTACCGCTTTTTATAACTACGGGGGAGAGAAGCTTTATGCTTCTTTCAAAATAGACGTGTATCTCCTCGCCTTGCTCCGAGACGGTAACGTTACCGTCTCCCCCGAAAACGGTTTTAACGTCGCTTGCGCAGTGGATTTCTCCACCCGAAGCGCTTACCGCGTAGCTTGCCTCACCGTCGGAAAAAACGGGCAGACAAAAGAGAGAGACTATAATCATAAGCGACAAAAGTGCCGCAAATACTGGTTTTTTCATATTTTTATTTTTCTATACCTCGTATGGAATGGCGTATTTACGTTATTTTCATATTAATATACCGCCGCCACGTGTTGGGTTAAGCCTGAACTGAGAGATGTCTTTGTTTAGATTAAAAGCTATTGCCGTTTTATTCTCAAAATAACGCCCGCGCAAAAACTGCTCGGGCGTTACTTAAATCTGTTTTATAAAACGCGGCTACATATGCCTTTGTCGGACTTTAATACGAAAACCGAATTGACTGTTTTCAAAAAAGGTTATAACCGAATTTTTATCGACTGTTAGTTATTGTAGGTATTGGAAAGGTCAGCAACGCTATCACTTTCTACGGTCTCCTTGCGGCGGGACGTAGCAATTCTCTGCTTAAGAAGCTCGTAGAACTCGTCCTCGTTTCCGTCCGCGCCTATCTCGATAGGAGCGTTCTTCCAAGAGGAAAGCATAATGGAGTTACAAAGAAGAAGTCCGTTTATACCCTCGTAGCCCGAAGCGATAAGCTCCTCGCCGTGAAGAAGGTGGTTGGTAAAGTTCTGCATAATTCCCTTGTGCTGTTCAGGCATTTCGTACTCGGGGGTTAATACCTCCTTAGTGTTCTTTACCTTTTCAAAGCCGGATTTTACGGTGAAGCAGTATTTTCTCTCATCTTCCTCGTTCTTTATCCATGTGAGGGTCTTTCCCTCCGCGATAAGAGCGCCCTTAGAACCGGTTATTTCAAGACGGTTGGTTCCGGGGCATTCGCCGGTAGAGGTGATAAATACTGCTGTCGCGCCGTTTTCGTACTTTGCGTAAGCCGTAACGTCGTCCTCAACCTCTATATCGTGGTATTTTCCGTAGTCGCAGAACGCGGTAACGGATTTCGGCATACCGAAGAGCCAC
This sequence comes from Eubacteriales bacterium, assembly GCA_045638685.1. Classification (GTDB taxonomy): domain Bacteria; phylum Bacillota; class Clostridia; order Oscillospirales; family CAG-272; genus SIG673. Next base: position 28,390 of record JAZUBT010000011.1, on the reverse strand, counting down.
TGCCAAAGGTCAAGGTTGTGGGGACACTGGTTCATAAGAACACCGCCGCCCTCTCCGGACCAGGTTGCTCTCCAATCACCCGAGTCGTAGTAGTACTGAGTTCTGTACCAGTCGGTGATAATCCAAACGAATCTCTTAAGCTCGCCAAGCTCTCCGGACTGAATTATATCGCGCATTTTTCTATATACGGGGTTAGTTCTCTGATTAAACATAACACCGAACGCCTTACCCGAATTCTTAGCAACCTCCATCATCTCTCTTACCGCCTTGGTGTAAACTCCAACAGGCTTTTCGGAGATAACGTTAAGCCCCGCGTTAAAAGCGTCGATGGCTATTACGGGGTGCATATAGTGAGGTGTTGCAATAATAACTACGTCGCAGGTGCCGCTGCTAAGAAGCTCCTTATAATCCTCAAAAACAGGAAGCTCCTCTCCGAACTGCTCCTTTGCCCACTGTCTTCTCGACTCCTTTAAATCACAGATAGCTCCGAGAACGGCGCCTTTGATTTCACCGTTAAAAAGATTCCTTGCGTGTGAGGAACCCATATTTCCAACACCGATAATACCAAATCTTACCTTATCCATTTGTCTAACTCCTTTTAATAAAATTTTATCATGGTTTAATTTTGGTTAACTTATTATATCATATCTTTCTCATGCTGTCAAGAGAAAGGTATTTAAAAGCCGTAAGGATTACTTTATCTCGTATTTCGGCTCACAACAAACGTTTATGCCGAGTCTTTTGTAGAAATCCTCGTCCTTTGTGGAAAGTATGACTGAAAAATGCGAGTCGCTTCCCTTTAACGCTTCAATGCAGTTAAGCGCCTTGCGAGCCGCAGTGCTGTGTACCGAGCTTATGCTGAGAGCGATAAGAACCTCGTCTGAATGAAGTCTTGGGTTTTTATGGTGAAGCTTTTTAACCTTAAGATCGCATATAGGCTTTAACGCCTCGGGGCTTATTATGTCCACCTCGTGCGATATTCCCGCAAGCTTCTTTAAAGCGTTAAGAAGAAGCGCCGCCGACGCTCCGAGAAGGGGAGACGTTTTTCCCGTAACAATGCTGCCGTCGGAAAGAACCATTGCGCCTGCCGGAGCACCCGTTTCCTCGTGTTTTTTAAGCGCCGCACCGATAGCGGGGCACATATCGGGGGTAACGCCCGCGTTCTTCATTATTAACTCAATATGAGCCGTCTGTGTTCCGTCCGCTCCGTTTCTCTTATCATTAACGGCGCTCTTGTAGTAGCGGCGAAGTATTTCGCTCCTTGCCGCGTTTTCGACAGCCTCTGCGTCGTAAATACAAAATCCCGCCATATTAACTCCCATATCGGTAGGGGAGAGGTACGGAGACTTGCCCTGTATGCTTTCAAGTATTGCGTGAAGAACGGGGAAAATCTCAACGTCGCGGTTATAGTTTACTGTTGTTTTCCCGTATGCTTCAAGATGGTACGGATCTATCATATTAATATCTCCGAGGTCAGCGGTTGCCGCCTCATAGGCGAGATTAACGGGGTGTTTAAGCGGAAGATTCCATATAGGGAAGGTTTCGAACTTTGCGTATCCCGCCTTGATTCCGCGGCGCTGCTCGTGGTAAAGCTGCGAAAGACAGGTAGCCATCTTGCCGCTGCCCGGACCGGGAGCGGTTATTATAACCAGCGGTCTCTCGGTTTCAACGTAATCGTTTCTGCCAAAGCCTTGCTCGCTTACGATAGCGTTAACGTCGGACGGATAACCCGGTATGGAGTAATGCAGATAGCTGTTTATACCGACCGACATCAGTCTGCGGCGGAAGGCGTCGGCTCCGGGTTGTCCCGAATACTGCGTGATAACTACGCTTTTAACGAGAAATCCCATCTTTCTGAACGTGTCGGCAAGTCGTATTATATCGTCGTTGTAGGTTATTCCTATGTCGCCGCGGGTTTTATTCTTTTCTATATCCGAGGCGTTTATCGTAAATATTATTTCGGCGTCCGCGCTGAGACTTTGCAGCATTCTTATTTTGCTGTCAGGCTCAAAGCCGGGAAGCACTCTCGACGCGTGAAAATCGTCAAAAAGCTTTCCGCCGAACTCAAGATAAAGCTTTCCGCCGAACTGCTCTATTCTTTCACGGATTTTCTCGGACTGTAATTTTATATATTTGTTATTGTCAAAGCCCTTTGTCATAGTCTCACCTTCTTTTTCAGCTAAGTGCGATTTTTTACCCGAATATGGATAAATTGCAGAAAACAAGTTTAAAGTTTTATAAAATACAATTGATATTATATCATACTTTAAAGCATATTTCAAGTACCTACGTAGATTTTTAGGTAAAATTAAACCTCTGTTTTTTGTTCAATTTTACCTATGCTATGCATTAAACTCTACAAAAGCTTTTAGTAAGTAAGCGGTTAAAACGTTGACAAAAGCGACTTTTTGGCAGCGTCGCGCGTTTGTCAAAAAAAGAGAGCGTTACAGAATTAATAAAATTGCTGTAACGCCCCGTGTTTTAAAATATGCCGTTAGTAACTGTAAAGATTAGTGCTATATTTTTACGTCCTGCTTTTCTGTTTAAAGCTGTAATTTTTCGCTCTGTTTTTCTGCTTAATTATATAATGTTTTTGTTTTCTGTTTTTTCTGCTTAATGCTACAATAGTTTTTTGCACCCTATTTCTCTGCGAATAAGGGTGAAAAGTCGCATGGGTGAAAAATCGTACCAAAACCCTATTGCAGAGTCTATACGTGTGTTTTTAAGCGGTGAGCTTTCTGCGAGTGCTTTTAATAGGCTGTTGGAAACGTTGCTCCAAACCCCTTCTTTCTCGGCGTATGCTACGCCGCCGCTTTTGGTATCGAAAACCACGTCGTCCACGAGCGCTTTCATAAGATTTTCTCCCGCGGTGTGCAGATAGTATGAGGAGCGTCCCTGCCTCGGATTAAGCTCAAGGAATACGTACTCGTTTCGTTTTTCGTCAAATTTCAGATCGAAATTCACAAAACCAACGTAACCGAGCTCTTCGAGAAAAGCGATGATTTTATCGCATACCCTCCGCTCCTTTACGGTCTTCAGCGCCGCATAATTACCGATTAGCGATGGGGCGCGGTACTCTAAAATCGGGGCCGCGGCGCCTATAAGACGAACGTGCCCGTTTTTGTCGCAGTACGCGTTGATGGTAAGCGCCTTATCGCCCGTAATGTAACGCTGAACCGCAAGCGGCTCGGTGTACCCTGCGGCTGAAAGCGCCCTGGCCGTTTTTCTTATTTCTTCCTCGGTATTGCAAAAATACACTTTTTTTCTATCCTCCATATTAAGGTGGAGATATGAAAAGGAATTACTGTTTCTCGGCTTTATTACTATGGGAGGAACAAAGGGTGCAGGGGTGTTTAAAAGCTCGTCAGCGCCTAAAATAACCGTGTCGGGGTGAGGAAGCTTCTTTTCCCTGCAAAGGTTAAAAAACGCGATTTTATCAGAAAATTTAAGGTAAAGCTCCTCGGATATTATAGGAGTAGCCGAGTATTTGGAAATAAGCTCCTTGTTTTTAATAACAAGCTCTGCGTAGTAATCCGCGCAAGGAATAACGAGCAGCTTTTCCGCTTCGTTTTTTAAAACGGGTAAAAATTCCTCCATAACTTCCTTGAAAACCGTGCCCGTGTCAAGGTTTTTTATAATTTTTCGTGTTAAAATTTTACTGTAAGAGGTAGGGGGGAGCGGCTTTGAGCAGATAAGGAGCGGTTTTATTCCATATTCGTCATAAAAAAGACGGGCGCAGCCGTAGGCGTTTTCGTCAGAGCCGAGCAGAATCGGCAGAAATTTTATCCTGTTCATTTTCATTTGTTTCTTTAACGTCATTTATTATTAACGATACCGGTTCGGGTATTTTAAAAAAGCGGTCATACCACACTATAAAAGTGTAAACGGTATATAAAACTCTCGCGTGGTTTCCGATTCCCCTCGAATGCTCGTCAAGCATCTCTATAAGCTTTTTGTTTTCAAAAAACCGTACTGCCGTTTCGCTTTCAAAAGCGTCGCGCAGTTTTTCTTTATACACGGGCTCCCTTATCCAGCTTCTGAAAGGAACGGGAAAGCCTTTTTTAGGTCGCATCGCCGCGCTTTCGGGAAGAACGCGTGCGGCCGTTTTGCGAAGCAGATATTTTGTCGTTTTGTTTTTTACAAGGAGTTTGTCCGAGAGTGTTCCGGAAACGGCGAGCACCTTTAGGTCGAGATAAGGAACGCGAAGCTCCACAGAGCTTGCCATCGTCATTTTATCCGCTTTATTAAGAATGTCAAACGGTAGCCAGAGGCTTTGGTCAAGATACATCTTCTTTTGCAGCTCGCTGCTTTCGGAAGCCTCGGCATAATATTTTGACGTGATATCCTTATAGCTTTTTAGAGATTTATATTCCTTGCTTAATAACGAATAGGCGGTGGACGGGGTCATTATTTTAGCCTGTCCAATAAACGAATCCTCCACATTAGGGAGGTTTTTCTCGGTAAATCTTTTAAATCTGCTTCCGAAAGGGGAGCTATGCTCAAACGCAAAACGGCGCACCCCTCTCGGTAGCTTTTTGTAAAGACCTTGAAGCCTGCTGTCGGCGTACCATTCGTATCCCCCGAAAAGCTCGTCCGCCCCCTCTCCGCTTATTATTACTTTAACGTCGGAGGAGGCGCGTTTTGAAATAAGATAAAGCGGCACTGCGCTTAAGTTGGCGTAGGGCTCGTCGCTATGGTACTGGACCTCCGGCAGAGCAGAGAAAAAGTCCCCCGCGTCTATCTCGACGGAGGTCAGCTTGGTTCCAACGTGCGCAGCTGTTTCAGCCGCCTGACGCCGCTCGTCAAAATCAAGATCGTCAAACCCTATCGTAAAGGCGTTTCGCGGCTTTGAAAGAGCGCATATAAGTCCCGAATCCACTCCGCCCGACAGAAACGCGCCTACCGGAACGTCGCTTTCCATATGCAGTCTTACCGAGTCGGTAAGGGCGGTGAAAAGAGTTTCGGAGGCGCTCTTTTCACTGCTTTGTTCTTTTTGACGGGAAACTCTGTGCTCAAAAAAGGAGTACTGCTGAAATTTTCCGCCGCTTTTTTTTGGTAAATTAAAGAATTTTCCGACATTGAAATTTTTTCCGTCATAGGTGAAAAAGTGTCCGGGCATAAGACGTTTTACGCCCTTAAATGCGGTTTCCTCAGTTGGTACGTACTGAAATTGCAGATAATAGGGAAGCACCTCGCTGTTAAATTCTTTTTTAAATAGGGGGTGCGGAAAAAACGCCTTTATCTCGGATGCAAACATAAGCGCGCCGTCGAAAATCCCATAATAAAAAGGCTTTATTCCAAAAGGATCTCTTGCCGCAAACAGCTTTTTCTCCTTGCGGTCGTAAAAAACGAAGGAGTACATACCGCGAAGATGCGCGAGCGCCTCCTTGCCGTAGGCTATACAGGCGTTAAGAAGCACCTCGGTATCGGAGGAGGTTCTGAATTTTATTCGTAGATTTTCCTCAAGCTCGGAGCGAATTGACTTATAGTTATATATCTCTCCGTTAAAGCATATAAGGTATCTCCCGTCGGCGCTTAACATAGGCTGTTCTCCGCCTACAAGGTCAATAATTTTTAAACGGTTAAATCCAACCGACAAAAATTCATCGGAGTATTCACCGCGGCTGTCGGGACCTCGGTGAAGAATTTTATCCGTCATTTTTCTGACCGTTTCCCTACCTTTTGTGTAAAAACGCCCCTTAGTATCGCAAAATCCCGCAAAACCGCACATTTTTAAATCCTCGCTTTATAGCTTTGTTTTTTCCTTTTTAATAACCGTTCCGCCACAATCTGCTCCCGTACCGAAAAACGCGAGAGCGTTATTTATCCTGCCGTCAATTATCGCAACGGCGTTAACGCCACCGCTTACCGCCGTGCACGCAAGCTTAAGAAACGGCGAGTCTATCTTCTCGGAAATCAAAGCGGCATTTTTTTCAGAGATTACAGATTGGAACGGTTTTCCGTTAAGTATTATTCCGCCGCTACGGGTTAAATATACCAAAGCGTCCGATTTTTCCCTTACGGAAATTTCCGCCGCAGCTTTTTTAACGTCTCCTCTGACAACGGCTACCGTTAAAGCGCCTCTTTTTGCCGAGGCACTTGCGATGGAACGTATATTTGTTGCGTTTTGGCTCTTGCCGAAAGGAGAGGCATCGGCTTGTTGCTTGTACAGATCGGTTTTATAACTAATAAAATGAGCAGCGACACCGTTTTTATAGCAGTGCTCGCGCAGAGTCTCGGCGCTTTCCTCTCCGCATACCGCGAGAGGTATAATGCCGGCGCGCAGAAGTCTTACCGAGGATGCGGCAAAATTTCCGATAATATCGTCGTGATTTTCAAAGGAGACTGTAAGCATATCCCCCCTTCTGCTGTAAAGTCCGGAAAAAACGGTATCAAGGGAAAGACGGCTGTCGTATTTCTTTATAGCTTTAAGAGTGGCGCTGACATCACTAAGAACGGGTGTCTCGCCGTTTTTCAAATACATTGTGTTTTCACGTCCTCTGCCTGTAAAAACGATAAGACGTCTTTCTCCGCTTTCAAAGGCGTTTTTTACCGCTTCGTCAATAGCCCTTTTGCGACTCTGTATTACGCTTACACCGGCGTTTTTGACATACCCCTCCCCGCTGTGTTTTAAAATTTTCGATATGTTTGTCAGTATTTCGTTTTTAATGCTTTCGAACGGCTCTCTGCCGCTGTCGTCCTCGCAGATTATAATTCTGTCGCAGTATCTTAGCGCCACCTCGGGTAGGTCGTAGCGCCTGCTATACGCCTTTTCTCCCGAACAGCCGAAAATGGCGGTGATTTTAGGCGGATAGCCGTTATATGCCGCGCTTGCCGTTTCAAAAAGCGCCTCGAAGCTCATTTTGTTATGAGCATAGTCAACTATTACACGGACCTTTCCGTCGGCGGTGTCGAAAATCTCCATACGTCCCTCGGCTTTTGACAAAAGCACGCCTTTGAAAGCTTCATCCTTCGTGCAGCCGAGAACACGGCAAACAGAGAATACCATAAGCGCGTTTTGTACGCTAAAACGCCCCGGAGCATTTACGTATAGAGGGGCGCTCTCCTTTCTTTTTTTTTCGGAAAACCTCTTTCCGTATAATCTAAGAGTGGTCTTTTTCCCGGCTGCGCAAACGCGATTTTTAAATTCATTTCCCCCGGCTATGCAAACGCGGCTTTCGAATTTGTTTTTCTCTGTTACGTAAACGCGGCTTTCGAATTTGTTTTTCTCTGTTACGTAAACGCGGCTCCCGAACTTGTTTTCCTCAGCGACGGTAGCAAAAAACGTCGCCGCTCTTTTTTGGGTGGAGAAGGTGAAAATCTCTTTTTTTTCGTTTAGCGGATTAACCAAAATATTTTTGCTTTCGCCGGCCACACGTAAGATTTCCGTCCCCTTTTCGCTGTCAAGATTTACAACAGCTCTTTTGCAAAAGGAAAAAAGCTGAGCCTTTGAAAGAAAATAATCGTCGAGTGTCGGGTGCTCTGCGGGGCTTACGTGGTCTTTTCCGAAGTTAAGAAAGCAGGCAAGGTCAAATACTATTCCGTAGGTTCGCAGCTCCTTTACGCCCTGACTTGAGATTTCGCAGATTATATGCGTGGCGTTGTGCTCTATACACCTTGCCGCCGCGGCGTGTAGCTCTATCGGCTCGGGGGTGGTAAGTCTCGGACTTCCGCTTGGCAGAGCGTCATTCAGTATAATAGCTTTAAAATTCGGGTTTTCATTCAGAACATCCTTTATACCGGTTACGGTTGACGTTTTGCCCTTAGTACCTGTTACCGCCACCGTTACCGCCCTGCGCATCGGGTAGCCGTAGTGAAAGGCGGCGAGCAGTGCCATAGCCTTTCTTATGTTTTTGACCTCAATAAAAATACGGTCTCGGTAAAGCTCAAAGCTCTCGTCTGTCTCCTGTAAATGGGGAACGGGGGTGGGAAAAGCAGAGAAAGGTGCGGTGGAGAGAGACGCTCGGGCTGATGAAACGGGGGCAGGAGAGCCGTAGATGGAAAGAGTAGGGCAAGAGGAGAGCGTGGCGGAAGAACCGGGGATGGTAGAAGCGGGGCTGGGGGAGACAGAGGAGGGGGAAGCGAAAAAGGGGAACCCCTTTTCATAAACAACGGCAATCGCGCCGTTTCGGAGAGCATCGGTAAGATATTCCTTTAAAAAATGACGCCCTTTGCAGAAAAATATACCGCCGCTTCTGCATTTTCTGCTGTCGGAGTAAAGTCCCGAAACCTGTTTTGAAAGCAAGGGGGTGATGTTTTGCGCGGCAGACTGTGATTTCTTTACTGAGTTTTTTTCGTAAATATTTACCGTCTCATTTTCTTTTTCCAGCAGTCTTACATAATGCGCGAGCGCGCTTTTTTTCATTTTAATCTCCATTCCGTTGCCAGAACGCAACTGCACAAATATTGAATGAATTTTCTGTGTTTTTGCATTGTAAAACAAAAGGGGAATTAGCCTTTTAAGGAAATTCGGGCGTGAAATAAACCTTGTCAGCTCTTACAATACTTTCACGCTACACCCCTCCTAACCTTTCAAAATTTGTTTTCTCCCTAAATATATGTTGATTTTTGCTGATTAATAACGATTTCTTTTTTTATAAAAACTTATATATATAAAACTTGACAATAAAGTAATAATATGATATAATTAAAATGTATTACTTTGCGAAAGGAGCGGTAGGCGCTTTGAGAATTCTCGGAATTGACCCCGGATATGCGATAGTCGGATACGGAATAGTTGACTCCGTTCTCTCGCGTTTTACCGTTATAGACTACGGAGTTATAACGACTCCCGCCAAAATACCGATAGAGGACAGGCTTCAGATGATTTATAATCAGCTCAGCGAGCTTGTTCGTAAGTATAAGCCGGAGGCGATGGCTATTGAGGAGCTGTTCTTTAATTCCAACCATACGACGGCAATTCCCGTCGCTGAGGCGAGAGGAGTTATTCTTCTCGTCGCAAAGCAGTTCGGGATAGACGTTTTTGAATACACCCCATTACAGGTAAAGCAGGCGGTGGTAGGATACGGACGGGCGGAGAAAAAGCAGGTTATTATGATGACCACAACCCTTCTCGGTCTTAAAAATCCACCAAAGCCCGACGATGCCGCCGATGCTCTCGCGATAGCGATATGCCACGGCAACACGGGTTCCTCCGCGCTAAGGGGATATTTTAACAAACGGTAAGGTGTTTTGAAGTCAAGCATATTACTTTAAATTTACAGTCGGGACTGACGTTGGTTTCGGCAGAACGGAGAAACTAATGTATTATTATCTTAACGGTATTTTAACCGTGCTTACACCTGGGAACGCGGTTGTTGAGTGCGCAGGGGTGGGATATGCCTGTTCGGTAAGTGCGAGAACGGAGCAGAAGCTTTCCCCATATAACGGAAAGCAGGTAAAGGTTTTTACCTATCTTTCGGTGCGAGAGGACGCAATGGAGCTTTTCGGATTTTTTGACAAGGAGGAGCTTTCTACCTTTAAGCTTCTCATTTCCGTTTCGGGTGTTGGCGCGAGAACGGCGCTCGGCATACTTGGGGCGGTAACTCCGGAAAAGTTTGCTTACGCCGTTTCGGTAGGGGACGTAAAAGCTATCAAAGCACCCGGAGTTGGGCCGAAAATAGCCGCGCGTATTATACTTGAGCTTAAGGATAAGATAGCTAAGGAGTTTGACGTATCCGTAGGGCTTGACGAAGGCGCGTCAAATACGTCTGCGGAAAATCTCCCCAAGGGTAACAAGCTTACCGAGGCGAGAACGGCGCTTACCGCTCTCGGATTTACCAGAGCCGAGGCAGAAGGGTTTTTGCGCTCCGTTGACTGTACGAGGCTCAGCGTAGAGGAAATAATAAGAGAGGCGCTTAAAAAGGCGTATTGATAGCATATAGAAATCGTCGGGTGAGATTTTAACTGTAAATTAGTGAAAAACGCCCATATTTTATCAGAATGGAGATTTAACGGTATGGATATGGATAACGAACAGGAATACGACTTTGAGAGCCGTATAGTCAGCTCGTCCTATTCCGGAGAGGACAGCGAAACGGAGGTTTCGCTTCGCCCTAAAACACTTGAAGAATACGTCGGTCAGGAGAAGGCTAAGGAGAACCTGAAAATTTATATTGACGCGGCAAAAAAAAGGGGAGAGGTGCTTGATCACGTCCTGCTTTACGGACCTCCCGGACTCGGTAAAACGACGCTTTCCTCGATTATCGCAAACGAGATGGGCGTTAATATCAGAGTTACCTCCGGCCCCGCAATAGAAAAGCAGGGAGATCTTGCCGCGCTGCTTACCAACCTTGGCGAAAACGATATTCTTTTCATAGACGAAATACATAGGCTTCAGCGGTCTATTGAGGAGGTTTTATACCCCGCTATGGAGGACTTTTCCCTTGACATTATTATTGGAAAAGGTCCCTCCGCGAGAAGCATAAGGCTTCCGCTTAACAAGTTTACTTTAATAGGCGCAACTACCCGTGCGGGACAGCTTTCAACCCCGCTACGCGACCGTTTCGGAGTTGTGCTTAAGCTTGAGCTTTACACCACGGAGGAGCTTGCGCTTATAGTTAAGCGCTCGGCAAAGCTTCTTGAAATAGAGATAAGCGACGAGGGTGCAAGGGAGATTGCTTCTCGTTCAAGAGGAACGCCGCGTATAGCTAACCGTCTTTTAAAAAGAGTACGCGATTTTGCGCAGGTAAAGGGCGACGGTGTAATTGACAGAGAGATTGCCGACTACGCTCTCGGAAAGCTTGAAATTGACGAGCTTGGTCTTGACAATATTGACCGCAGAATGCTGGAAACCATTATAAAGTTTTATGACGGCGGTCCCGTCGGACTTGATACTCTTGCCGCCACGGTAGGCGAGGAGGCTATAACCCTTGAGGACGTTTACGAGCCGTATCTTATGCAGATAGGATTTTTAAGCCGAACACCGAGGGGAAGATGCGTAACGAGACTTGCTTACGAGCATCTCGGTATTCCTATGGTAAGTAAGCAGAAGAAGGCTATCGAGGGACAGCTCGGGCTTTTTGAAGAGGGCGGAAACGCAAACTGATTAAATGGCGCAGAAAAAAGCAGAAATCTAAATTTACTATTCAGAAGCCTTTGCGCCGGGCAGAAAAATAACGTCAATTTAAGTAAAAGGAAATTAAGACAATGTGGGCAGAAAACACGTGGAAGGACTACGAGCTTCTTGACACCTCCGACGGAGAAAAGCTTGAGCGTTGGGGCAAGTATATTCTCGTAAGACCTGATCCTCAGGTAATTTGGAAGGGTATAAAAAGACATCCGTTATGGAAGCGCGCCGACGCCACTTATTCAAGGTCTAAGTCGGGTGGCGGAAGCTGGTCGGAGAGCAGTCTGCCCGCCGAATGGAGGGTAGGCTTTCCCATTGAAGAAAATAAAAACCTTGAATTTATTATAAAGCCGACGGGATTCAAGCATACCGGCCTCTTTCCCGAGCAGGCGGCAAACTGGAAATGGTTTTATAACCTTATAAAAAATTCGGGTAGAAAAATTAAGGTTCTGAACTTATTTGCCTATACCGGCGGAGCGACGGTTGCCGCGGCAGCGGCTGGCGCCGAGGTCTGCCACGTTGACGCGTCAAAGGGTATGGTTGCACAGGCAAAGCAGAATATGAGTATTAACGGAATGGCAGACGCTCCCGTAAGATATATCGTAGATGATTGCCGTAAATTCTGCGAAAGAGAAATTCGTCGCGGAAATAAATACGATGCGGTTATTATGGATCCTCCGTCATACGGTCGGGGGCCGAACGGCGAGGTATGGAAGCTTGAGGACTGTATAAGCGACCTTATAGAGCTTACCGTCAAGGTGCTCAGCGAAAAACCTCTGTTCTTTTTAATTAACTCCTACACTACGGGACTTTCTCCCGCAACCGTTCAGTATATGCTTAACTGCTCGCTTTCGCGTAAAGGTGGAAAAACCGAGTCGGGTGAGCTTGGACTTTACGTAACCGAGACGGGCGGAATACTGCCTTGCGGCTCGTCGGTAAGATGGACTGCGAAATAGGTGTAAGGCACCGTAAAAAATTAAAACGGTTAAGAACAGAGTTTTAAAACCGTTAAGCAGCCTTTGGCACGGTGGCGAGCAGCTTTAAATATTTTAGTGCCGCCGATAGAGAAACACGGATAACGCGGCGGCTGTCAGAATAATTTAGGAAAATTTGGAGAAAACTGAAATGTCAGATAGCAAAGCTCCTTTTATTAAAATAGAGAACGTTTGGTTTTCCTACGAGGGCGACGAGGAGGGCGAGAAGCTTCCTCCCGTGCTTAAGGACGTAAGCCTTGAAATTGAAAAAGGCTCATTCGTTGCGCTTCTCGGTCATAACGGAAGCGGAAAATCAACCCTTGCAAAGCTTATAAATCTTGTACTTACCCCAACCGAAGGGAAAATATATATTGACGGAACCGATATAACCTCGGAAACGCTTACCGAGGACGACCTTTACGGTGTTCGCAGAAGAATAGGAATGGTATTTCAGAACCCCGACAACCAGCTTGTCGGTACCGTTGTTGAGGAGGACGTTGCCTTTGGCCCCGAAAACCTTGGAATAGAGCCCTCTGAGATAAGAAAAAGGGTTGACGAGGCGCTGGATACCGTCAATATGTCAGAGTACAAAAAACACTCCCCCCACCAGCTTTCGGGCGGACAAAAGCAGAGAGTTGCCATCGCGGGAATTATAGCTATGCTTCCCGAATGTATTATCTTTGACGAGTCAACGGCAATGCTTGATCCCGGTGGGCGAAGGGACGTTATGGATACCATAGAGTATCTTAACCGCGAAAAGGGTATAACCGTTATTCATATAACTCACAACATGGACGAGGCGGTAAGAGCCGACCGAGTGGTGGTTATAAACGACGGAAAAATATTCCTCGACGGCGCACCGAGAGAGGTTTTCTCAAAGGTTCAGGAGCTTCGTACGGTGGGACTTGACGTGCCGCAGGTAACCGAGCTTTTCTATGAGCTTAGTTACAGAGGAATAGACGTTGACTACTCCGAGCTTGATGAGGAAAAATGCGCCGACGCTCTCGCGAAATTGATAAACGAGGGCAGCGTATCCGGTAATCAGATATAAATCCAGCAAGTAAACATGAAGCTAAAAAGCAAGTATGAAGCTGATAAATGCGAAGGTCATAAATAACAAAAGAGAAAGAGACAAAGAAAGTTGAACGCGCTTGAACTTAAAAATATAACATATACGTACAGCAAAAAAACACCGTTTGAGCATACCGCACTTAAAAACGTTACCGCTCTTTTTGAGGCGGGGAAGGTTAACGGGCTTATCGGTCATACGGGAAGCGGAAAATCAACTCTCGTTCAGATGATGAACGGACTTTTAAAGCCCGAAGAGGGAGGAGAGGTACTGCTTTTCGGTAAAAATATATGGGATGATCCAAAAAATATACGCGACGTTAGATTTAAAGCGGGTATAGTTTTTCAGTATCCGGAATACCAGCTTTTTGAGGAGACCTGCGAAAAGGATATTGCCTTCGGCCCTAAAAATATGGGACTGTCCGAGGACGAAATAAACAGGAGAGTAAGAAGCGCCGCGGAGTTTGTCGGAATAACCGACGAGATGCTATATAAGTCTCCGTTTGAGCTTTCGGGCGGTCAAAAGCGCCGCGTGGCTCTTGCCGGAGTAATGGCTATGGAGCCTTCCGTTCTTATACTTGACGAGCCTGCCGCGGGACTTGATCCGATAGGCAGAGAAGAGGTTTTCGGCGGTATAAGGAGCTACCAAAAAACAAAAGGGAATACGGTTATAATAGTAAGCCACAGTATGGAGGACGTTGCCGTATATTGCGACAGACTTACTGTGCTTAAAAACGGTGAGATTATGCTTACGGGAGACTGCGCGGAGGTCTTTAAGCACGAAAAGGAGCTTACCGAATGTGGTCTTGGCGTTCCGAAAATTTCTCGGTTTATGCGCCTTCTTCGTGAAAAGGGAATAGACGTGAGAGACGGTATTTATACCGTGGACGATGCGCTTGACGAGGTGCTCCGTCTTTTAAATGAAAGTGGTTTTGGGAAGATAAACGGAGGAACGGAAAATGCTTAAGGACATAACTCTCGGTCAGTTTTTCCCCGGCGTCTCTCCGCTTCACAAGGCCGATCCGAGAATGAAAATTATTTTATCTTTTTTATACATAGTGTTTATTTTTATGGCAAAGTCGGTGCTTTCCTATGCACTTGCGCTGATTTTTACCGTTTTTCTCGTTATTATCAGCGGCATTAAGCCGAGCATTATATTAAAGGCCTTAAAGCCGCTTATATTTATAATGCTGTTTACCGCTTTTTTCAACGTTTTCTGGACAAAGGGAGCGGGTGAGCCGCTGTTTCAGTATAAGTTTATACGGATATACAAGGAAGGCATATCCTTTGCTATTCTTATGATACTCCGCATAGCCTGTATTCTTACCGGAAGCTGCGTTCTTCTTACCTATACAACCTCGCCTATTGCTCTTACGGACGGACTTGAGCAGCTTCTTGCGCCTCTTAAAGTGATACACGTGCCTGTTCACGAGTTTTCAATGATGATGACCATCGCGCTTCGCTTTATTCCAACGCTTATCGAGGAGACCGATAAGATAATGAACGCTCAAAAGGCGAGAGGAGCGGATTTTAATTCGGGTGGACTTGTAAAACGCGCAAAGGCGCTCCTTCCCGTTCTTATTCCGCTTTTCGCTTCGTCGTTCAGACGAGCGGGCGAGCTTGCTACCGCAATGGAGTGCCGCTGTTACAGAGGTGATAAGGGTAGGACGCGTATGACACAGCTCCATTATAAGGCTGTTGATTTACTGCTTCTCCTACTTATGCTGTCATTTGGCGCGGGAATAATTCTTATTAACCTTTATCTTAAGGATTTTTTGAATTTCTTAGCTTAAAATAAAACTGAGCTGCCCTTATGTTCTATAAACTAAGGCGCGGCGACCTATTTGTAAAACGGAACGGAAAGGGCTTTTGATCGGGTAAAAATGATATGAAAATTTTACTTAAAGCCTCTTATGACGGTAAAAATTACTGCGGGTGGCAGGTACAGAAAAACGGCATCAGCGTTCAGGGCGAAATCTCACGCGCGGCAAAAGAGGTTTACGGCACAGACGTAAAGATTACGGGGTGTAGCAGGACCGACAGCGGTGTTCACGCGCTTTCTTACTGCTTTACTCTTGAAGCGTCCGAAAACGCTCCTGAAATTCCTCTGTCGCGTGTACCCGTTGCGCTTAACGTAAAGCTTAGCGAGGATATTACCGTATTTTCTGCCGAGCACGTGCCGGACGACTTTCACGCGCGGTATTCGGTAAAAGAGAAGACCTACGAGTATCGAATTGACAACGGAGCTTACAGAAGCCCTTTTAAGGTTGGATACGCGTGGCATCTTAAAAAGCCTCTTAATGAAAAAATAATGGACGCCGCCGCAAAGAAATTTATAGGAAAACGTGATTTTTCGGTATTTATGGCGAGCGGCTCGGATATTACCGATACGGTAAGAGAGGTTAGGCACGCCGAGGTTGTCCGAGAGGGAGACGAGGTTATTTTCAGGGTTAGCGCCGACGGATTTCTTTACAATATGGTAAGGATAATGATGGGAACGCTTACCGAGGTCTCATACGGCAAAATACGCGTAGAGGACATAGAGGGCATAATTTCGTCGGGAGACAGAAAAAGGGCGGGAATAACCGCGCCACCTGACGGACTTTACTTAAAAAACGTTAAATATTAAAAAGCCCAAGTGCTCGGCAGGGGCATAAGGACTTATTGCAACATAAAATAATAAAATTAAGGGAGATGATTTTTGTGGGTATATGGTTCGACCTTATACTAATAGCGGTTTTACTTATTTCGGTAATTATCGGATTTAAAAATGGGCTTTTCAGCGTCGTCAAAAGATTTCGGCTTATACTTTCCGTTTTTCTTGCGTGGCAGCTCAAGCTTATCAGCCCCGTAAAGGCGCTTGTAGAAAAGATTTGCAAAATAGACAAGAATTACTTATACCAAAAGGTAGAGGTAGAGTTCGGACAGAAGCTTTCGGAAAATATTCATAACGCGGCTCTTTCGAACACTGAAAAATATGAGGCTACGTTTGGAAAGCTCGGCAGTCTTATTTCGGGAATGAAGGAATACTTTATGACCAGAATAACCGAGAGCGCGGATAACCTTATAGCGGACATTACCGCCTATATTACAGATGCGATTTATGACCTTATTTTCGGAATTATCGGATTTGTCTTGCTCACGGTATTCTTCTTCATTATCTTTACTGTAATTTATTTCATTGTAGATAAAATTCTTAATATCGGGGTTCTCGGCACTGTGAACCGTATGCTCGGGGGCGTTCTCGGCGCTATAACGGGCTTTATCTGGATGTGGATACTCTCCATTATATTTGTCAAGCTTGGCCCTCTTGTGTTTTCTACCGACGCACAGACAATTGCGGGCGGTATCGGAATTGTCAAATGGTTTATAAACAGCTTTTTCCTCTCCGGAATATTTGGCGTAAGTCTTTAAATAAGCTTTGATAAATAAAAAATCCCCCGCCATGCGGGGGATTTTTATTATAGGGTTTTGAGGTGATTGACAATACGGGCGGAAAGACTTAGGTTAAGTGTTGGCTATCATTTTTAGGTTTTAAAATGGAAAATAAGCTTTTTATCTCAGCTGACTTGAGGACTGCCGCGCCAAACGTTAAAGAGGTTACGAGTATTACGGTTATACATTTAATAACTGTAAACACGTTTCCTGTTGGGAAAACGGGCATCAAAAGGAAGTTTGCTGCTAAAGAGATAACTGTTAAAACAAAATATTTTATCTGCTTTTTCCAGTAATGCCAAGCGCTTATGCCAAAAACGTTTTTGAAAATTATATTCGGCTCGTACCAAAAATTTGTTACCAAAAGACTTGCCGCTGTTGCAAGAAGTATTCCGAAGGTGCCGAGCAGCTTTCCTAAAATAATAGATAGGAGAACGTTTATTAATGATCTTACAATCATAAGATATTTGACCTTTTCAAAAAGACCGTTTGCCTCTCTGTACATCCATATAGGGCTTATAGCGTTTGTGATATAAAAATTAACTGCTATTATAAATACGGTTTTTGTATCAAATAAATACTCTGCGCCGAGCCATACCGTTATAACGTCGTTGAATAAGAAGCCAAATCCAATGAGACCGAGCGCGGAGATAAAGTGATAAAAGAGAAGCGATACGTTAAATATTTCGTATTGCCTTTTTTTATCGCTGTGCGCTCCGAGATTACCGACTCCGCTTATAAGCGCCGTGGAGATTACTCCGATAAAGCCTTGAACGGCAGCTATTACTATAAAATAGTTTGAATATAATCCTACTGCCGCCGTGCTGACAAGTATTGATATAAGAATATTATCTGTATTTGTTATGGTTACCGCGCCGAATTTATAAACGAATGCGGACCGGATATTAGATTTAATAGTCTTTGTTTCAAAAAATATTTTTTCCGTTTTAGTTTTTAAATACGGATGGATTTTATTGCAAACGCAGCTCAAAACAATATTATTTACAAAGGTGATTATAATAGTGGTTACTATATAAATACGGTAGCTTTGCCATATTATTAAAACCGCTATATGAGATATTTGCAGAAGCAGGTTGGATATAAGAAAGGTTATTTTCTGTACCCTTTGCTCCTGACTTGCGGAAAGCAGAGCGGTTTTGTGAGCAACAAAATAAGACGCTACCGAGTTTATGAGAAAGAGCAGATAATAGGTAATAAGGTCGGCGCTACTCAGATCGCTTTTTACAATAAAGCTTAAAAAAGGAATTAGCGCAAGACCTATCGCAAAAATGCCAAGCGCGAGAAAAATATATATTTTTTTAAAATATCTGAGCAGTGAATTTATAAGCGGAACGTTGTTTTCGGCTACCGGCTTGTAAAGCGAATAAACCAGCGCTGTATCAAGTCCCAGCTCAGCAAGCGATAAAACGGACAGCAGGTTTGAATAAAGTCCGTTTACGCCTAAATAATCAACTGATAAATACTGTAAAAATATTCTTCTGCCCACGAAAGACAAAAGAAGTATTCCAAGCTGTGCCAGATAACCGAACACGATATTCAGTTTTGCGTTTTTACTTCTCGAATTACTCATTTATGCTTTAACACCCAACTATATTTTCTTTTAAGTCTTCTAAGACAAAGTAATTTTGGTAATTTAAAGGGTTTTTTGACGTGCTTTTTGCATAGGGCGTCAACCGTCATTCCGGTTTCATAATCCTTCCAGAATTCCTCTAAGCTTTCTTTGGGCAGGGTAAACGGTTCGGATAAGGACTTGTTGGTTTGCAGAGCCGCCTCATGTGTTTTCTTTTCAAAATTTATATACTTACTTATTCTGTTGAAAAGCTCCTCGCCCTTTTTTGTGTTTACGGCAACGAGAGAAACGCCGCGGTTAAAATTTTGCATTTTAGCTGACGAGGGAAGGTATCCCCAGAAATCCGCCAAGGTGATATCACCCTCTCGATGCGTTGTCGTAAATTTACAGGTATGGCAGCTCTCTCTTAACGAGTATCCTATATTAAATAGCGTAAAATAAGGATCATCTACCGTATATTTTTGATAGCGCTTACCTCTGGCAAAGTCAATACGAACGCTGCAATAGTCCCAGTAGGGCGATTTGTGTCGCAGATTTACCTTTTTAATCTGTCTTCCGCGCGCTGTTTCGCTAAGATATCTTTCAAGAAGCTCGTGGGAAGGAACGCCGTGGCAAACCAAATCTACGGTAAAAAGATTTGGTTCGTCTTTTCCAAGAAAAGCCTTTAATGCGGCTACCTGACAAGGTGTTCCCGAGAACAAAACCGTCCTTCCGATATTTAAAGCTTGTTTTACGTCTGTATAAATGCTTTTCGTGTTGCTTTGAGCATACTTTGAGCCTCGGAACTCAGTTAAGATATCGGCGTTGTCCGTTAAAGCGTGTTCTGGGCAAAGGCTTTCGTTCCAGCGTACCCCCGCAACAAGACCTTTATCACGTATTATTTCATTTGCGATAAGAGTGAAAATACCGCCGGAAGTAGATTTCTTTTGTGTTTTTCTGTCCTTGTTAAATGCTGCATATACGTTACTTATGGTGTTTTTAGTCTTTTTTTCACTTGTAGCGGGGCATTTTGCAGCACAAAGACCGCAACCCGTACATTTATCCGCAGAGATTTCCGGGAAAATAAAACCGTGAACACCCTTTGTCATTTTTATCGCATCACTCGGACAGAGGTTAGTACACATTCCGCAGCCTGTACATTGTTCCGCAACGCAGATTTTCATTTTTTATCCTTTCTTTTGGTAAAGATACGTTAAGATATTCGGCTCGCGGTATGCAGCAGACCGAAAATGCCGTTTTTATCTTATGTTTTGCTCAAAAATTCCCCGCAGCTTATCGTAGTAAGCCGCTTCGAAATACGGCGGCAAAGCATGACTTAGGTCTTTTTTCAATATGGTTTTTGCAATTTCAAATGCCTCGGACGTGCTGCTTGCGACGTGCACGTAGTCATCATATACTCCTTTGAACCATTCAGCTCCTGTAACAACCTTGTGGTCCGTGGTTTTTATTATTATGACCGGAGTTCCCGCTACGAGAGAAAGTATCGTGCCGTGATATCTGTCAGTTATAATAAGCTTAAACCTTGAATATCGCTCAATTTCATCTTTTATAAGCTTTTCGGCGTTCTTAACCACGTCGGCTGTCTTTCCCGGCTTTGTGGTGTCGGTTATTTCAACAGGACATATATTTTTGCACCGCTGGATAAGCGCGGAAATTTCTTCGTCCGAATAGTATTTTTCCTCGTCGTTTCTACAGCAAAGCATTATTCCGCTTCTTTCGCTGTCAAAGCTGTATTTTCCTATTAACGTTGTTACAATATCGGGAAAAAGCATAACGGGAACGTCGGGAAGCATTTTCGTTGCGGTGTCAAACGAAACGCGATCTCGCGCTAAAAACAACATGTTTTTCATGCTGTTATATACGATAGAGGTTCTTTTTTCGTTTTCTTCCTTTAAAAAGAAAACCGTTTGCGGAAGCATAAGCATTTTTGCATCGGGTAATGCTGACATTACCGCTCGGTGCATTTCGTCCGCAAATCCTCCGAGATCCGTTGTTGTGTAGCCGCTTTGGAAAACTATAATGTCCTCGCTCTTATAAAGAGCAGCCATTTTTTTCAAAAGCGAAAAAGGGGTGTTTACCAGCGCGTTTGTTTCAACTTCAACGATTTGGCGTTCCGGATAGTGTTTTTTAAGCCAGCTTCTTATACAGATGCCCTGTGCCAGGTCTCCGAGATTTGAGTGGGCGGGAATACCGAGGTAAAATATTTTCGGTTTATCATTCTGTATTTTCTTGAAGCTACGGGCGGTTCTGACGTAAAGCAGAAAGCTAAGCTGAAAATGTCTGATTTTAAGGGCAAGTTTTTTTGTTATGGGTGTAGAAAAGATGATTTTCTTAAATATATTCATAGGGCCTCGTAAGTAAGGATATATTCCTTGAATTTTTGTTTTTTATCAAAATTTTGCGCCTTGCTTATACATTTTTCTTCTGTGATAGTGCCGTTTTCCCAGAGACCTGTAATTTTGCTTATCAGCTCGTCGGTGCCGTTTGAAAACACCACGTCTCCGCAGCCTTCGTCTATTGGTTCCGGACTTCCGCCGGTAGCAAAGGTTATAACCGGAGTGCCGCAGGCAAGCGCTTCCATATTAACGGTTGGGAAATTATCCTCCCTTGTCGGATTTATAAATAAATCTGCCGCCGTGTAAATCTTAGCAAGCTCGGTCTGGTTTTGCGTTCTGCGTATTGAAATTATGCCGTCCGGGAGACACCTCTCAACCTGCTCGTTGGTTCCTACCAAAACGATTTGATATTTGTCTCTGTCAAGTCGTTTTGCAAGCTCGATAAATACGTCAAGTCCTTTTCGTATTTCCCAGCCAAACGCAACGCCGAGCAGAATTTTTTTCGAAGCGGAAATTCCGTGTTTTGCTCTGAAATCGGATTCGGTCGGGTTAAATACGCTAAGGTCAATTCCGTTGTTTATAACCTTAATCGGGTATTCTTTTAAAAATGACTGCTTAACTAAATCACTAAGCCACAGCGAGGGTGTTACAACCGTCATATCCTTAACGCCCGTAAACCATTTCTTTTTCTTTTTATACATCAGTCTTGTACGGTCAACGCGCGATTCCGGATAGCTTTTATATTGCGAACAAGCGCCGCACCCTGTTTTCCATTTATCGCATTTTTCTAACGTAAAATACGGGCACTGTCCGGTAAATGCCCAACAGTCATGCAGTGTCCATACGGTTTTAACGTTGTTCTTTTTGATAAAACGAAACAGAAGCGGCAGATTTATGTAGCAGTTGTGAAGATTGTGAAGATGAATTAAGTCAATTTTCAGTTTTTTGAGCTTATGTATAAAAAACAGCGTGGACAGAACCGAAAAACACCCGTTCAGCCCCGTAAGCCTTGCAAGAATTAAATGAATATTTCTTGAAATACGGTTGCCTATAAAAATCTGGTTTTTGGTCGTCTTTTTTAGATTATCGCGGGATTTCGGGCAGGCGGTATATACCGTGTGTCCCTCTTTCCGAGCCGCCTCGGCAATTTGCAGGGCTATGTTCCCCGTGCTTCCGAAGTTACAGGAGTTTATTTCAATAACAGTCATTTTAAAATCCTTTTAGTACGTTTTATGCTTTTAAGGCAAGCATCTGTTTTCAAGTGTTTTAAATTAGTTCCTATTTACGGCAAAATCACCGACGCGTTTCTGTATCCTATACTATATCTAAAAAGCTTTTTGGAGTATTATCTTTAAATATTTCTTCAACCGTGGCAAAGGAGACTCTGCAACCGATAACGCCGTCGATCCACAGCTGCATGTTTTTTGCCAACGCTTCGATGTCAGTATCAGAATAATCCACCAAATATGCAAGCGGATACTTTTTTAAATATACGGCGCTTGGCTCATTCTTTATCGGCATTGTAGATATGACAGGTTTACCATAAGACATATATTCAAAAATTTTACTGGGCGTCATTGCGCTGTTATTGTTTCCGAAATTAACCGTAATATCAGCGTCTGCAATTCTTTTTTCTGCCTCCTCATGAGACACAGGTCCCTCTATTACTATTCTCGAATCATTCCGGGCGTACCTGCTTAACATCTCGGAGCAGGCGTCTTTGCCGATAATATGCAGTCGATATTTAGGGTTATCTGTTTTGCTGAATACCTGTAAAAAGAATTCCGGATTTCTTATATGCACAGGTATAGCACCTATATAAACCAGGTGAATAAGACTGTCGGATTTTTGTGTAGGAAAGCTGAATTTAGGCGGTGTTATTAGCGGAAGGTCAAGGAAAATAATCTTGTGATAATAATCCGTCTCTTTGCTGTAAAGCGCATAATGCTCTTCGCTTGACTTCATCATGACTATTTTGTCAGCAGCCGTTAGGAGCCTGCTTTCCCATTTCATACCCCTGCGTATAACCCAGCTTTTTGAAAAACATTTTGGACCGTACCCGCCGGAAAGTGAATCTAAGAAATAGGGAATATATTTTATTTCCGGGCGCTTTAATTTGATTTTTTTAGCGGCAATAAGGGTATCGATTTGTGTATATATCGGAACAATAACGTCGATTTTATTTTCCCGACAGATTTTCTCTGCTTTTTTGTATATACGCATAGCGTACCTTGAGGAGATTAAAGGCCAGGTCGGATATGATAAAATCAGCTTAAGCTTGTTAAGGATTATTCCTATAAAGGATAGGAGCTTATTTCTTTTTGCCAAGAGCCTATACACCAGGCGAGGCTTTACAAACGAATAGGCTATATCCGGCGAAAGCGCGTTATGCGGCTCGTTATTAGTAATACAGTACACAGAATGGCCGTTTGAAGAAAATTCACGCATAACAGCTTCTGTGCATATACCGTTGGCTGAATTTAATTCAGTTACTATAAAGAGAATATTCATTTACGCTCCTTTTGGGTTTAAACAGTATCAGTGAGAAATAGAGAACAATCATATAGCTGTAAAATGAATCATCTGTTATGAAAAGAAACGCAATAACAAATAAAATGCATTTGCCTTTTCCGTCGAGCTGAAAAAAAGAACGAACCAAGAAATACACGTAAATCAAAAAAACAAAAGCTCCTGAACCGTACAGCCAGTACGCCGCGCTGGACATCCATACCTTTTCAGGTATGTTTCCAAATCCCGTTCCAATCAACTTATTGATAATCGGTAAGTTAAAATATGAGACGAAGCCACCAAGTCTTGCACCCGTGGCGCTTGTGTTGTCAAAGAAGTTTCCGCTGAGCGTTCTTTCGATCGTTGATGAAATCAAGGGGATTTGTAACAAGGCTATAACGGCAAACGGCATAATCAAAACAAAGAGCAGTAAAACTAATTTAAATGTCTGGGGCCTTAGAGTTTTGAGCTTGGTGAATATAAATATAACTACCATTACTCCCAATAAGAAATAGCCTTGAGCAGAGGTAGAGATAATAATTCCTGCTGCGCAAATCGCTGCATAAAGAAACGTTTTTTTATTTGTGCTTTTAGAAAACAAATATAGTATGATTCCGATAATGCAATACCTTGCATAGTGTGCCGGCTCGAGAAAAAATGAGGTCGGACGGTAAAGATTGAATAGCTCGTAAATGCCTTCGTAATCCATGTTGGCGTATTCCTGTGTATAAAGCTTTAAAAAAGGAAGGTAGCCTTTGACAATAACACCGAAGGCGTTATACATTATTGCTTGGAACACAATGAATATGCTTCCGATAAGAGAAATTAATTTTACACTTTCGGTTAACGTATTAACATCTAAAAATTTTTTCCCCGCAGTAAACAAAACGACAATATAAAAGCTATATCGTACAGTTCTGATAACCACGTCAGATACGCTCGACGGAAATCCCGCAAGGCAAGCTAAAAAGGCAAACATAATGAGTAGTGCTAAACCTAAAACGAGAGAATTTACGTTTACCTTAAAAGCGTTTACAGTGTCTTTTGCCAGTAAGGAGAGTCCAACGAAAAGCACCAGTGCGACGTCTGCAACCGAAAATCCCGGAACTCCGGAGGCATATGATGCCAAAACAGGAAGCAAGGCGACTAAAACGGAAAATAATATGGAAATCTTTTGAGCCTTATTGTTTTGAAAGATTTTTAATTGCTTTTGTTCCAAGACAGTATTCCTCCATGATTTTTTCTGTTTCCAGCTCGCAGCTTTCGTTAAATTCTTTTTTGTTTAAATTGTTGTAGTAGCTAAACACCCTGTCCGTAAAATCCTCGTCAAACGGGTTGCAGGCAAGACCTACTCCCGCTGCGACTGCTTTTTCTGCCATTAACGAGTTTTCAAAGCAGAGCTGCGGAATGCCGAAAATGATTCCGTCGTAGTACTTATTGCCCATGGCGTTTATTGCAGACGGAGTTTCGGTATTACTGTAAACGTTATGAATTATATCGGTGCTTCTAACGAAATTATATCTTTCCTCCGGCACGTATTCTCCGTGAAAAAATACGTTTTTCGCGTTGATTTCCTTTGCGTATGCTTTTAAGTTTAACGCAATTTGCTGTTCTCTGCCGTAGTAGTGAAGCTCGAAGCGGTCGTCGGTGGAAAACTTTTTGATTATTTCCTTATTGATTTCCTCGTGGCGGATAAACCCCCAGAACGCAACTCGGATTTTATCAGACGGAATTCCGTAAAGCGTCCTTTCGTCTCTGTGATTCAGTGAGTCGAGCAGTAAATTATGAGAGGTGAAAATTTTTTTCTCACAGTCGAACGGTAAAAACTGCCTGAAGCGGTCGCTGCTGACGAAGGTTGCCGAGGAGTTTTTTGTGAGGGTGGCAACTATTTTTTTGAAGGGCGCAAAGCCCTCGTAGGTTACGTCGCGATAGTCAAAAATATACCTGCCCTTATACCTCTTTTTCAGTATATCCGCAACCAATACTCCGGTAAGGGAATGTAGCACAAAAACAAAGTCAAAGCTTTCGTTTTTAAGAAGCTTTTTCGCGTATTTTCTGTACCTTACAAAGCTTTTTACCTTGAAAAGCTTTGATACGTCGTCCTCTTGATAGCAACGAAATTCGTGAAAGGTGCAGCCCTTGTATTTACTTAAATCCTCGCTTTGAAGATCTCTGTTCCAATACAGAACGTGTATTTCCGACGTGTCCTTGTTAAGGTTATCAAGATAAAAATTCATGTAAGGCATGTATTTAACCTTTGAAAAACCCATTATAAGAATTTTCATCTTTGTATCCCTTCTACCGTCTTTTAGAGGTTGTAGTAATTTTGCGCGTTATTTTTCCGTTTTTTTAGTTGCTGCCGCCTCTGTCAGAATTTGAAGCAGCCTTGCAGTGCTTATATCGCTTGAGTGATTTTTCACTGCGTACTCATACGCGTTTTCTGTCATTTCTTTTATCTTTTCCGGTGAATTTTTTAAATCTATAATAGCGTTTGCCAATTCGTTACAGCGGTCAATGTCAACAGCTATACCCATATTATGCTCGGAATAAGACCTCGCGTACTCCGAATCAGCTTCAACCGAATTAACGATAACCCTTTTACATGCCATAAGTATCGGCGCTTTGCTCGGAACTCCGTTGCCTATTACCCCCTTTTTCAGAGGAATAATACAGGCGTCGCACGCGCTATATACGTCGGGGACGAGCTCTATCGGTTGGAGAGGGAAGAAGGAGATGTTTTCGAGACCGAGAGCCTTGGCTTCCGCAACGAACTCGTCTTTTATAGGGCCGTCGCCCACCATCTGAAACTCTATATCCGAGTGCTCTTTCAGGAGAGACGCAACCTTTAAAACGGTTTTATAATTAAAAACGAAGCCGAGCGTTCCCGCAAACTGAACGGTAAACTTGTCCTTTTTTAAATTGTATTTCTGCAAAAACCGGTTTTCATCTGCAGAAATCTCTCTCGTGTTTTTTGTGTCGTACCAAGCCGGGACGATGTCTATATGGCTTGGGTCTCCGCCTTGCTCCACGATTTTTGTCTTCATATCATCCGACAAAACGGTTATTTTTGTCGCCATACGGTAGCACGGCTTTTGGAGAACACGAAAAGCGTTGTAGAGTAGGCGTGATTTTATTACCCCTATGTCGTGAGCGTGTCCCGGAAAAACGTCATATACAGAATAAACTATCGGAGTTTTTTTCTTAAAGAGACGAAGCAGAAGCATAGGATAGATAATAGTCGGGTTTGACTGCAGATAGATTACGTCGGCGTCCTTGACTTTTTTCCAACGCTTTTTAGCTAAAAAGGCATATCTTAAGTCATTAAAATACCGTCTGACAAAATTCGACTTATCAACTACCTTTCGCGTAACCGTATCAACAGTAAGGTTTTCCGCATCCTTAAGCGAGTCCGGAATATCCGGAAAAACGCCCTTTCTGTGGCTCTGAATAAGGTGTACCGAGTGCCCGGCTTTCAAAATGTCGCGGATTATTACCTCAGCCATTTGGTTATTTGGGTTTGGGGTATCGAATCCTTCTGCTGTTATGTACAGGATTTTCATTTTTAGATTTCTTCCTTTTAGGGTTGCTGTTTGAATTTTACATGTGAGTCTATATATTAAATCTTTTATTTAAATAATAATACAGTTTATTATACCATATATTATTTAATTTGTCAATGCGTTTTCTAAATGGTATTTAATGGGGCAGGGCATATATTTTCCGTATATTGTGTTCAAAGATAACGGCACGGTTAACTTGTTATGTTTTTGTCAAAGAATAAAGAGGGGGGGACAGCGGAGAGATTATAACCGTTTGGTAAATAAAATCACGCCACGGCGGGAGAACTAAGCTTTGCGTTTTCGTAGGATTAAGAGAGAATAAAAGAAAAAGCCCTGCGCATTTGCACAAGGCTTTTTGTTGTTAAAAATTAGTCGGCAAGAACAGTTATCTTGTTGGAAAGAATCTCGGTAACCAAGTCAACAACCCATGCTACTACGTTTCCGATACCGGTAACCAGAACAAGGATTCCGATAACGAGAGTAACGATGTTTCCGTTTTCCACGAATCTAACGATTCTGTAAATGCCTCCGATGAGAGCTCCGAAGATAAGCTGAAGAATGACCTTCAGAATTTTCGGAAGCGACTCGTATGCGCTTGTAAGTCCGCTGTTTTTTGCCATGATATGTATCCCCCTGTAAAAAATATTTAATAAATAACCTCCGATAGCGAGCAAAAGTGCTAACAAAGGGATTTACTATTTTCATTATACCATTCAATTTATCTTAAATACAGTATGTAATAGTTCCAAAAAGTAACTGATGCCTTTATTGGTAAATTTTTTTTGACCGCAAAACAAAGAATAAAATTTCATCTTTTTTGCATATGATTTAAGAAAGTACAGCTTAGTAAGGAGAAGGAAAATGGGTCCTTTGCTTGAATACGTCAGCGCTGCCGTAAGCGGTCTGTTTCTTCCCGCCGTTCTTTTTGCAAGCGGCGTTTATCTTTTTATCAGAATAGGAAGGCTTGTTTTTGATCCGCGATTTTTAGTCACGGCTTTCTCGTCTGACCGAAAAAACAGTCTCGTCTCCGAGTCGGATAACGGATCGACTGACGGGTGCGGAACTGAGTGTAGGCGCAGAATTGAGAGTGTGCGCGGAATGGAGAGTGTGCGCGGAATGGAGAGCGGGCTCGGAACCGAGAGCGGGCTCGGAACCGAGAGTGGTCGCGTAATGGAGAAGAGGCACGGGCGAAAGAGGGGTTTATATGAAAAAGCATCGGATAAAGGTAAGGCGCACTCGTCATTTTCCTCGCTGTGTCTTGCACTTGCGGGGACGCTCGGCGTAGGTAACATTTCCGGTGTTGCCGCCGCTATTACGGTAGGAGGCCCCGGTGCGGTTTTCTGGATATGGGTGAGTGCGATTGTGTCCTCGGTGCTTAAATATGCGGAGACGGTGCTTGCCGTCCACTACCGCGAAAGGGACACCGGTGGACTGTTTTACGGCGGCGCTTATCTTTACATAAAAAAAGGACTGAACGCCCCCGTTATTTCGGCGGTTTTCTGCGCTACATGTATTTTTACCTCGTTTACAATGGGGAGCATAACACAGACAAGGGCTGCGGCAGACGGGGTATTTACCTCGCTTAATATTTCTCCTTCGGTGTGCGGTGCCGTTTTTTTCCTGATTGCGCTTTATCTTTCTTTTGGGGGAGGTGAACGTATCTCGCGATTCACCGTAAGACTTATTCCGCCTCTTTGTCTTGCCTACATTGTATTATCGATTTCCGTTATATTTACCTTTCGTGAAAATATTTTCTACGTTACCTCGGTCATACTTTCCGATGCGTTTACACCGCGCGCGGGAGTAGGGGGTGTGCTTGGGGTACTTTCCTCTCCCGCGATGAGGTACGG
>JAZUBT010000010.1:0-3733 GCA_045638685.1 Eubacteriales bacterium | reverse complement strand
CCCAAATGTTACTTTTTTGTTGCTAAACCAACCAAAGCACAATATATAGACGCCGAGTCACAAGCAAAACACAATATGCACACCCCATTCAAATCCCGCCTCCGCAACCAAAGAAAAGAAGCAGTCCATTTGGACTGCTTTTTCCTTTCGCTACGCGAGTTGCGGGGATTTGAACCTCACGAGTTACGCTCTATGACCTGAGCACTCAAGCACACGCGCAGAGTGCTGTCGGGGTCTATGTCCGACACCGCAGTGTCGGCATACTGCGTAATTTTGCGTGTCCGACCGCAAAATAGCAGATAACCCATTTTCTTTTTGATCTTTCAAATCCCATCTCCGCAACAAAATCCCCGAGGACTTGTCCTCGGGGATTGCTTTTTAACTCTTCACTTTTTACTAAAACCTCGGGGATTTGGAAGTAATAAGTAATAGTGAATGGTGAAAAGGTATTTAAGCTTTCTTTACTTAATTTTGAAATTTTTAACCGTGTGAGCTTTTAAGTTAAGCTTTGTAATATGCTCTTTTTCGCTCGAATAAATAACTACGGTGTATTTGCGGTCAATACTACTGTTATTTTCTGCAAATATTTCAAAAGAGTCATCGACTCTTTTGCAGCTGAAGCTGTTTGTTACCGTCTCGCTTTCGTGAAGCAGAATTTGTGCCGTTGTGTCGGCATAAAGTTCGATGCGCAATTCATCGGGAACACTGTCGGTAAGGCTCATACAATCGGGCTGATACGCGACGCCTCCGCCAACCCGTATAAACATCGGCAGACCCTCCTTTTTGAAGATGGGCGCATCGCACCGAACGGTCTGTTTGCCTATAAAGCGCTCTTTAGTCCACATATTAACCCACGTGCCCTCGGGCAAATATACCTCTCGGGAATCCACGCCTGCCTCTGTTACGGGAGCTACAAGTATGTAATCACCCAAATAAAACTCATCATCTATACAGTACAGCTCGGGTTTATCCATATTATCATAAAATAAAGGACGAATTATCGGCTCGCCCGTTCTTGAGCCGTTTATGGCATAAGAATATACTGTAGGAATAAATCTGTACCTGTACTTAAGACATTCGCGGTATAAATCTCTCGTTTCGGCAGGGCAGTTCCAAGGCCATTTCGCATTGGAGTTTTCACCGTTGTGCATTCTGGGCATTGGACAGAATATTATACTCTGACAGAAGCGTCTTGCAATATTATCAACGTCAAACTGCATTTCGTCCGGCGAAATATCCGTAACCTTACCTCGCATAAAGCCGCCCAGGTCAAAGCCGCACAGCGTAAAGCCTGCCATACCTGCATTTAAGATATACCAGATATCTTCCTTAAATCTATTTATGCCGAACTGAGTATCTCCCGCCCAGGGAAGCGCATATCTCTGGCTTCCGATACCGCCTCCTCTGGAAAGCGACATATGACCGTCTATACCGTTCTCTGCCATGATATCGGAAATCGCTCTGTTCCACATAGCGCCAAAAAGGTTTCTCGATGGAATACCCGGCATTACCTCTCCGCTTACTCTGTCCGAGTGGTCGGTCCACCACTGAGTAACTCCATCCTTAATTCTCGGTACTAAGAAGGTTTTGTAATAATCAATACCTCTCTGCGATGCAACGTCGGGGACCGTTTCTGTCTGCACCTGACGGAGCAGCCCGTTTGCAATTCCCGGAATAGCGGTAGATGGCTTGAATGCGCAGGAGTTAATATGAAGAACGGTTTTAATATTCTTCTTCTCAAGCTCCCTTATCATTCCAACTCCGTCGCCAAAGTCGGGATGCCAATTATAGTCGTCTGATGGATACCCCCAACCACTCGCATAATCTCGGATAAAGTTAATGCCTCCGCGCCAAGGACCGTCGATAACGATAGCTTCGCAGGGATAACCCTCGCTCCTCATTCGTTCCATATCCTCTATGGCGCACTTAGCTCTATCGAAGCTCAGACTGCTGCACCAATAACCCATAAGCCACTTCTTTGGAAATTGATTGGTTCCTACGATTTTCGCATAGCTCCTTGTAATTTCCGACGTGTTTCCGCAAAAGACAAAAATATCGTAATCACCGCCGGGTGCATTAATAAACCATTCGTTAGCATTGGTCTTTCCCATATCGAAGTACACGTGCGGCCAGGGATTGTTAAAGAAAAGACCGTATCCCGCAGAGCTTATAAAATACGGAATAGGGAAGCCTCCGTAATCTCCCACTCTCGTACCGCCCTTTTCGGCAAAAATGTCTGCGGATTCACCTGTTCTGTCAAGCTTAAAGATTCTGCCTCCAAAGCCAGAGAATCTTTCCTCGCCTATACGCTCAAACTCGGTGTAGCTTCTCATTCCCGAATAGTCGGCGCACGCTTCGGAAAATCTGGCACCGCCGTTTTTCGTTTTGATAAGCGTCCTCCCGTCTGCTCCTTTAAACTCAAATTCGTTGGTATTCATATCAAACGTAAGCGTCAAACGCGAGTTTGAAAAATGAATTACGCCATCCTCAAGCTTATAGTCGTATTGAAGCTTATTCCAATCCGTATTTATAAGTCCCAATCGCTCGGTTACCGTTTTATCTACGCATACGCCGGGCTGCGTTAATCTTAAGCGAAGTGTGTTTTCAAAACAGTTTTCAATGACAATCTCACGTCCCGAGGCCGTGAGAATTGTAACACCCAACTCGTGCTTGTATTCTCCCTTAAAAACAAGCTCGGGGCTCTTGTATTCTTCGGTTTTTAGGACATAGTCCAAATATTCCGAATCATATTTTGCATCGGGATGGATTTTAAGTATTTTGTTCATTGCGTTCTCCTACTTAATTAATGCATTTTTGTTGACATAGTAAAGAAATTAAGATATAATAATTATATCAACATATTGTGCATATATCAAGGCTCTTTTTCGACAAAAAATTATACTATTTCGATATTTGGGTGAAAATATGAATTACAAATTTGAAAAATACAGGAACCCCGATTTTCCTATTTACTGCTCGATGCAGAAAGGCGTAGGACAACTTGTAAAGCCGCATTTTCATAACGCTGCCGAATTAATATGGATAACGAACGGTGAGGCTGAGCTTTTTCTGAACACAGAAAAAATCATAATAAGGGCAAATCGGGTGTATTTTATTCCGCAAAGCTGTATACACAGTGTGTATTCGTATAACGAAAACACCGCAATTTGCGGTGTGGTTTTTGAAAAAAATGTATTTGATACAAGAGTTTTGCCCGAGCAAGCGGACGGTATTCTCGGCTTTGTGAATATAAATGATTTTTGCTGCTCCGAGGATAACGGTGAAATGCAGCTTCATATGGAAAAAATAATTAATGCTTACATAAACAATTCGCCGCTTGGAAATATTGAAATTCTCTCAAATCTTTACACAATAATAGGTTTGCTTTTAAAACGATACAGCGGAAGCTTAGAGCAGAAGGCGGTGCATAGCCGTATGAATCCGATTATTGAATTTTTGCAAGAAAATTACAGTAAAAAGATAAAAATATCCGATTTAAGCGGAATTCTGCATATATGCGACGACCATTTTATCAGATTGTTTAAGCTTCACACAAACAAGACACCCACCAAATTTTTAACAGATCTGAGAATAGAGAACACAATGAAAGCCTTGGCGCAAACAGAGCTTCCCATATCCGAAATAGCCGTTGCCGTAGGCTTTCAGAACCCCAATTATATGTGCAAGGTTTTTAAGCAAACCTTGGGTATGACTCCAAACGAATACAGGAAAA
>JAZUBT010000009.1:0-23787 GCA_045638685.1 Eubacteriales bacterium | reverse complement strand
ATCTCCCCAATGCAACCAGTGAAAAACGGGATCCAAGGGTATGCGGCTACGCCGTCACCCTTGGTGGGTCAAGGGTGAAACCCTTGTGCCCTTCTGGGGAGGTGTCGGAGGGGATATCTTGGGCAATGCAAGATATTCCCTCCGACAATGGTGAGGTACGCACATCCCTCATGTCCGTGCAGTACCTCACCCTCCGCCAAAACCAAAACCATAACGAAAGGAACCCCACCACCATGAGACAGTCCACCATCACCCGAAACACCGCGGAAACAAAAATAAAAATCTCCCTGAATATAGACGAAAGATCCGCCCCCAAAATCGACACCGGCTGCGGTTTTCTCGACCATATGCTTACTCTTTTTGCAAAGCACTCACGCTTCGACCTTGATGTAAAATGCAAGGGCGATACATGGGTTGATTTTCACCACACAGCCGAGGATATCGGTATTGCGCTTGGCAAGGCATTTTCTGAGGCGCTTGGCGACAAGCGAGGAATTGTCCGTTATGCCGATACAACACTCCCAATGGACGAAACACTCATTTTGTCAGCCATCGACATTTCGGGCAGAGCGTATATTTCATACGATGCTGAATGTCTCACAGCTAAGGTAGGCGATTTTGACACCGAGCTTTCGGAGGAATTCTGGACAGCCTTCACAAGAGAAGCAGGCATAACACTTCACATCAAAAAGCTTGCAGGAACAAATTCGCACCACATTATAGAGGGAGTATATAAATCGGTTGCAAGAACACTCAGAAAGGCAACACGCATAGACCCGGAGCTTGAGGGTGAAATCCCCTCTACTAAAGGAGTAATCTGATGATAGCACTTATTGATTACGGTGTGGGCAATTTGTTCTCACTAAAATCTTCTCTCAATACAGTCGGCGCAGAGGTTACAGTGACCTCAGACCCCGACACAATACGAAAAGCCGATAAAATAATACTTCCGGGCGTTGGCGCTTTCAGTGACGCCGCCGCAAAGCTTCGTGCAACAGGACTCGACAAGGTCATTGTTGACGAGGTGAGAGCAGGCAAAAAAATATTTGGAATATGCCTTGGTATGCAGATGCTCTTTGAAAAGAGCTACGAGTACGGCGAACACGACGGCTTAGGACTTTTAAAGGGAAGCGTTGTCGGAATGGAGGGCAGAATTCCTGCCGAACTGAAAATTCCACACATTGGCTGGAACGCTCTTTCGATAAAAAAGGAGCATCCCATATTCAAATATGTAAAAGACGGCGACTGCGTTTACTTTGTCCACTCCTATTATGCAGCCGATTGTGACGAAAGCTTGCTTGCGGTTGCAGAGTACGGAAAAGACCTCACAGCCGCTGTTGCTCTCGGTAATGTTTCTGGCACACAGTTTCACCCCGAAAAAAGCGGTGAGGTTGGACTGTCTATACTCAGAGCTTTTGCAGAATGGGAGGATTGATGTATGAACATTTTTCCCGCAATAGATTTGTTTGACAAAAAAGCCGTAAGGCTTCTAAAGGGCGATTATGCTCAGATGACCGTGTACAGCGACAACCCCATAGAAATAGCGCGCGATTTTGAAGCGTGCGGGGCAAAGTATATACATATGGTTGATTTAGAGGGCGCAAAGGACGGAACTACACCGAACCTTTCGGTAGTGCGTGATATAGCACAAAATACAGACCTCTTTGTAGAAATAGGTGGTGGCATCAGAAGTATGGAAACTCTCGACAAATATTTCGACGCAGGTGTTGAGCGCGCGATACTCGGCACTGCCGCTATAAATGACAGTGAGTTTTTAAAATCCGCACTTCAGAAATACGGCAAGAAAATTGCCGTAGGCGCAGATGTAAAAGACGGAAAAATTGCAATAAAGGGTTGGCTCGAAACAGCACCCGTTACCCTTGACGAGTTTTTGGACTCAATGCAGAGCATGGGTGTCGATACAGTAATATGCACCGATATTTCAAAGGATGGCGCAATGTCAGGCACTAACCTTGAAATGTACAAACAGCTTTCCGAAAAATATTCAATGAACATAACCGCTTCTGGCGGAGTGTCAACTATTGACGATATAAAATCGCTCAGAGCAATGGAGCTTTACGGTGCAATTATCGGTAAAGCCTACTACACAGGCGCAATCAACCTAAAAGAAGCAATCGAGGTGGCAAAATGATAACCAAAAGAATAATTCCCTGTCTTGATGTAAAGGACGGCAGAGTTGTAAAGGGTGTAAACTTCCTCGGACTTGCTGATGTTTCCTCTCCTGTAAAGCTTGCCAAGTTTTATTCCGACAGCGGAGCAGATGAGCTTGTATTTTACGATATAACCGCTTCTGCCGAGGGCAGAGCACTCTTTACCGATATTCTCACACAGGTTGCAAGCACTATCTTTGTTCCCCTCACGGTAGGCGGCGGAATAAATACAGTTGCAGACTTTGACAGAGTGCTAAAGTGCGGTGCCGATAAGGTAAGCGTAAATTCGGGCGCAATCCGTAACCCCAAGCTCATAGAAGAAGCGGCAAAGAAATACGGAAACCAGTGCGTTGTAATTTCTGCTGATGTAAAGCGCGTTGACGGAGTTTTCCGTGTGTTTGCCAAGGGCGGTAGAGAGAACACCGGAATGGAAGCAATAGAGTGGATAAAGCACGCAGTAGACCTTGGCGCAGGTGAGGTAGTGGTCAACTCCATTGATACCGACGGCGTAAAAAAAGGCTTTGATTTGGAAATGCTTGACGCAGTTCTCAATGCAGTAAATGTCCCTGTTATCGCTTCGGGTGGTGCAGGCTCAAAAGAGGACTTCGTAACGCTTTTCAAAACACTTCCCACTATTGATGCAGGACTTGCAGCATCTGTTTTCCACTTTGGAGAAATTGAAATCAAGGATTTGAAACAAGAACTTAAAAATAATGATATAACAGTGAGGTTGTAAAATGTTGAACATAGACGAGCTTAAATTTGACGAAAAAGGACTTATTCCTGCAGTAGTGGTTGACTCTGTAAACGGCGAGGTGCTGACCCTTGCGTATATGAACAGAGAAAGCCTTGAAACTACAATAAACAAGGGACTCACTTGCTTCTGGAGCCGTTCAAGAAACGAGCTCTGGCTCAAGGGCGAGACAAGCGGAAATTATCAGCATGTAGTATCAATCACAGCGGACTGCGACAAGGATGCGCTTGTAGTGGTTGTGGAAAAGGACGGACCTGCTTGCCACAAGGGTACAAATTCTTGCTTTACAAACCCTGTGTATCAAAGCGAGGAGCTTCACCAATTCACCCTCGACTCTCTTGCCGAGCTTCTTGAGGGCAGAATGAAGGATAAGCCCGAGGGCTCGTATACTACATACCTTTTTGAAAAGGGCATTGACAAGATACTCAAAAAGGTAGGCGAGGAGTGCACCGAGGTAATAATAGCAGGTAAGGCAGAAGACAAAAAGGAAACTATATATGAAATAGCCGACCTTGCTTATCATGTAATGGTGCTAATGACTCAGATGGGAATAAGCGTTGAGGATGTTCACCGTGAGCTTGCCTCTCGCCATATTATTGACAAAAAGGTAAAACAGGAGAAAATGACACAATGACACTTTCTTCGTTTCATACACACTGTACATTTTGCGACGGCAAAAACACTGCCGAGGAAATGGTGCTTGAAGCTATAAAACTGGGATGTGAGGAAATAGGCTTTTCCTCACACTCGTATATGGCTCATGAAACCAGATGGGGTATGCCGTTTGATGTTGAGAAAAAATACAAAGCAGAAATACTTCGTCTAAAGGATAAATACAGCGATAAAATAAAAATATTTATGGGCATAGAATACGACTGGTATTCTGACTTTGACACCACTGATTACGACTATATTATCGGGTCTGTACACTACATTCAAAAGGGTGATTATTTCATTCCTCTTGACGAAACTGCCGAACATCATAAATCGGCTATAAAAGAGTTTTACAACGGCAATGCAGATGCCTTGGCAAAGGAATATTATTCTATGGTTGCAGGCGTTTGTGAGAGAACGAATTGCGATATTATAGCCCATTTTGATATAATAACAAAGTTCAACGAGAGGGAAGAGATATATCGCGAAACCGAGGAATATAAAAGGACGGCGCTTGATGCAGTCGATATCCTTTCCAAAAAAAATGCAGTGTTTGAAATAAATACAGGGGCGATTTCAAGAGGCTATCGCACAACTCCTTATCCTGCACCTTTCGTTCTTGACCGAATTATTGAGCTTGGCGCACCTGTCATAATTACTCCTGACACTCATTCAAAGGAGTCAATTCTTACAGGTATGGACAAGGTGGCTGAAGTTCTTAAAAAAAGGAAATATCCATACCTTACCCATATGGAACAGGTACTGGAAATTTCTCGAAAAAAATAAGATTTTTTTCAAAAAATCTATTGACAAATGCGACTCGGCGTGATATTATATATAGCGTTGAGTCGCGTATGCCTCTGTAGCTCAGTTGGTAGAGCAGAGGACTGAAAATCCTCGTGTCGTTGGTTCGATTCCGACCGGAGGCACCATTTTCCCAGGCACAATTAAATAGCGACTTTTCATCTGCGGATTTAGCTCATTTGGTAGAGCGCGACCTTGCCAAGGTCGAGGTGGCGGGTTCGAGCCCCGTAATCCGCTCCATAGAGATTTTGGCACACCGTCGGTGTGCCAATTCTTAACAATGGCGCCATAGCCAAGTGGTAAGGCAGAGGTCTGCAAAACCTTTATTCCCCGGTTCAAATCCGGGTGGCGCCTCCAATGCAAAGGACTCCTGTGGGAGTCCTTTTTGCGTTGGTGGGGCTACCTTTCTGTTTGAAGCGGCTCCGGTTCTAATCTGAAAGCTAAGTAAAAACGATTGATAATCGTTTTTGCGACGCTTTACACCGCAAAGCAAGGAGTGTGCCGAGCCGAGGGTAAGCGAAGCGTCGAGACGACGGCAGACGACTATGCGACCGGTGAGTCGTGGCGCCTCCAATGCAAAGGACTCCTATGGGAGTCCTTTTTGCATTTTCAAGGTACTTTTCCGATACCTTTCCTTTTTTTCGATTTATCTTGACAAAATTCGAAATCCGTGGTACACTATTTCATGTATGCCAAAACCGTACGCGGAGTCTTATTTTTCTACTCCGACGCCAAATACGGCTATGCCATACTCGGATTTTTATTACTCGGAGGAACGGAAATGGAGTTTTTTGGATTTACATGCTTTGACGGTCTTTCAAAAGGCCCTCTTTTGGCACTTGCCACAGGATTTTTCATCGTAGGTCTTATACTTATAATAAAGGGCGGAGATTGGTTTGTCGATTCGGCCTCGTGGTTTGCCGAGGCAACGGGTATCCCGAAGTTTGTCGTTGGCGCAACCGTAGTATCGTTCGCTACGACGCTCCCCGAGCTGCTCGTTTCGGTCAGAGCTGCTATGAACGGCTCCGCACAGCTTGCTATCGGAAATGCCGTCGGTTCTGTTACCGCTAATACGACGCTTATTATGGGCCTATCTCTGGTTGCTATGGTGGGAGCCGTCAGCAGAAAAGACTTTTCTTTGAAAGGCGGACTTCTTCTTGCCGCGATTGTAGGACTCACCCTCCTTTCGTTGAATAACGCCCTGCCGGTATGGTCTGCGTACGTTCTTTGGGCTATATTCATTACGTTTATGGTAAGCAACTTAATCGAAGGAAAAAAAGCTGCAAAAACAGAAAAAACTACTTCTTTCGAAAAGAAGGATATCCCCTCAAAGACACTTTTCTTCCTTATCGGAACCGCTTCGATTGTTTTAGGTGCCGAAGCCCTCGTTTCGTCCGGCAAAACCATTGCCTCCGGAATCGGTATTAGCGAAACCATTATCGGCTTCACAGTAATCGCTCTCGGAACCTCACTTCCGGAGCTTGTTACAACGCTCACATCTATCCGCAAGAAGGAAAGCTCTCTTTCCGTTGGAAATATTATCGGTGCCAATATTATTGACACTACTCTCATACTCCCCTTATGCGCCGTAATTAACGGAAAAGCTCTCCCCGTCGATAAAGTCAACCTCGTGTTCGATTTTCCCGTTTGTATTGCTGCTTGCGCTGTTGCGATTGTCCCGACAATCATTCAGGGTAGATTCAAAAAATGGCAGGGATATACCCTTCTCGCAATATACGCGTTGTACATGCTTTTCTTGATACTCAATGAAACGGGTGTCGTTGCTTTGGGATAAACCAAGCCAAGAGCACAAATAACAGTATCGCCTTTTTATAAAAGTGAGTAAATGCAAGGGACACCTACGGGTGTCCTTTTGCGTTGTAGGGGCCCGTTTCACTTAAAACGGCCGGTTCCTAATCTGAAAGCTTATCAACGCGCAGGCAAGTAAATAACACTATTGTTTTTCAAAACGGCTCACACGTGGCCTACGAAACAAAGTAAAATACAAAAAACGCACCCGTAAAGGTGCGTTTTTTCAGTAATTAAAATCTCTTATTTTTTCTTTTCGGAAAGCCCTATAAAATAATCCGCGCTAACGTTATAGAATTCGCAAAGCTTTATTAAGTCGTCTATTTTCAGTTCCGCGCGCCCATCTTCAATATGGCTGTATCCTTGCTGTGATTTGTTTATAATTTTCCCTACTTCCTTTTGTGTTAAATCTCTGTCTTCCCTCAGGTTTCTCATTCTTCTACGATAATCCATAAAAAGCCCCCTTTAATACTCATATAAAAATTTTATCATACTCACAAATTGAGTATTGACAAATACTCATAAATTGAGTATAATATATACATAACACTTGAAGTTATGTGTTTTTCGGTGTATGTAGCTTCAACTGTGCACATATTTTATTTTTTGGAGGAATTTTATGAAAAAAATCATTTCTTTATCTCTCACATTAATACTTTGTTTATCACTATTACTTGCAGCGGTTTCTTGCGGCTCAAAACATCCAATTGTAGAATTTAAAAATAAGATGGAAAATGCAGCTAACTATCAAATGGCCGTAACGATGTCAAACGTTCCCTTTTTAGGAACTTTTACTATGACAACCAAAATTGATGGAAACATTCAATACACTCCGGCAATTATGTTTAGCGAAGAGGAATATATAGAAACAGTTGGAGATATTGAATATAAATATACCAAAAATGAAGACGGAAAGTGGGTTAAAACACAAAACACAACAAAAGAGGATTCTTCAGATATAACCAATGATAAAACAATGGAAGAACTTTTTAATCCAGAGAACTATGAAAAAATCAAGGATAAAGAAAATACGTTTAAACAGAAAAAAGATGTATCGTTTGAAGATTTTGAAGATGTTGTAATAACTATAGAAGAAACCTCCTGCACAATAGAAATGGTAAGCACAACAGAAGGATATGATGTAAAAATTATTATTTCAAAAATAGGAGAAATAAAATTATCCCTGCCTGCCGTAGAATAATTTTGTAAGCAAAAATATTAAATCACCGAAATTTGCCGGCATATTTTTATAAAAAAGAGTAATAAAAAAGCACACCTGCGTTGCAGTTGTGCTTTTTCTATTTCATATATTCCCCGTTTTCACAAATACCTTTTCGGATTATCCGTTTCTCCGAGCAGGTAGTCAACGCTTGTGCCGTAAAACCTCGCAAGCTTTATCAGAATAGCGGTGGGGATATCGTTTTCCCCGGTTTCGTATTTAGAGTATCCGGTTTGCGACATTCCAAGCATTCTTGCAACCGCCGTCTGATTCATATCCCTGTCCTCTCTTAAGTCCCGTATTCTTACATATTTCATAACTTACCTCTCAAATCAGTTTATAAAATAATTATATGTTAATCTGTTTCAGGGTATTGACATTTAACCTAAAACAGGTTATAATTATACATAAACAGACGTATCTCGCGTTTTTTCGGTGAGCACAGATACGCTTGTAAATTAACTATATTTCGTTTGGAGGACTAAAATATGGATAACAACAATCTCGTTCGCTTTTTACTCACCTTTTTCCTCGGATGGATCGGAAGTTTTATTATAAACCACACGAGCTTAAAGCCCGCCGAATATACGTCAAGAACCTTCGCTTACTTTTTCCTTGCTATGATAACGTTTGGAATTTATCCTCTCGTTGCCTCTGTCTGTAACCTCGTTTTCGATCCCACGAAGCCGAGAAACATCGGATACAAAAAGAACTAATACCAAACACCTTCACCGAAACAGGACGGCAACCTGAAAAACCGCAAAAGGACAGAGAAAATTTAAGCTGATTCTAAAACCCGGACGGCTCCGGAGCTTTACATCAGTTTTATCTTATCTGTCCTTTTTTATAAGCGCTGATTAACGCGCTAACTTTTCTGCGCTAAAAACTTGACTTAACGCCGATTTTATGATAAAATATATTATGGTATATTATTATAATTTTATTTGCCCGTTTTGTAGCAAAGGAAAAATTATTATGGATTATGAGTACAAAAAAATCCCGAAAATCATAGAGGAAAAGGAATATTACCCCGAGGGCGCTAACGCGCCAACCCTCGTAACCGTCCACAAATGCTTTTGCAAAAAAGGAACGGTTGAACATCACAGAGTGCCCGGCTTTGACGACGAATGGTTCGAAATCAAATGCGAAAGCTGTGAAAAGAAATACGAGCCGTTTATCGACAGATGCGGAAACGAGTGGAAGGTTTATTATTCTTATCCCCAAACGGAAGAAAGGTAATGGCTATGAAAGGCTTTGAAAAAATAAATCAGTACGTATATCATTTAAGTCCTATCGGAAACGCTTTTGGCGGCGGTATAACATTAGTTATCGGAAAAAACAAGTTTCTTATCGACTGCGGAGCCTCAGACAGCGTTGTAACGGAATGTCTCGTACCCGCGCTTAAAGAACTTGGATATTCGATTAAAAATATCGACTACGTCCTTTTCACTCATTGCCATCCCGAAAATATAGGCGGAGCACATAAGCTGCGCAGTCTCCTTTCGCCGTCCGCAAGAATAATGGCTTACGGAAAACAGGCAGAAAAGCTTAAAAACCCGACGTACTACCTCGCGAAGGCATGTAACCTATATCCCGACTACGACCTTCCCTTCAGAGAGATACGCGGCATACTTGCAGACGGACTTGCAAACGAGGAAAACATAATATTTAATGAGCTTTATCCTATTGCCGCTCCGGGACACGACGACGATTGCGTCTGCTGGTATCATATTGAAAGTAAAACCCTTATTTCGGGAGATGCCATTCAGTGCCAAGGAACAAAGCGCACCGGAATAGCCTACTATAATAACTTAAAAAGCTATAAAAACACCATAAAGGATCTTTCGGGAAACCTTGAAATTTCCACAATAGTTTGCTCACACACCTATTTCGGAAGCTCAAATATAATAAGAGACAGCGAAAAATGCACCGAGGCACTTCAGCAAAGCTACAACAGTACCGAGCAGTATCAGCAGTTCGTTGACGCATATATAAAAGGCAATAAGATAAAAAGAGACCGTGCGCGGGTTGAAGATATAGCGATTAGCTATTTCGAAAACAAAGAAAAGCCCTTAAGTCTTGCCTATTCAATGATTACTCTCAGCGAACACATATAATAATGTTGATATTTAACATTTATAAGTTCTTTTTTAACATCTGTATTGTGTTGATTTTTTCCTATAAATGTGTTATAATATCTATTGTTGGTAAATCGTAAGATTTATCTGCACCTTTAGCTCAGCTGGTAGAGCAACTGACTCTTAATCAGTGGGTCCAGGGTTCGAGTCCCTGAAGGTGCACCAAAAAAGACGGCTGATTTTACAACCGTCTTTTTTCTTTTTTACACTCCTTTTAAAACACAAAAAAGCCGAGAAAATTCTCGGCTTTTTTCTTTTGTTCAGATTTTAGTCAATATGCTGCCGGTTTTGCCGCATTTACTGTAAGCGCTCCGCTTTATTTATTAACTTCCTTAAGCGATTCAAGCATTGCAACTATGTTTTCGGTAGGCGTTCCTGCCTGGACGTTATGAATGGAGTTAAATACAAATCCGCCGCCCCGTCCGAAAATCTCACAGCGCTCTTTTACCTGCTCACGTACCTCGTCAGGCGTTCCGAAGGGTAAAATCTTCTGCGTGTCAACGCCGCCGCCCCAGAACACGATATCCTTACCGTAATTTTCTTTAAGCTTTTTCGGCTCCATACCGTTTGCGGAGCACTGTACGGGGTTAAGTATATCGAAGCCCGACTGAATAAGCAGAGGGATAAACGGCTCGATAGCGCCGCAGCTATGCTTAAAGGTCTTCCAAGATGTGTTTTCGTGAATCCAGTTGTTAACCTTCTTGTAATACGGCATATAAACCGAGCGGAAGGTGTCTGCGGAGCAGAACGTCGCATTCTGAGTACCGAAATCGGTACCGCATATAAACATAACGTCTATCTTGTCTCCTACGCGTTTATACAGTCTGTCAAGATTTTCAAGCGCTATATCTGTCTGCCTGTCAAATACGTACTTTATGTATTCCGGCGCGGTCGCGGTTGCCATATACCACTCCGCCACGTCGCGCACACCCTTTGGATTTTTCAGGTTAAGACCTGGAACGAGCGCTATATCTCCAAGCGCCGTTCCTCCAAAGCTGACGACTACCGCGCGTCCTGTTTTCTCCGCCGCTTCTATGTCCTCGGTAAACTCGTCAAGCACCTTTTCCGAAACAAGACCGAATTCCTCAAGGTTATCGCTCGGATCAAGCTCGTCAATATCGTCAAACGGCTCCTGTCTTGAAATTGCGTCAAAGTAAAAGCCGTTCCTCGGCATTTTAGCGCAAGGCGGTACAGATGTGTCTCCGCAGGGGTGAACGTACTGCGCACCATTTTCGTCCTTAGTTATATTCATATTTTCGGGCGCTAAAACAACGTCCCCGTTGTCCTGACGCCACTCGCGCCAACCCTCTTGACGGATGCCGAACATATTTGTTCTTGACAGCACCCCCTCAGCATCAATCCCCATAGCGGATTTTAAGTCTTCTTCAATAAGACCGAGCATCTGATACGGCTCAACTATCTTAATGGGGTGCTTTTCAAGTCCGTAATATTCTCGTAGCGCCGAAACGCAGGAGTAGTGCATTCCGGTAACCGTTACGCTTCCGAAATCAAGCGGTATTCTGTCCGCTTCCTTATGGTTAAGCACTGATTTTATTCTTTGGCGTGATGTCATCTTGTCTCCTCGCTTATGTTTTCTATGCTGTAAAGCATCATTCTATTAAAAATAATAGGATAAACACAAGCTCCCTCCCAATTACGGAAGGAGCCCGTGTTAATTACAATTTAAAATACATTAATCAAAGCGAACTTTAAATACTGAACAGAACCGCGCCGAAATAGGTAACGGTATTCTGTCCGTTTATGTATTTCATACCCGCAGCCCTTGCAAGCTCGGATACGTTGACTCCGTATGCCTCAAGAGACGGCATGGCAAGGTGTGGAAAGCGGCAAGGCTCTCCCGTTGCTTTTGCACATTTTTGGCAAACACCACAGCCGCCGGCACCAACGTGCAGTACCTTCTGCGGATTTAAATCGGAAAACACCTTGCGGAGCGACTGAGAAACGGGATAAAACGACTTTTTAGCCTCTATCATTCCCTCAAAGTCAAAGCTATCCTCAATCTCCGTAACCGTCTGGTACACAAGAGCATATTCGTATTTAGCAATACTTCCCATAAGCTCGTCTATATCGCCTATGTCGGGCGGGCACATATAGCATTTTCCGCACATTCCGCAGGAATTGCTAAGGCAAATTTCCCTAAAAACTCTGTCTGTTACAATATCCTTAGCGTTAATTACGTTTGCCTTGAATGCGCCAAGCTCTATCGCGGAATCCGCAAGTTTCTTAAATAACGCTTCCTTATTTTCCATAAAACTCATCCCTTGCGGCAAAGAACGCGTCAATATTTTCCCAAGGCGTAAGCGGAGGAATGTCGCAGCCCGAGGAAAGAACGAAGTTCGGATATTTAGAGCAACGCTCAAGCAGAGCCTTAGTCGTGTCCTTTACCGTCTCGGGCGTACCCATACGAAGAACTCCCGCAGGGTCAATATTACCCATAACAATAGTGTCGCTCGGAACGTTCGGAATAATATCCTTTTCCATATCTACAGCGTTACCGAAGTGATACGCCGCAGAGCCCGTATTAAGTATAGAGGTGAGCATACGCGGAACGTTATCTCCGCAGTTATGATAGATAACAACGAAGCTGTCGTCCTGAACGGCATCAACTATCTCCTTAACGTAGGGAGAGGAAAACTCCTCCTCAAGAGCGGGAGAAAGAAGTCCCGCAACAGGCTCAGCCATAACTATACCGTCAGCTCCCGCCTCCTTGTACGCCTTTGCGTACTCAATAAGGAACGCCGTAACCTTTTTCATTACAATATGAACCATATCCGGATCGTCGTAGCAGTCCATCATTATCTCGGATACGTCAAGAAGACGTGCGGCGAGCGAAAACGGACCTATCATTCCCGCAAGGACGGGACGGTCGGTTATAAGCTCGGAGGCCTTCTTTATCGCGTCGATGTAAAGCTGCGTTCTGCCGCTTCCGATAGGCGGTACGACAAGCGCCTCTGCCTCGTCCTCATCGTTAATAAGTCTGCCCTTTACCGTCGGAACCTCGTCGTCGGATACGCATATCGTTGCGCCAAAGCATTCTGCCTCTACGGAAAGATCCATAAAGCTTACAGATGCCGCCGCATCCGTTCTGTCAGCAATCGCCTTCATTCCCTTTGCCTGAAGCTCGCTGTCGGAAATAAGCTCGCGCACCGTTATTCCTAAAAGGCTTACGCAGGGAAAGGAAAGAAC
Organism: Eubacteriales bacterium; assembly: GCA_045638685.1. GTDB lineage: Bacteria > Bacillota > Clostridia > Oscillospirales > CAG-272 > SIG673. The sequence goes on along the minus strand of JAZUBT010000009.1, from coordinate 11,031 downwards.
GGGTATCGTCTTTTTCTCATGTGTTCCATACATTTCTTTAACCCATGATTTCATATTCTTTTTCATATCAGTCTCCATTCCGCTACCCACCGGATAGCTATAAATAATTTTTCTTGCTCTTTGCAAGATTTAAACGTTAATCACCGAAGTACTTATCAAGCACCTCGCTTACGGTCTTTGCCCAAATTATGAGGTTTTCCGACTTATGCGAAACTGTGCTTATGTCCTTTAAAACGAACTCGCACGGGCAACCGTATTTTATACACGCCTTTACCGTTTCCTCTGTTTCCTTACGGATAACGTCGGGGTCGGTAGAAATGGCGACGTGCGCAGGATTAGGTTTTCTCGAAAAAACGTAATTTCCGCCCATCTGCTCCGCCGACGACTCTACGTCAGCCCAAGGTGAAACTCCGATTTTTCGTAGATTTTTGATTTTTTTAAGAATATCTATCTTGTTGTCAAGAGGCTCACAGCAGCCGTAATAGGTATAGGCAAAGCGCTGTGCCATTTCGGTTATATACGCAAGCTCAAATTCGTCGTGCATTTCGGGAGAAACCTCCCCGAACGCCTGAGCCGCGCCTCGAAGCCACGTTGCTTTCCACCCCGTACCCTCTCTGCCCGAAACCTGAGCGGGGGTACAGTGAATATCGGAAACGGAATTATCAACGAACGAGTGCTTTTCCACGAAATCAAGCTCTGCGTTCGTAATATCCATAAAGCGCTTTCTTATAGCGTGCAGATATTCCGGCCTGTCGTAAAAATCGTACAGCACGGCTGTCATACCGCGAAATCGGGTAATAACGTCCCACGGGGCGTGATAAACGTACCCTCTGCCACAGAGCTTTACGGGCATAACGTCTCCAAAAATCTGGGAGTAATAGCTCATTCTTCTCTCGTCGAGATCGGGGCGAAGCTTAAAGGTCGGTATCTTTATCTGCTCAAGAGCTGCTTCGTCCTCTAAAATATCGTTATATTGATGCGAAACGATATTGTTTTCGGAATCGGTCTTTAAAACCGTATCCTGAGCGGCTATACCGATACCGCTCGATTCAATAGCGGTAACCACTCTGTAAAACGGCTCGAAATTCGTATCGCATTTAAAATGCTTCCATCTGTATTTTGCCGTAAGAAAAAAGTGTTCAAGATTTCTGAGTGTTGGGTTCTCGGTTATACAGTTAAGCTCACCGCTTCCCTCGAGCTGATACCACGGTATCGAGTCGATAAGCACCGGCGGACGCACGATTTTTAAATCGTTTGTCGCCTGAAAGCGAGCGGTAGCCTTTTTCTGTCTTTCCGACGTTGCCATTTCCATATATTCCGAGGCAAGGTCGCGTATTCTTTGAATTTCCCAAGCTTCCATTTTTGTAATTTCCACCTATGTCAGTATTTCACCGGTCTGCGGAAAGGCTTACCGTTTACTTATATTCCGAGGCAAGGTCTATTGTTCTCTCCGAATTTCACCGTTTTTCATTTTTATAATTTTCTTTTTCTATCAATATTTTCCCAGCTCGTGAGCAAGTCTTGCGATTTCCGTCATATTTTCAAAGGAAACCGAGTTCGGTATAGAGTGATCGGAGGCAAAAATATACCCACCTCCCTCTTTCATTACGGGAATTATTCGCTCCATCTCCGCCTTAACAAGCTCGATGTTATCCCAAAGCTGAGCGTTTATTCCGCCGTGGAACGCCAGCTTATCGCCGTACTCTTTTTTCAGTTTAAACGGATCCATACCCGCCTTGCTCTCAAGGGGGTTAATCATATCGACACCCGTCTCGACTATATCGGGTAAAAGCGGCTCTATAAAGCCGCAGGAGTGAAGCTCGGCAACCATTCCGCGCTCGTGCGCCCAATCAACAGCCTTTTTATGGAACGGCTTTAAAAGCTCACGGTACGCGGTGGGAGAAAAGAACGGAGAGCCCATACCCCATATCGTCAAACCATTTCATTCCGTCAAACTGATACCCCGCGTCAAGTATTTTCTGACAAAGGTCAAGAGATGTAGTAAGATAGGTATCAAAAATATCGGTTACCCATTCCGGCTCGTCGTTCATTCCGACAAGCATGTTTTCCGTTCCGGTAAGACGGGAGTGTGCGACGTCAAAGCCAAACCACACGATAAGCTGTAAAAATCTGCCCTCCGCCTTCCATTTCTGATAGTTCTCCTTAAGCCCTTTCCACGGAATACGGTCATCGTGATAGGTGAGCATAGCCTTTTTGGCTTCCTCCCACCTTTCGGAGTCCTTGTAGTAAAAATCAAGCATCTCCGGTGTGGAGTCAAGATCGTTAAATACCTTTTGCGTCGCTCCCCACGGTGTGGTTTCTATTCTGTATCTCTCGTTTTCTTCAAGTATCTTTTTTACAAATCTCGGAGAGTTGTCCGCTTTTACAACAGCAACCTTATCAAATCCAAAGTGAGTTTCCCACGGAACCCCTACGGGAAGCCCCTCCCTGTGCCACCTCTTTTGTGTGCCCACCCAAACGGAATCAACCATGGGGATACGGTCAACCTCCTGTCGTCTGTACGTTCTCAGTATTCTTTCCCTTTCGGTAAGCTCTATCATAATTTTATCCCAATGCAAAACGAATTTGAATATCAATACCGCCGTTTCCGTCAAGAGAAGGGGCAAACAAGGTGTCCTTACTCATTTTACAAGCTTTTAACCGTTACGCACATACACCTTAAATTGATGCTTTAAGCACTACACCTTTATCTTCTTAATTTCCTCGGCGTAATACTGTACCAGCTCAAATTTAGAGCCGGGCATTATTCTGTGGTCGGGACAGGGGATAAATCCGCCAAGAGAGGCGATGCGCTTCATTCTTTCGATCTCCGCGTCAACCGCCGCCTTGTCCTTGCGGAACGCGGTTTTATCCATTCCTCCGATACCGAGAAGCTTCTCTCCGTACTTTTGACGCGCGGGCACAAACTGATCTCCCCACGTTCCTATCTCTATCGGGAAAAGTACGTTTACACCGGTTTCAATCCACGTAGGAATAAGCTTCTCCACCACTCCGTCGCAGTCAAGAGAAATAATATCAATACCGTGCTTGTGAATAAGGTCGTTACGCTTTTTGTAATGCTTTTTGCAAAGCTCGTCAAACAGCTCAGGAGAAAGGAGAGGGCCGCTTTTAAAGCATATGTCCTCCCAATAGTGAGCAAAATCAAATTTCGCTCCCGTAGTCAGAACCTCCTCCAAACACTTATACTGCATTTCGGCGTAGGTATCTACGATGTCCGCGAACAGCTCCTCGTCCTCGTCGTACATAAGAAAGCTCATTCCCTGCAGAGTAGCCATATCTCGGATTTCGCCCATAATACTTCCTACAAAAACTCCGATAGGAATCTCCATATCACGAGTTTCATTAAAGGTACTTAAAAATCTTTTATATACTCTCTCCGGAGCATACTGCATTTTGGGCCTATACAGTGCTTCGAACGCTTCTCTATCCTTTAAAAGATAGTCGTCCTCCGAGGGAATGGATACCACCCCCGGCTTTGTTCTTTCAATAACACCGTTTCCTGTTTGTACTCTCTGTGAGCCGTTAGGCAGGGTTTCGAGCACCTTGCCTTCAAATTTCGGGTTCAGCGCCATATTCGCGCAACGGATACTGTGCCACACGGTGTCCCATCCGATTATTTTGTCAAGATCTCGCTGAGCTGGGGAGCCGTCTGCTCTCGCATCCTTTGCCATTTCCTTAGTTATATGTCCCTGCTCTGCCCATTCGTAAAGCAGCTCCTGCCAATAACCGAAATGGACCGCGGGCATTCTGTCAACGTCCTTATAATGCAAAATGCTTAAGCAACGTTCTCTCGTAGTCATAACAGCTTTCCTCACACAAAATGGATTTTCAAGGGTTGCCGATTTGAACACCTCCGCGCCAAGCCGACAAAGCGGTTCAGGACAAAAGCTGTGCTCGTAACACCACGCAAAAAACATTCATTAACTAAATTTTAAAAGCGGAGACACCAAAAATCTTATACGCTAAAGAAATCCGGTGTCTCCGCTAAAGTCTCTTTTAGCGACATACACGCCGCTTTAAAGCTATAAAATTATTCCTTGCAAAGGGCTACCGCAGCGTCCGCAGCGCTTGCAGCATCTACCGTGTAACGGTCAGCGCCAATCTTCTGGCAGAACTCCTCGTTAATCGGTGCGCCGCCTATCATAATCTTTACCTTGTCGCGTATGCCGGCCTCCTCTGCAGCCTTAACAACGTCTGCCATTACACCCATAGTGGTAGTAAGAAGCGCAGAGCAGCAGATTACCTGACAGTTTTCCTCAATAGCGGTCTTAATGAATGCTTCGGGAGAAACGTCGGTTCCAAGGTCGATAACCTCAAGACCCTTACCCTCCATCATCATCTTAACAAGGTTCTTACCTATGTCGTGAAGGTCGCCCTGAACAGTTCCGATACAAACCTTTCCGGTTGCCTCAACACCGCTTGCAGCGAGAAGGGGCTTAAGTATCTGTGCGCCCATGCTCATAGCTCTTGCGGCAACTAAAACCTCGGGAACGTAAATTTCGTTGTTCTTGAACTTTTCTCCGATGATGCCCATTCCCGCAAGAAGTCCCTCGTTAAGGATCTCCTCAACGTTTGCGCCGTCGTCTATCGCCTTCTGAACAAGCTCCTTAACGATTTTTGCCTTTCCGATCTGTACGTTTGCTGAAATTTCTCTTAAAATTTCCATTTTTCTTGTTTCCTTTCCTGTGAAAAAAATTTTTTGTTTTTTAATCTTGTCTTTTTCAATTTGCTTATATATTTGAGGAGTCATTCCGTATCTTTCCCTGAAATTACGGTAAAACGCGGAGACGTCCTTAAAGCCACATTCGGTAACGATTTTTTCCCCCCGCATATCGGTTTCTCTGATAAGCTCGGCAGCATGGTTAAGTCTTATATCGCGAAGATATTCCGAAAAAAGCTGTCCGCAGTGCGCCTTAAAAACACGGCTGAGGGTTGACGGACTGACAAAAACTCGCGATGAAACAGTTTCAAGCGAAATACTGTTGTCGGTAAACTCCCTGTCAATGATTTTCATGGCAGCCACGGCGCTTTCAAATTCCTTTGACTGTCGCTGAGAATTTTTAACCGAGCGGTTAATGTATCTGCTTACAAAAGAGAAAAGCTGAACGAGATAGGTATAAATAAGAGTTTTCCTGTCCTCCTCTTTATCGGAAAGCTCGTTTTCGAGAGAGTCCATAATAAAGCTTATTTTCTCATTCATTCGGGAATTAAGCATCGCGTATGCAACCGACGCTCCGTCCTGAAAAACACCGTAGCAGTAACGCCTACTCTTAGGAATCGCCGCATCTCCGCGAAACCAATCATCAATATAAAAGATAAGCTTTCTTACCGTTACCCTTACGTCCTGCTCTACGGCAAAATATCTGTGCGGAACGCACGGCGGAACTATGTATATATCACCGCTTTTGCACGGAATCATTTTTCCGTCAACACAGTGTACGCCGCTTCCCTCCGTTACTATGCCTATTTCTATGTATTCACGGCAGTCGAGCGACTTTTGCGCGGTATCGTCTGCGATAACCTCGTCCACGTATTCGTAAAAATGAGATATGCGTTCTTCGTTAAGCAAATCAGCTTCGTCCGATTTAATCTCTTTTCCCACGCGATCGCCTCCTTTTTGCCAAAACAACGGCTTACTGCTTTCGCCATAGTAATTATAACATATAAATCTCCATTTGTAAATATGTTAAATTTTATTTTTTTATTTTTTTTGCGTGAAAATAAAACCATTCCTTAAATATTACGGCGGTTTTCTTTAACAAATGCGGTAAAAACCCGGTAATTTATTGACAAAGCTCTTTTTTTGTGATATAATAGTATGGCTTTTTGAAAAATGACATAAAAATAAATTATTTTAGAGGGACTTATGGAAAACACGGAAAAGAAAAGAGGCTCGTTTACCGGCAGTATCGGTTTTGTTTTAGCCGCGGCCGGCTCCGCAGTCGGACTTGGAAACCTTTGGCGTTTCCCCTATCTTGCAGCAAAGAACGGAGGCGGAGTATTCCTTCTCGTCTATGTTGTTTTAGCGCTCACCTTCGGCTTTGCGCTTATGACAACAGAAATAGCAATAGGAAGAAAAACAAAGCTTAGCCCGATAAAGGCATATTCGGGAATTGATAAAAGGTTCGGATTTCTCGGATACATCTCATCCTTCGTTCCCATGATAATCTTTCCATATTACTGTGTAATAGGCGGTTGGGTAACGAAATATATGACCGACTATTTTACGGGCAGAGGTATGGAAACGGTAAAGGACGGCTACTTCACGGGCTTTATAACCTCAAATTTCGCTCCTATTTTCTGGTGCGCGATTTTCATGGCAGTTAGCGCTCTTGTAGTATTTTTCGGCGTTGACAAGGGAATTGAGAAGATTTCAAAAATTCTTATGCCCGCCCTTTTGCTGATTATAATCGGCATAGCAATATTCACGCTCACAATTAAAGGTCCTCACGGCTCGGCGCTCGAGGGACTTAAAATATATTTTGTTCCGGATTTCACGGGCATAACCGTGGGTAAATTCTTTAATATATTAATCGATGCCGCAAGTCAGATATTCTATTCAATGAGTATAGCCATGGGCATTATGATAACCTACGGCTCATACACGAGCAAGGAAACCAACCTCGTCAAATCGGTAAATCAGATAGAGCTTTGCGATACCGGTGTTGCCCTCGTTGCGGGAATGATAATGGTTCCCGTTGTATTCGCTTTCCAAGGCCACGAGGGACTTACCGCATCCGGACCGAGCCTCTTGTTCGTTTCTCTGCCCAAGGTTTTCGAGGCTATGGGCCTCATCGGAAACTTTGTCGGCGTTGCCTTCTTCGTGCTCGTCGTATTTGCGGCGCTCACCTCGTCCATTTCGCTTTTCGAGGCTATCGTCTCGGTCGCCATGGATAAGTTCTCGTGGTCGAGAAGAAAATCCTGCGTTATCGCGCTGGTTATCTCCGCGATTCTTGCTATTTCCGTCTGCCTCGGCTACAACGTGCTGTATTTCGAGGTTAACCTTCCCAACGCATCGGGCGTACAGCTGCTTGATATTTTCGACTATGTTTCAAACAATATTATAATGCCCATCGTTGCATTCCTTACCTGTATTCTTATAGGTTGGATAGCAAAGCCGAAAACCGTTATAGACGAGATAAGACTTAACGGCGAAAAGTTTGGAAGAGAAAAGCTTTTTGTTATCATGATTAAATATATAGCCCCCATCTTCCTCGTTCTTATCTTCGCATCTCCTATTTTATCGGCACTCGGTATTCTGAAATAAGAGAATTTTAAAACTGAAAAACTCCCTTCGTGTGAAGGGAGTTTTTGTTTTTAAGTAATTCTGAAAAATTTTATTTTTCCGTGTTCTTAGCTCTGTACAGCCTTGTATGCCTCAGCTATGTACACCTTTATGTCAGCCTTAGCCTCCGCACTGAAGCCGCCGAAAAGTCCGGGGAACTTCATAAACTTAGGCTCAGCGGCAAGCTTTGCGCCGGCATTTACAGCAGAATCGGCAAGAGACTTCGCGGTTGCCTCGGGAGCGTCAAAAATAAACGCAACGTTCTCTACTCTGGATTTCGTAAGGTCTCCGCAGAACATCTTAAGCTCATTGGTAGGCTCCTTTCCGGTCTTTACAAAAGCAATGAGAAGACGCTCTCTTTCACAAGGATATGCCGGGGGGATTTTGTCAAATTTGGAGTTTTCATACTCCGAGTTGATTTCTTTACAAAGTTCGGAAAGCTTCTTGTTATCGGGATAGTGAAGTATTCTGAGTTTAATAGCCATTTTTTATTTCCTCCAAAAAATTCTTTTTTTATATGCATTATATCATATTTTTTCGGATTAATAAATAGAATTAAGCTTTTTTTTGAAAAATCGTATAAATAAACAAAATCCCTGTCGGTTTTTTAGATATTTTAACAATAAAGGTTTAAATTAAATCCTTTTTAATTCTCTCAAGCGCCCCTTTTTCAAGTCTCGAAACCTGTGCCTGCGATATTCCTATCTCCTCCGCTATCTCCATCTGCGTTTTACCTCTGTAAAAACGCATTAAAAGTATATTTCTTTCTCTTTCCGAAAGCTTTTTCATTGACTCCTGAAGCGCAAGCTCCTCTATACGGCTTTCCTCGGTATCGTCCGGGTCCTTTATCTGATCCATGACGTATATCGAATCGGAGGCACTTCCGTCGGAATAGACGGGATCGTATAGCGAAACAGGCTCGGTTATCGCCTCCAGCGCAAAAGCGATTTCGCGCTCGTCATGATCCTCTCCGTTTTCTTTAAGATAACGGCTAATATCCGATATACCCGGCTCCCCCTCCTTGGTTTTCGTCAAGGCCTCCCTTGCGGCGAGAGCCTTATATGCAAGGTCTCTGGTGGAACGGCTGACTCTTATAATGCTGTTGTCTCTTAAATAGCGTCTCACCTCACCTATTATCATCGGAACGGCGTAGGTTGAAAACTTAACGTCAAGCTCTGTATTAAAATTGTCTATCGCCTTTATGAGACCTATACAACCTATCTGAAAAAGGTCGTCGGACGACTCCCCCCTACCGGAAAAACGCTTAACAATGCTAAGCACAAGACGTAGATTCCCCGATATAAGCTCCTCGCGAGCCGCCCTGTCTCCGGCCTTGGTAAGCAGTAAAAGTCTCTGCTTTTCTTCCTCGGTAAGTGTTTTCAGCTTTGCCGTATTTACTCCGCATATTTCAACTTTATTATAGTACAATTTTTCAGCACCTCTTTTACAAATCGGTACTAAAATTATTGACTGATAAAACCGAAGCTTATGCAGAAAAACACCTTACAAATTTTGGTTATTTTTACTCCCTGTTTATTCCTCTCACGCTTTTATGTCAAAATTTATTTTTCGGAATATAATGCTAATAACCTCTGCTCCTCCTACTCTTGGCAGCGCTATCACACGCCGTCTGCCGTACCACCCCTGTCCTTTTACCGAAACGCTCACGCATAAGCTGCTTACTAATCATTTACGGACGCAGTACTGCTCACGCATAAGCTTACTAGTCATTTACGAACGCAGTATTGCTCACGCATAAGAATTATTTTCCTAAGCGGCAGTGTTCACGCGTAAGCTTAATTACCGTTCCCGAAAGCAAGAGCACCGCGCTTATATTGATTACCGCCATAACCGAAACGGAAAGGTCTGCAAGCTCCCACACCGTGTTTTCAGGCATAACGCATCCGATAAAAGCCGAAAGTGAAAACAGTACTCCGTAAATTTTGAGCGCCCCCCCTCCGAGACCAAGCGCTTTTACCGCCTCCTGACCGTAAAATGCCCACCCTACCACCGAGCCGAGCGCGAAAAGAAATATTGAAAATCCGAGAAAAGCCTTAACGGGCTGGCCAAGCGCAGAGGCAAATGAGTTAATTGCAATCTCGGTAGCTCCGCCGTTAAACGCAGAGCCGGATAAAAGAACCACGTAAGCCGTCAGGGTACAAAGGAGGAGCGTATCGCATAAAACCTCAATTATTCCATACACCCCCTGCTTTACAGGACTGTCGATTTCCGCTCTCGCGTGCGCAAACGGAGCCGTTCCGCAGCCTGCCTCGTTTGACATTATTCCTCTCGTTACACCGTATCTCATAGCAGGAGAGGACAAAAAACCAAGCACACCGCCAACACCTGCGCGCGGGGTAAACGCTTCTGAAAGGATAACGGAGGTAACGTATAAAACGTTATCGCGGAATATAAATATAACGGTAAGAGAAAGGATTACATAGGCAAGACATAACGGGGGAATCAGCTTAAGAGTAAACCCCGAGATTTTTTCACTGCCGCCGAATGAAAGATAAAGAACAATTACAAAAAACACCGCCCCGCACACAATGGGAGAAATTTTAAGCGAGGTAAAAACTCCGTCTGCCGCTGCTTTGGTCTGCGTAATGCTTCCCATAGTAAATGACGTCAGAATACACGCTATGCAGAAAATTACCGCCACGGCGGGGGCGTGTAATCCTTTTTTTATGTAGAGATGAGCACCGCCGTAAAAATCCCCGTCAGCATCTCTTTCGCGGTAATGAAGCGCAAGCACAGTCTCCGCAAATTTAAGCACCGCAGATACGACAGCCGAAATCCATATCCAGAAAACCGCTCCGGGACCTCCCACCGTTATAGCAGCGGCAACTCCCGAAATATTCCCTACTCCGAGCGTTCCCGCAAGCGCAAGACATAACGAGGAAAACGGGGAACGGGTATCGATTTTTTTGTCATCTCTGCAAAGAGACTCTCGTTTCAAAGCCCCGTTTTCCCCACCCTTTTCAGAGACCTTATTTCTCTTTTTTTCATTTAAATAGCCATTGCCGCTGCATTCGCTCTTTTCACAGCCCTCGTCTCGACGTTTTTTCTGTCTTTTCTCCTTCTTTACCGTATCAAAAAGCGAGCGCACGATAAATCGCGGAGAAAAGACGTAACACCCTATCCGAAAAAGGAAATAAAGACCGCTTACAAAAAGAACAGCGGGTAAAAAGAGACCGCCGAGAAGCGCGTTTATATGTTTTAGCACAGAACCCATTTCAGCCTCCGTCAATTTGATACTTTCTTAAATTTTATGCGAGAAAAACTAAAAAAATGTTTTTTTCGGAGTTATAAAAAATGTTTTTCAATAAAAGTATCAGTTAATTTTTAAAGATAATAAATACTGTATTTACAGCATTTTGAATGATATAATAAAATTAATAAAGCTTTTCTTTAACGGAAAACCGAGCTGCGTAAAACACGCAACCGGTTCACAAAGCCGTTATCGGGAGTATTTTATTAAATAAATTTTTATAGGGGGATACATATCATGGCAAAAAAAGGTGGAATCACAAGCGCATATGAGGCACTTCCGAAGATTCTGAAGGTTATTCTTCAGCTTTTACTCGGATCCATCATAGGCGGTATTTACAGAATCATAAGATTCTTCGAGACAGGTAATCTTATTACTCTTATCGCAGGACTTGTATTCACGTTCACCGGTATAGGAAACGTCATCATCTGGGTAGTTGACATAGTTACAGAGA
>JAZUBT010000008.1:0-20630 GCA_045638685.1 Eubacteriales bacterium | reverse complement strand
ATTTCAGAGTTTTGTTTGACTCGAAAAATCAAGAGGTATTAACGGCAATTTCTGCTCTTCCGCAGAATATAAACGGAAAGACTATGACTCTTGACCGAGCGCTCTACTCGTCACGCTCCGTGTTTATTTCCTATATGGTTTCGTTAATTATTGACGGAGATGCGGCAGACGGTAGCACCACGCTTTTATGGGATGCTTACTCCGACTCGTCGCTCGGTGAATTTTTAATCCACGCCTCCTACGTGATGGAATATGCTTTTTCGGACGTAATGATTAAAAAAACCACGGTTGATGCGGTTATGCAAGCCTTCCGCGCGCTTAGTGCCGAGGAGAAAAAAATCCTCTATATGATGGACGCTTCTCTTTATTATGACGGACTTGAGGACTACCTCCATGACAGCCTTGCAAACGACGAGAACGCAAAGCGTCTTGCGACCTTGCTTCTTGAAGCCGAATACACCTATTCAACCTACACCTTCGATACGAGCAACAAGGCCGCACTCGACAGCTTCACTCTGAAAATGGAAAATGCGGTAAACGTTTATGGCACAATTACGGAAACGGTACTGCGTGACAAATATCTTAAGGAAACCTATGATTTTTACTTAGCAATTTACAACGCAAAAAAGTAAACTAAACTAAACAAAAAAAGAGGTTAACACCGCACGGGCAGGGCTTTAGCGCGGATTAACCTCTTCTTTTATTAAGATTTAAAAAACCAATTGAACTAAAAGCATATATGAAACCGTTCCGCCTATTACGCTCAAAAGCGTGTTGCGGCGCCATATATGCAAGACGGCTACCACGGCGCAGGAAATAAGTTGCGGTAAAAACAGCGCCGCGTCGGTAAAGCGCGTATTCTTGAGGCAGTAAACCACAAGCATTCCCATTACGGCAAACGGCAGAGTTTTTCCGAGATTCGTTATAATCTTAGGAACGTTTTGCTTTCTGAAAATCAGAAACGGCAAAAAACGTATAAGCGCAGTTACGAGCGCGATTATTCCGATAGATATCCATATCCTTAAATTACCCATTCTGACGCCCTCCCTTACAGATAGAAAGAAGAAGCGTGATTATAATCATCGTTGGGATAAGGAAGCTGTCAGCACCGAAAATCAAGAGGCAAAGAATTGACACGCCTACGCCTATGACCGACGGTATATGATTTTTCGACGAAAGCCACTGCTCGATAAAAACCGTCAGAAAGAGGGCTGTAAGAGCGAAATCAATTCCCTCGGTGCTAAAGGATATTAACGAGCCCGCGACAGAACCGAGAACCGAGCCGAAAACCCAATAAAAATGGTTGAGAAGAGATACCGAAAGGTAATACTCTTTTTTTCTCCCGTCCTCGATTTCGGGATTGTCCATACATACGAGCGAATAGGTTTCGTCGGTCAGAGAAAAAATGAGATAAGGCTTTATAAGCCCCGTTTTATCGTATTTTTGAAGCATTGATATGCCGTAAAAGAGGTGTCGGGCGTTTACCATAAACGTGGTTAATGCAACGGTAAGAAAGGACGCGCCTGCCAAAAACAGCCCCACAGCAACAAACTGCATTGAGCCTGCGTATATAAGCGCACTCATAGCAAGAGTGGACAAAACGCCAAGCCCCGCCCCCTTCATAACCAAGCCAAAGCCAAATCCAAGCACAAGATATCCGCTAAGAACGGGTACTGTTGCCAAAAACGCAGATTTTATTACGCTCTTCATTTTTGTCTTTTCCTTAAATCCTCAATTGTGCGCGGATAATATTCCTTGTCTGCCTCGGTTATTTTACGAAGCACGCGGCACGGAACACCGACCGCTATAACTCCCGACGGTATATCACGCGTTACAACGCTTCCCGCCCCTATAACCGTGTCGCTTCCTATTGTGACACCGCCAAGAACGGTAACACCCGCACCAAACCAAACGTTATCACCTACGGTTATCGGCAAGGCAACCTCAAGCCCCTCGTTTCTTTGCTCTGTGTCAAGAGCGTGCTCTGCCGTTGTAAAGGTGCAGTTCGGAGCGATAAATACGTAATTTCCGAATTTCACCTTTGCTCCGTCAAGAATCTGGCAATTATGGTTAGCAAAAAAATAATCTCCCACCTCGGTGTTATATCCGTAGTCAACCCACACGGGCGTGTTAACGGTTGGAAATTCACCTATCTTGCCGAATATCTTCTTAAGCAGTCTTCTTTGCGTCTTTCTTCTCGAGGGCTTTATGGCATTGTATTTATGGCACAAATCATTTATCGATAGCACCTCTTTTTGAATCTCGTCATCATAATTAGGGTTATAAAGAAGCCCTAAATCTCTTTTTTCCTTTTCAGTCATACCAAACGCTCCTTTTTAGAGTATTTTACCATAACAAAAAAACATTTTCAACCCCCGAAAGAAAAAAGGACGCAAACCAAGCAGGAATGCGTCCTAAATTATTACCTATTATTTCGTTCCGAAAAGTCTGTCACCCGCGTCGCCGAGTCCGGGAAGTATGTATCCGTTCTCGTTTAAGCATCTGTCAAGCGTTGAAACGTAAATGCTTACGTCGGGATGCGCCTCGGCAACCTTGGTTATTCCCTCCGGAGCTCCGATAATCGCCATAAACTTAATGTGCTTGCAGCCCTTGTTCTTTAAAAGCTGAATTGCATCGCACGCGCTTCCGCCCGTCGCAAGCATAGGGTCAACCACAACAACCAGCTTGTCCTCAATACTATCGGGAAGCTTGCAGTAGTAGGTTTCGGGGTTAAGCGTTTCTTCGTTTCGGTACATACCGATATGTCCGACTCTTGCCGAAGGAAATAGTACGTGCACACCGTTTACCATACCGAGCCCCGCGCGGAGAATCGGAACGATAACGACAGAATTATCGGTTATAACCGTTTGCCTGCATACCTCAAGAGGAGTTTTCACCTCTATCTCGGTGGTGTAAACACCGTCCTTCAGGCTTTCATAGGTCATAAGCGTTGTGATTTCTTCCACAAGCTCGCGAAATTCCTTCATGCTGGTTTTTTCATCACGAAGTATTGCAATCTTATGTCGTATAAGCGGATGGTCAAAGACAATTACGTTTTTGTAATCCTTCATTGTCATCTCTCCTCCGAGCCACTATTCTCTACCGGAGCCTTGATCTTGTTAAGAAATATATTAACGATAATGCCGAGAATAAGTGCACATGCAATGGTTGTCAGGGTAACCTTACCGAAGGAAACACTGAATCCACCGATACCGGGGATAAGTATAGAGGAAACAACAAAGAGGTTTCTGCTATCTCCAAGATCTACCTTCTGTATCATCTTAAGTCCCGAAACTGCAATAAATCCGTAAAGAGCTACGCAAACGCCACCCATTACACAGTTAGGAATGGAAGAAAGGAAGGTAACGAATGGGCCGAAGAAGGAGATGATCATACTCATGATAGCAGCAGTAGTAATGGTGATAACGGAAGCGTTCTTGGTTATAGCAACGCAACCGACAGACTCGCCGTACGTGGTGTTGGGACATCCTCCGAAGAATGCACCTGCGATAGAGCCTACACCGTCTCCAAGGAGTGTTTTGTCAAGTCCGGGATCCTCAAGAAGGTCCTTTTCTATAATGGTGGAAAGGTTTTTGTGGTCAGCGATATGCTCGGCAAATACAACGAATGCAACGGGTATATAAGCAACTGCAACGGTAGCGAGGAATGCACCGTCAATATCTTTAACACCCTTGAATGCTTCTACAAAGGCAAAGTCGGGAATTGCAAATATCTGCATACTCTTGAATGCTTCAAAGTTGATGACCTGAAGAGCAACGTTATTCGTCGCAATACCGATAACGGTGAATATAGATGCAACAACGTAGCCAACCAGAATACCGAGAACAAAGGGAATAAGCTTTACCGTTTTCTTACCGAATACCGAGAAAGCAAAGATTGCAAAGAGTGTTACAAGACCGCAGATAATCGCAACGTAGGGGCTACAACCGGAAACGTATGTAACGCTGTTTACGATCTGTCCGTTTTCAATAACCTGCTCAACCTTTTCAACCATGACCTTACCCACATACAGGTCGTTTACCGCATTGACAGCAAGCGAAAGACCGATAAGAGCAACGGTAGGGCCGATAACAACGGCAGGCATGAGCTTATTGATCCATTCAACACCTGCAAATTTGATAATGACTGCAATTACTACGTAAACGAGACCGGCGAAGATTGCACCGATAATGAGGCCTACGTAACCGGCGGAAGCGGATACCGCGCCGCCAAAGGCTGCGAGCATTGAGCCAATGAAGGCGAAGGACGAGCCGAGGAATACGGGGCTGCGAAACTTAGTAAAGAGCTGATAAACGATCGTACCGACGCCTGCACCGAAAAGTGCAGCGGACTGACTCATCCCATTACCGATGATGGCAGGAACCAAAATGGTCGCGGCAAGGATGGCAAGCACCTGCTGGAACGCAAAGAGCAGCATACTTCCGAACTTGGGTTTGTCGTGGATGTCATAAATAAGATTTTTTGACATTTTTTCCTCCTGTTTTTAGAAAGCTATATTTTAAAGCTTCCTTTTTCATTATTATAACACTATAATACCCTAAAAGTCAACTCCTTTTGATTTTTTTGTTTAAAATAAATGTTTTTTTGACATATAGATTTCGCACATAATGTGTTTCACAGCATCAATACGGTTTTTACAGCGAGGAATATTTAAAAATATTGTAGTCAGGTAAAAAATATATTGAACTTAAAAGAAATTTGTGATATAATTAATATGCTCACAGTAATATTTACAAAAGAGGAGCTTATATTAGGTTTCGGAAAGCGCTTAAAATCGGCGCGGCCCTGTTACAGAGCTCAAAAACAGCAAGAAAGGATAAAAATTTTGGAAAACAATCAACTTCATAAACGCTACGGACTGTTCACGGCAATCTGTATGGTTGTCGGTATAGTTATCGGCTCCGGCGTTTTCTTCAAAGCGCAGGACATTCTTAATTACACGGGCGGCAATATGCTTATCGGCATTCTTGCTTGGGTAATCGGCGGAATAGTCATGATAATCTGCGCATTCAATTTTGCGAATTTTGCGACAAAATACGTAAAAATAAACGGCGTTGTTGACTACGCAGAATCTATTGTAGGTAAAAAATACGCCTATGTAATAGGATGGTTTATAGCATCAACCTATTTTCCGGCAATGACATCGGTTCTTGCATGGGTATCCGCAAGATACACCCTTCTTCTTTTTAATCCCACCGCGGATATTACGGGCGGCCTTTGTATGGCGCTCGGTGCATTTTATTTGTGCCTTCTTTATGCACTTAACATGCTTTCGCCTAAGCTTGCCGGAAAATTAGAAGTAAGCGCTACGGTTATCAAGCTTATCCCTCTGGCAACAATAATTATAGTCGGAACGGTTTGCGGACTTATAAACGGCAATACGACCGAAGCCTTTGTTTCTTCCTCTAACTTAGGAAGCAGTGATTTTTCCAGCGTATTTGCAGGAATCGCAGCGGCATCATTTGCTTACGAGGGCTGGATTGTTGCAACGTCTATCAATGCAGAGCTGAAAAATCCGAAAAAGGACCTGCCCCGTGCGCTTGTATTTGGCACAGTTATCATTATGGCAGTCTATATCCTGTACTTTATCGGTCTTACAGGCGGCGCATCGGTAGATGTTCTTATGAAAGAGGGTTCTACCACGGCAATAAAAAATCTTTTTGGCGGTGTTGGCGGAACTATACTGAACGCATTTGTCGTTATCTCTTGTCTCGGAACTCTCAACGGACTGATGATAGCTTGTCCACGTTCCTTCTACTCTCTTGCAATACGCGACTGCGGACCGAAGCCTAAAACCTTTGCTGCTGTTGATGGCGAAACCAATATGCCGTCAAACGCAGGAATTCTGGCACTTCTTTTCTGCAGCGCATGGTATTTCTACTTCTACGGCGCAAATCTCGGAGCTCCGATTTTCGGTTTATTCAGCTTCGACTCGTCTGAGCTCCCGATTATAACCATTTACGCATTTTATATCCCGATGTTTGTCGTATTTATTAAAAAAGAAGGGAAAAAGAATATTTTTAAGAATACAGTTATGCCGATACTCGCAATTATCGCATCGCTGTTTATGGTATTCGTTGCGATTTACGCACACGGAATTCGTCCGTATCAGAATGCTGCTGCAAACGGTAAGTTTGCATTCCCCGTTCTTTTCTACCTTATCGTATTCGCCGTTATAATGTCCTTTGGAATACTTTTTTATAAAAAGAACAACGAAAAATAATATTAAACAAAAAAGAAGCCTAAAAAGTGCTCTTCCCATAGGGATTTTTTAAGTAACATAAAAGGATAGCGAAAATTTCGCTATCCTTTACTTTTTGCTTAGCAAAAACACACGACTTTGCTTGCAAAGTATAGTGTGCTATACTTTTGAAAATATTATTCCACAAAACGAAACACCTCGATAAATTGGAATTTGTTAGTTTTAGTTTTGTTTGACTTCGGCATAGTATTTTTCGAAGCACCTTTTATTGAAAATTATAACCTTGTAATTTTCTCCGTTCTTCATATGGAACGTTGCTACCGGGAAAACAATCCATTTCCATGTAAGTTCTGCGATTTGATCAAGCGGTAGTACAAGATTCCTATACGCTTTATCTACTGTGAGTTTGTTTGTCTTATAAGTAACCGAATTTTCGTCAAGATATAAAGCACCGCCTAATATGCCGTTATGGCATAGGCTACACATAAATGATTTTCTCATTATACACCTCAATAAATTGGAATTTGATTATTTCTTTTTTATCTTACTTACTATCCATTTGATTAACAAAATCACTCCTGCGATTGCCGCAATCTTCAACAACGAAACCGCTATGGTGGTTACAATCAACGGAGCAATCTGTTCAGTTCGCATCGTGGCGTATATCTCGGCGATGTCTTTTTTTACCCACATAAATATAATAAATGCTACCG
This sequence comes from Eubacteriales bacterium, assembly GCA_045638685.1. Lineage (GTDB taxonomy): Bacteria > Bacillota > Clostridia > Oscillospirales > CAG-272 > SIG673. The sequence goes on along the minus strand of JAZUBT010000008.1, from coordinate 13,694 downwards.
CTATTACAAAAACTATAATTCTCCACGGCTCTATTTTCTTTTTGTTATTGTTACTCATAATATTCCTCGTTAAATTCTTATTTATCGGTGAGTTTATTATATCAAAAAAGTAAAATTTATTCAAGTTGTTTTGCGTGGTTAAAAGAAAACTCGACTTATGTAGAGTCGAGTTTTCTAAGTTTTTCAATTTAAATCCCTATGGGAAGAGCGACAAACAGGCTTCTTTTTTTCAATTTAAAACGCCATGCGCTCCCAGCCCTCTCCGGAAATCGGGGGGATACCGAGCAGCTCTCTTCCGAGATTAACGTAATATCTGTAATTTTCTATGCTTACGCCGTTTGGAATACGGTGGTCAAGCGCAAATACCGTACCGCCACCTTTCATAGTATCCGACATTTTATATTCCAGCTCAGCGCGGATAGCCACCTTGTCCTTTCTGAGGACGTGCTTATCTATACCGCCCTTAACATAAAAGGCTTTACCGTACTTTTCGCGCATTTTTACCATATCCATTCCCGCAGCGGGCTCAAACGGATAGAAGCAATTTACTCCGCAATCAAGGAATGCGTCTATAACGGAATCCATATTTCCGTCGCTGTCTTGTGAGAAAAGCGTAGCGCCGCAAGCCTTAGCGGCTTCCCAGATACGGGTATAATACGGCTTTATAAAGGTTGTGATATGATTAGGGCCGAGAAGCGGTCCGGATTTTCCAGCCATGTCCTCGTGAACACTAAGGTTGTCTATCTTTACCTTGTCCATAACACGCTCAATTATTTTCACGTTGGTATCCGCTATGGTAGCAAGCATATCCTCTATCATTTCCGGCTCGTCGTAAAGCGCGATACAAAGTCCTTCCTCACCGAGAAGCTGACGCGGCTCGTCAAAGCCTCCGGGAATTCCCAAAAGGGTAAGGTATCCCTTGTCCTGCTGCTCCTTCGTCTTGGCGAGAGCCTCGTAATTTATTCTGTTTTCACTAAACGTGTACCAATGCTTTATTTTAAGCCAATCGTCCATCGTCTTAACAGGGTAGTCCATCGGCAGCGGAACGGTAGCGGAGCTTTTATGTAAAAGCATGGTTCTGCCCATGGCGTCGATAGTTACTCTCTTTTCGGGGGTATCCTCCAATACTTTGGGCGTTATTCCGGTAACTGCACCGGCTTTAACGGGAATATACGTCTTTAACACGTAATCCCAATCGAACGCGGTCATGGCAATCTCCTTTTCTGTTGCTCCCTGACGACGCCACTCTTCTTCAAGCTGAAGGAGGGGGCCGAAAAGCTCGCAGAACATTTCGCGTCCCGTGTATTCGAAATTACAGTGTGCAATATATTGCTCTCTTCTCCAAATCATTTGACACTTCTCCTTTTCAAACTTAAAAGTTTACCCTATTATAACACACGAGACTGATATGTCAAGTAAAAAAACATTTTTTCTTTGTTTATATTTCAAAAAAACAACCGCGCGCCTACACTAACCGTTATTTTAGACAAAGAGTTAGAGATTCAACCCGATTTTGCGCCGATGCTCCGCGGTTTGCTAAACCTATCAATGCGCAAAATCGTAAACGCCGTGCGTTTACTGGGTTCTCACTTTTTACTTTACGAAAAAATAACAGCCCACTCACGGTGGACTGTTATTTTTGGCAGGGGTACTAGGATTCTGAACCAAATTTTGCGCCGAACCCGACGGTAATCCTCATTTTATTAAGCGCAAAATCGTAAACGCTGTGCGTTTACTGGGTTCTCACTTTTTGCTTTACGAAAAAATAACAGCCCACTCACGGTGGACTGTTATTTTTTGGCAGGGGTACTAGGATTCGAACCCAGGACACGCGGTTTTGGAGACCGCTGCTCTACCAACTGAGCTATGCCCCTATATTTGACTGTATAATTATAACACAGTCAAATGCTTTTTGGTTTAACTTGATGTAGAAATTCTGTGAACTAAATGTTACTTTGCTTAGAAACAAATTCCGCGTAAATTGCGTTCATTGCTTTTTTGAAGTCGTGCTCGCTTACACCGATAATTATATTGGACTCGCAGGATCCCTGATCTATCATTCTTACGTTAATATCGGCATCGGCAATAGCCTTAAATACTCTCGCCGCAGTTCCCTTTGCGTTCTTCATTCCTCTACCGACAACCGCAATAAGCGCAATGTTGTCATCAATCGTAATAACGTCGGGCTTTACCGCCTCGGTTATTCTTTCGGTAATATCCTCTCTCCTACCCTCTATCGACTCGGTAGCAACTACAACGCTCATGGTATCAATTCCGGAGGGAAGGTGCTCAAAGGAAATCTGCTTCTTTTCAAGAACCTCAAGAACGCGTCTGCCGAAGCCGAACTCGGAGTTCATCATATCCTTCTCTATTGTGATTACGCTGAAGCCGTGCTTACCCGCTATACCGGTAATAACTCTCTGACGGTCGTAGCTATCGCTGCTCGCAACTATCATGGTTCCCGCTTGCTCGGGCTGGTTGGTGTTTCTGATGTTTATCGGAATTCCCGCGGTACGAACAGGGAATATCGCGTCCTCGTGAAGAACGGTAGCGCCCATATAGGAAAGCTCACGGAGCTCCTTATAAGTGATCTTGGATATGGTTTCGGGGTTCTCAACAACTCTCGGATCCGCCATAAGGAAGCCGTTTACGTCCGTCCAGTTTTCATAGAGGTCAGCTTCAACGGCTCTGGCAACTATCGAGCCGGTAATATCGGAACCTCCACGGCTGAACGTTCTTATGGTATCGTTGGGCATTGCGCCGTAGAATCCCGGAATAACCGCGTACTCGTATTCCTTAAGAGCCTCGGAAAGAACGTCGTTGGTCTTTTCGGAATCAAGAGTTCCGTCCTCTTTGAAAAATATAACGTCCGCGGCGTTTATAAACTTATAACCGAGCGCCTTAGCGAGTATCATACCGTTTAAATACTCTCCTCGGCTGGCGGCGTAGTCTCTACCCGCCTTATGAAGCATAGAGTAGTGTATAGCCTCAAATTCCTTTTCAAGCGAAAGGTCTATTTGGAGGTCGCTTATTATCGTATTAAAGCGCTCCTTTATAGTGCCGAATATTTCGGTTATATCCTCGCCCTTCGTCGCTTTCTCATAGCAACGGTATAAAAGGTCGGTAACCTTTATATCGTCGGAAAAACGCTTTCCGGGCGCTGACGGAACGACGTACTTACGGTCGTTTTCCGCCTTTATTATTTTCATTACCTTTCTGAACTGCTCTGCGTCGGCAAGAGAGCTGCCGCCAAACTTTACGACTTTAACCATTATGTTACCTCTCTGAATAATTTTACAAATTAACGTCCTTATTATTATATAATATTTTGCTTTCTTTGTCAACAAATAAGTATATAAAATTTTATATTTTCACTTTGTGCACATAAAAACGCCGTTTTTAGTCATTGTTTTTACAAATTACTACTATAATATACTGACCTTTTCCCCGTTTTTTCTAAGCCTAACCTTTTTTTACTTTTGGTAAAAACTAACCCTCACAGAAATTTCTCTTAATACGAAACGGAGCAGCTATGCCTAAAATCAAATTTCCGATAATCACACTCGTTTTTTTCGTTACCGCCGCTTTCGATCCGAGCGGTGAAAGCCTTGCCACTGTTCTTTCTGCCTTTCTTCACGAGGCGGGACATATCGCGGTAATGCTTATAGAGGGCATAGGTCTGCGCGACATAACCGTTACACCCTACGGACTTGAAATAAACAAAAAGAGAGACTACAAAAGCTTTTTCGAGGAAATATCGGTAAGTCTCTCCGGCTCTTTCGTGAACCTACTGACGTTTCTGCTCTTTTTTAGACAAAGCGGATTTTTGCTTCTCCTTTCCGAAGCGTCTCTTTTGCTCGGAATACTTAACCTAATGCCGGTGCTTTGTCTTGACGGCGGCTCAGCGCTCAGCGCCACCCTCTCCTTATTTTGCCTACCCGACAGGTCGGAAAAAATTTGTCGGCGAGTATCATTCATAACGCTTATCGTTATGTGGATTCCCGCCGCCTATATATTTATGTTTTCCGGATGCAATTACTCCCTTTTTATCATGTGCCTTTGGCTTTTCGGAAAGATTTTTTGCTCACAGGCTTAGCCTACTACGTTATTTTACAAACGAAGGCTTTATAGGTAAGCCTTGCAGCCGCCGTATCAGCAGTCTCCTTGTCGGTAAAAATACCGCACACGGTAGGACCGCTTCCGCACAGCAGCGTCTTTTTCGCGCCGAGGTCTTTCAGCATCTCCGAAAGCTCCGAGAAATGCGGGTTACAAAGCTCAAAATCGTTGGTTAAAGCCGTGAGAACGGCACACGTATCAGAGCTTTCGATAGCAGCCCTCAGTTTCAGCTCAGCACCGTCAAGACAGGAAACGCGCTCTCCCTTTACCTCGTCAAGCAGACGGTACATCTCCCCCGTAGAAGGCTTTTCCGCTACGCCAACAACAAAAACTCCGTAAAGCTCACCTGAATAAGACGGAAACGGCGTTAAAGCTGTACCCGTACCCCTTCCGAGCATGGTTTTATCCCCGTATATGAAAAACGGAACATCGGCCCCGAGAGATGCGGCTATTTCATATATTCCGTCAAATCCGAGCGCACCGTACATATCCTCAAGAGCGGTAAGCGTAGCTCCCGCATCGGTGCTTCCGCCCGCCATTCCGGCGGTTACGGGTATTCTTTTCTCTACTGAAATTTTAATACTCGGCGTAAGTCCCGCCTTGTCAAAATAGCATTTAGCCGCTTTATACGCGAGGTTATCCTCTGTTGCGAGAGAAGAGTCGCTGCATTCAATAAATATCCCCTCGGCGTCGGGTTTGGAGACGGTAACGGTGTCAAAAATACCCACCTTCTGCATAACGGTCAACACCTCGTGCCGCCCGTCCGCCCGTTTTTCTCCTACCTTTAATATTAAATTTATTTTTCCGTATGCCTTTTTCGTTATACTTTTCATAAAGCTCCCCTATTTCCATTAAAGCTTTTTAACCGGATTTATCCATAGCGCCAAAAAAGATTTTTAAGGATAATAAAGCTTACCTTTAAACGGTGTCAACCACCGCCGTATTATAGCCCTCGTATATTACAAATCCCGGCTTTGCTCCGCTCGGCTTCTTCACGTTCTTTATACGCGTGTAATCAACCTCTACGCGTGTTTCCCCACTCGCCTTACTGTTTTTCGCCGCAAGTATTGCCGCCTCGGTTATATCCCCGCTGCTCGGCTCACGTCCCTCGCAAAGCAGTACGGTATGTGAACCGGGAACGTTTTTAACGTGGAACCAGTAGTCGGTTTTCGATGCAACCTTAAAGGTCAAATAGTCGTTTTGAAGATTGTTCTTTCCAACAAGAACAGTATATCCCCCCGACGTTGTAAACTTCATAGGACTTTTAAGCTGAAGCGTTTTCTGCTTTTCGCCCTTTTTACCCTGTTTTTTAGGCTCTTGCTTTTTCTTTTTTCCGTACCCTGCGGCGTTAAGCTCGTTCTGTATCTCCAAAAGCTCCTCCTCACCGTTTATCCTCGACAGCGCGTATCGGACGGAGCGGATATATTCAAGCTCATTCTCACCCTTTTCTATTTGCAGGGTTATCTCTTTTTCGGCGGTCCTAGCCTTATTGTATCTTTTGTAAAGCTTCTGCGCGTACTGCGACGGAGTAAGCCCTCGCTCAAACTTAACCGTTACCGTGGTCTCGGCAAACTCACCGCTACCGTCCTCAACGTAGGCGGTAAGGTTAGCGCTATCCACGTGGCTTTTCAGCCTGTATATGTTAGCTGTTATCGCGTCCGCTTTAAGCTTATATTCGTTTTTCTTTTCGGTGTCGGCAAGCTCCTTTTTCTGAAGCTCAAGCTTTTTAATAATTCTTGCCTCAACGTTTTTTAGCATTTTCTCGGTATCGTGCGCGCGCTGACGCTCTCTGCTCTCGCGCTCCCGCTCGGCAAAAAAAGCATCGGTGAGCTCTCCGAACGTCTCAAACCTTACCGTTTTATAAAGCTCTCCGTACTGCTTTATTTCAAACGGCGAGAAATCGTAAGGCACACCTTTTTCGTTTAAAATAAGAGTAGGGGTGTATCTGTTTTCAAGCGCACAGCTTACTATTTCGCTAAACTCCGTCCAAAGCTTCTCCTTATCCTCGCCCGTTCCTGCGCGAAAGCAAATTTCTCTTGCTGTAAGCGGCGACATTCCTCCGTAAACAGACATAAGGCCGTTTTCACTTACCTCGCTGACTGATGATAAAAATCCCTCGCGGGTTTCGTTAAGCGGATTTTTCTTGTTCTGCGCAGGCGGCATTTCGTAAAGCATCTGCGGTAGCAGCTGTCTTTTTCTGCTTGTTGTAAAATCGACGGGACGAAGCGCGTTTAATATTTTGTAGTCCTTATCGCATAGCACCGCGTTTGAATACCTGCCCATTATCTCGCAGATAAGACGGCGCTTTGTGAGAAACCCCATCTCGTCGTAGGTTTCAAAAAGTATTTCAAGAGTACGCTCAAACTGAGGCTGACTTATGCTTTCGATTTTTGCTCCGGTCAGATGCTTTCTTACAAGCATACAAAAGTTTGGCGGCACCTTCGGGTTTTCGGGCGAAGCCTCGGTTATCCCTATCCTCGCGGCAGCGGCGCCGGCGTTTATCTGAAGCCGCATACGGCTCCCCTCTCTGTGAAGAAGCAGAGTAAGCTCGTCCTTTGACGGCTGAAGGATTTTTTCAACCCGCCCCCCCGATATTTTGGCGTTAAGCTCGTGGGCTACCGCTCTTAACATAAATGCGTCAAAGCTCATTTTTTATCTCCGTTTTTCAGCTCTTTGTAATTTTTATTCGTTTAAATTTCTTTTTACGTCGGGGTTAATAAAACCGTCTATTTCACTTTTTTCGATAGCTCTGAATATTCTATGACTGACACCCCTATGCTCCTTTTCAAGCTCCGCTATCATCTGCTTGACCCTCTCGCGTTCGGTATGCTTATCCATGGGGCAGGTGTTTTTTATTATCGGAATTTCATTTTTCCGGCAAAACTCCCTTACAGTCTTTTCGCTCGTGTATATAAGCGGACGGATAAGCGTCATTCCCCTATCGTCCGGAGTATTTTTCGGCCAGAAAACCTCTATTTTCCCCGCATACAAAATGTTAAGCATCAGCGTTACCGAAACGTCGTCCTTATTATGACCGAGGGCAACCTTGGTACAGCCGAGCCTTTCCGCCTCGCGGTGCAGTGCACCTCTGCGCATTTTAGAACAAAGGGAGCAGGGGGAGCTTTCTTTTTTTGCGTTAAACACGACCTCGGCTATATCCGTTTTTACGATAACGTGCTGAACGTCAAGACTCCGGCAAAGCTCGGTAAGTGGCGAAAAGTCCATGTTGCCAAAACCGAGATCAACGCTTATCGCTTTAAGCTGATATTTAATCGGGTAAAACCGACGCATAACCGCAAGCGCACATAGGAGCGCGGTTGAGTCCTTGCCCCCGGAAGCGCCGACCGCAATTATATCGCCGTCCTCTATCATTCCGTAGCTTTGCACACATTTTCTTACACTGGCAAGAAGCGTCGATTGCCTTTCAAACTCTACCAAGAGCTTCACCCCCATCATAGACTTTTTATATTTTGTTTTGAAAATATAAATTTTTATAAAAAATTATTGATTAGGCACAAAAAATATGATATAATATAATTGTAGCTTAGATATTTTTACATAGGACAATGGAGGTATATCGAATGAACAACATCATTACAATAAGCCGTCAGCACGGTAGCGGAGGAAGGGAGATAGGCAGCCTGCTTGCAAAAAAACTCGGCATTCCCTACTACGATAACGAGCTTATAAAAATTGCCGCTGAGGAAAGCGGATTTGACGAAAAGCATTTCCGCGACTTTGACAAGTCTGCCACCAACAGCTTCCTCTACTCTCTCGTAAGGGGTATGCAGTATAACGCACAGCACGGCTCGTCCTTTCAGTCATTTGACGACTACATATATCTCGCTCAGGCAAACGCTATCAAAAAGATAGCCGAAAACGGCCCATGCGTAATTATCGGACGCTGTGCCGACCACGTTCTCTCCTCGAATCCGAGCCTTATCAAAATATTCATCTACGCATCTAATGAGTTTCGTATTCAGAGAATAATGGAGCACGAGGGGCTTGACGCAAGGAAGGCAGAGGACTCTATGAAAAAGATAGACAAGCGCCGTCAGAACTACTATTTCCACCACACCGACGTCCGTTGGGGCGACGTTCAGAGCTACAACCTTTGTGTTGACAGCGGCACGTGCGGTATCGAAAAAGCGGTAGATGTTATTATGGAATATCTTAAAAAATAATTATCCGTATATGACCGGAGTCTTAAAATAGGCTCCGGCTTCTTTTTTTAGCCCGAGAGCGTATATGCTATCGCAAAGAACAGCCTTTTCAAGCTGCTTCATGCCTTCGGTGCTAAGCGCTCTCGCATCGGCTCTTTTTGTTAATATAGGTAAGGTAAGCTCCTTTTTCTTTTCGGAAAGATATTTAAGACCTCGCTCGGTTGCACCTAACAAAACGGTATATTCCGGCATAGCATTTTTTTCGCTTTCCGAAACGTCAAAAAGCATAGCTATTATCTCTCTGCGAAGCCTTGCGAGAGTGTAGTTTTTTGTCGGAAGGCTATTTATAAAGCTTTCGTAGTCGGACGATTTCTCCGCCGCCTGCTTTATTGCGTTACGCACTCCGCTACCGGTGTCTTTCGAAGCGCTTAATCTCAGATGTCCGAGGATAAGCGAAGAAATACCTTTAAGACCGCCGTGGATTTCACCGCCTACGTTTTCATTCGGAATCAGCCTCTCTGTCTCTGCGGCGTCTCCGCTATATATTGCCCTTCTCGCCGCTGTAGCGGAAAACGGCGCTACTCTGTGCACGGCGTACGGGGTTATATCCTTATATTTTTCTGTGTTTTTCAGATATTCAAGAGCTAAAATATCGTTTCCGCTACAAGGAAGCTTTTCTCCGTAAAGAGCTTCATATACGCGCTCTCTTACCGCTATAAACGCATTCCCCGCATTATTTTCAATCGCCGTCTTCATTCCGTTTTCAAATTCGTCGGAGCACAGTCTCTCTGCCGCTTTTTTAAGGGCATCAAGATTGCCGCTTTCCGAGCCGAAGGCAAGGACATCCGAAAGAACGCTTCGGCTGATAAAAACACCTGCCGCCGCAAACTGCTCCGCCGCGGAAACGGAAAAGGGGAACGGTAGCTCAATAACGAGATCGGATCCGTTTTTCAGCGCGTTTTCCGCTCTGACGTATTTACCTTGAATAGCAAAATCTCCCCGTTGCACGGTGCTGCCGCTCATTACCGAAATAATTATATACTCCGGAAAGCTTTTTTTAATCTCCCCAAGAAGACTGACGTGCCCGTTATGAAAGGGATTATATTCACAAATTACTGCTACTGCTTTCATAATTCTAAAAATTACCTCACATTTTTTCAAAAAGGTATTGCTTTTTTTTAAAAAATGAATTATAATATACCATTATATACTAAATTTTCTATTTAGTCAAGACTAAAGATAATGAAAGGCGGAAATTAGAATGAACGTACTCGTAGTAAACGCAGGAAGCTCCTCTCTTAAGTATCAGCTTCTCGACACAAAAACAGAAAAAGAGCTTGCAAAGGGTCTTTGCGAAAGAATAGGTATAGACGGTAAGATTACCCACAAGCTTCCCGACGGAAGAAAGTTCTCAAAGGATATAGATATGCCTAACCATGCGGTTGCTATGCAGCTCCTCGTTGAAGCTCTCACCGATAAGGAAATGGGCTGCATCTCCGATATGAGCGAAATAAACGCGGTCGGACACAGAGTAGTACACGGCGGCGAATACTTCAGCGGAAGCGTTATCGTTACCAACGACGTTATCGAAAAGGTTGAAAAATGCAAGGAGCTTGCCCCTCTCCACAACGGCCCCGCTCTTATGGGTATCGCGGGCTGCACCGAGGTTATGAAGGACGTTCCTCAGGTTCTCGTATTCGACACGGCGTTCCATCAGACCATGCCTGACTACGCTTACACCTACCCTATCCCGTACAGCTTTTATGAGAAGTACGGCATTCGCCGTTACGGCTTCCACGGTACCTCTCACCGTTACGTTGCCGCTGAAATGACCAAAATTCTCGGCAAGGTAGAGGGCACGAAAATCATCACCTGCCACCTTGGAAACGGCTCCTCGATTACCGCTGTCAAGGACGGTAAGAGCGTTGATACCACTATGGGCTTTACTCCCCTTGACGGACTTGAAATGGGTACGAGATGCGGTTCTATCGACCCCGCAATCGTATGCTTCCTTATGGAAAAGGAGGGTATGTCCCCCTCTGAAATGAGTAATTTCTTAAACAAGAAGTGCGGACTTCTCGGCGTATCCGAGGTTTCCTCCGACAGCCGAGAGATTGAGAACGCTATCGCCGCAGGAAACAAGAAGGCAATACTTGCCGACCGTATCATGAGCTACGAAATAAAGAAGTACATCGGCTCCTACACCGCAGCTATGGGCGGTCTTGACGCTCTCGTATTCACCGCAGGTCTTGGCGAAAACAACGTTGCTCTCAGAAAGGACTCCTGCGAGGACCTTAAGTATCTCGGTATTGAAATCGACGACGAAAGAAACAAAAAGGCGTGCCGCCAGTCGGATATAGTTAAGATAAGCACCGATACATCTAAGGTACAGGTATATGTAATTCCTACCAACGAGGAGCTTGTTATCGCAAGAGACACCGCAGCGCTCATCGGAGAATAATTCCCTGCACCGTTTTAATAACCAACAAAAGAGCCTATGCCGAAACCTTCCGCATAGGCTCTTTTAACGTACTGTGGGAAACGTATATACGGTCTGAATACTGACGTATCTTTTTCAACTTTTTACTGCTGTTATTTCAATTTTTTCCTGCTTTTCCATCGCAACAACAACGAGATTATCCTCAATTATAAATTTTTCAAGGGCTATATCCCCTATCCTTGCAATATTGCCGTTAAACTCCGGCAGACAGTGTTTATTTTTTTCCGAAAAAACTCCTGTTCCGGAAAGCTTTGAAAGACTCTCGCCCGTTACCCACGTTAAAAGCGGTTCTATGACCGTATCGTTCTTTGGGAAACACAGAAACCGTCTGACAAGCTCGGCAGATACCTCTCTGTCCACCCTCTCGCAGTCAACCCCTACGGCGCTGTCCGAAAACACGGCGACAGCCATTGTTTCGGAATGGCTTAGTGAAAAATGAATTTCGGGGTGCGATAAAGCGTAGGGCTTTCCGTTTTCAAAAGCACTGTACCGAACGTTTTTTTCATCTACGCCAAAAGAGTAAAAACCTGCCTTTAAAACAAGAGCGGCAGCGGTCAAAGCCCTTTTTGCCGTCTCTCTCCTTGCGGAAAGTATTTTGTTTTTTCTATGCTCGGAAATATCACACGGAATCTTGTCCGGCGCCTCTTTTACCGGCATATAAAAAAGCTTTAACAAACATAGCCCCCCCTTCTTTATCTGCAAAATCAAAATAGCCCTCTCCGTTTCGGGGAAGGCTATTTATATTATTTTTAAATCTTAACCCGTCCGATTAAGCCTTGCCAACGGAACCGAAAAGCTCCATCTTCTCTTTTACGGTAGCCTTTATTGCTTCAACTCCGGGAGCAAGAAGCTTTCTCGGGTCAAAGCCCTTACCCTGAAGGTCCTTGCCTGCCTCGACGTAAGCTCTAGTTGCCGCCTGGAAGGAAAGCTGACACTCGGTGTTAACGTTAATCTTGGAAACTCCGAGAGAGATTGCCTTCTTTATCATATCCTCGGGAATACCCGTGCCGCCGTGAAGAACGAGGGGCATCTCGCCTACCTTCTCGCTTATTTTAGCGAGGGTATCAAAGGAAAGTCCCGCCCAGTTTTCGGGGTACTTACCGTGAATGTTACCTATACCCGCTGCAAGCATGGTTACGCCAAGGTCGGCAATCATCTTGCACTCGTCGGGATCCGCACACTCACCCATACCTACTACTCCGTCCTCTTCTCCACCGATAGAACCAACCTCAGCTTCAAGAGAAAGTCCGAGCTTCTCAGCAACGTGAACAAGCTCTCTCGTCTTTTCAATGTTTTCCTCAATGGGATAGTGTGAGCCGTCAAACATTATGGAAGAAAATCCTGCTTTAATGCACTTGTAGCAGCCATCGTAAGAGCCGTGGTCAAGATGAAGCGCAACCGGAACGGTGATGTTAAGCTCCTCTATCATAGCCTTAACCATATCTGCAACGGTCTTGAAGCCGCACATATATTTTCCCGCGCCCTCGGAAACTCCGAGTATAACGGGAGAGTTCTGCTCCTGCGCCGTTAAAAGTATAGCCTTGGTCCATTCAAGGTTGTTTATGTTGAACTGACCTACCGCATATTTTCCCGCTTTTGCTTTTGTAAGCATTTCTTTTGCTGAAACCAACATTTTTTAATCTCCTTAAGGTAATTTTTGTTATCGTTATTATTCTACACTATTTTCAGAAAAAAATCAAGTATTTTCGCGTAATTTCTGTAAATTTTCAATGACGGATATTTTCGGACATTCTGCATATTCCAAAAGACAACCTTTTTATTTTCCTTTTTTCGCTTTTTAGCGGTATGTTTCGCCAAAAAATACCGCTTGACAAAACAATGTTTTTATTGTATAATAATACTACTCCTTTTGGGAGCTTTATGGGGACGTAAAGGCTTCGACGGGGACTTTAAGGCTTAATAAGCGCAGCGAGCCGGGTAATCTCGTAAACTGCCCAACTTAAAAATTAAACGACAACGATACAGTTGCTATGGCTGCCTAAGTTTAGCCCTCTCCCTCGGGAGTAGCTAAGCTTTGCAGTGCCGCGGCTCTTTATGCCGCCCGTTCCTGAGACGTAGTACCACGAACGTCTCGGAGCGTCAAATCAGTGGTGAACCTGCATCGGAACTTTCGCTCCTTGAACCGATCAGGAACAAAAGGGCTACCTTGATAGGAAGTGTGTCTCTTCACGTCCTTGACGGGGAATTTTAAACAAGAGACTGTCTGCGAAGAAGGTTATGTCAAGGGGTTTTCGGACACGGGTTCGACTCCCGTCGTCTCCACCAGATTAAGTGGACGGCAGTTTTGCTGTCCACTTTTGATATTTTAGGGCTAAAAATGGGTGAAAAGGCACCTTTTCTACGTTTTTTACTTTTTTTTAGGGGTATTTTTGCTCTTCGCCCACACAAAAATCTAGCTTTTTATTGAAGGGAGAACACCTTTCGAGAGATTTTCCACTCCCGTCGGATGGGCTCTTTTTTGTTTTCGTTAAAATTATGGGTATTCGTTAAAACTATGGGGTAAGCGTTAAATTTATGGGGGTATTCGTTGAAATTATGGTTGTAATCGTTAAAACATAACCCACCGCGATTATAGCAATAAAATTGACAGTTTTTGCTGCCTTTTTTGTTTTTTAGGGTGTTCCGGCTCTTGATTTTTTCTGTGATTTTTGATATAATATATGTGTAAAGAATCTATGCCGAGGAGGTGTATTTATGAATCCGGCATCCGCACAAAAAAGAATAGCTTTCGGCTATAACCGCCACGAAAACCGTATTGTTATCAACGAGGGTCAAGCCGCTTGCGTTAAACTCATATTCGACTATTATTCAGAGGGTAAAAGCCTTGCCGAAATCAAGAATATCCTTGAAGCATTAGGAGTGCCTTCCCCGCAGAACAAGCCCACGTGGGGTAA
>JAZUBT010000007.1:0-204934 GCA_045638685.1 Eubacteriales bacterium | reverse complement strand
AGATATGCGAGTATATCGTCTTTTGTAACTGTGGGTTTAGCAATTTCTTCTTTAAGAATCTGCACCGCGATCTCGCTTTTTTCGGCTTCGAGCTGCTCAAGACGTTGCTTTGTGGATTGGGTAATGATTCCCGCTTGAATGGCGTTGACGATATTGTCAATGCCTTTTTCTATTTCGGCAAGCTGCTTGCGGAGAATCGGCAATGTGGTACTCTCGGCATTGAGCTTTGCGATCAACGTGTCGGCAAGCCTAACTCCGGACAGTATTCGAAGTAATATTTGTTTTTATCTCGGTAAGGTTCAAATGTATTAAGTGTAATTTTGCCTCTGTTGGTAACGGCAACGTAAACCTCACGTTTTGAAAAATCTATGTCTACCAATTTGAAAGTGATGTAGCATTCACCGGCGAAATGTTTTAGTTCACGTGACTTGCCGCACCTCATTTTCTTTCTCCTTTTTAATTTGTATTTTGCCTTTCGGCAATACCCCTACGTAGCACTGTTCGGGTTAAAGACAGATTTTTCGCAGTTTAGTATGTATTTGTCAAGGTTATAATTTACAGGCTGCATCAGATAAAAATTTCCTTGAAAATAAAAAAGCCAAGTATTTCTACTTGACTTAAAGTGCGTTAATTTTATACGCAAAATTTTATTTACATTACACCATTGACAAAAACGAGAACTATGCTATCACCTAATGACGAAAGGCAAAGCTGAAACGTCGCTGCTCTTTGATTTGTAGAAATTAATGTTGAAGGTTAAAGTTAAACCAAAACAAAAAAGCTCTCGCGGGGGCTTTTACGTTATTATGTTTTTGTTTGAATAAAGGGGAAACTTTATTTTCAAGAATACTAATGTCATAACCCTCACCGTTTGCGATAAGTTGTGCGGCGTTGATGAACTGGCTGCCGTTGGTATCGAAAAAAATAAAAAGGAAAATTAGTACAAATATTGACAAAAATCTACAAGCATGTTATAATATATAAATATTATAAATTTATATGTAAATTATATTAAAGGAGACTCGCATGCTGCTTAAATGTAAATATTGCGGTGCTAATCTGGAGGATGTTTTTGGCACGGTCGTTACTGTATGTAAATACTGTGCCACAAGTCAAACAATTCCCCTCGTCGAGGATGAATCGCTAAAAGGACTTTTTAATAACGCAACCGATCTTCGTCTAAAAAAAGAATTTGATAAAGCGAGAGAGGTTTACGAGAAAATAGTTAAGCTTCTCCCTAAAGTGAGCGAGGCGATTTGGGGGTTGATTCTTTGTAAATACGGAGTCGAATACGTGCCGGAAAACGGCAAGTATATTCCTACGTTGCACCGACCGATACATAACTACCGCATAACTGACGACCCTCATGTTTCAGCTCTGTTGGATAGTGTTAGCGATAGCGAGGCGTACAATGATTATCTTACTAAAATCAATGAATTGGAGTCGTTAAGAGAGCGACTTTTGGTTGCTCGTAAGGAAAAGCCTCAATACGACGTCTTCTTAAGCTGTGAAATAACAAATTCGAATTCAAAAAACAACGAGAAGACCGAAGAATATAAGTGGGCATATGAAATCTACAAAAGACTGATAGAGCGTGGTCTGAGGGTGTTTTTTGCTCCATGCGTATTGAGAGACGTAGACAAAGAGCCGAATATAAATCTGTATTTAGCACTTGAATCCGCAAAATATTTAATTGTTTTTGCATCAAATCCACAAAACCTTACGAGTACGTGGGTTAAAAACGAGTGGGAACGTTTCTTGAGCTTACGCGAAATAGATGGCAGAAACAACCGCGGATATAAGCTTATAATAAACAGTGATTTTTCCAAGGATGTCCCCGAGGATTTGAGGGAAGTTGACTACATAGCGCATGATTCCGAATTTTGGTTCAAAGATGTTGAATCAGCGGTTGAAGAGTTTTTTCCGCATATAAAAAATCAACAAATGACGGTTACTCCCGGAAAAGACACAGTTGATTTGGGTTCTGTCAAAATGGGAGACAAAAAGCTTAAGGCGACTGAAACAAAGTACACTGCAGACGCTGTGCCTATCTTACGGAATCCGTACACGATACATTATACGGATTTGGAGGACGACTATACTATTGACGACAACATTCAAATGTTTGCAACGTTGATAGAGTCTCTGGTAAAAAACGGACATTTCGGAGATGCCAAGTATAAGCTGAATGAATATTTGGATTGTTTTCGTTATATGAGCGATTGGGATTATAAAATTATGGTATTCAAATTGCTTATTGACAGTAAATCCAAAACTCTTGAGGATTTTTATAAGGACGGAATTCAGAATTTTAATGATTTTGAATTGTTTGCTGAAATTATAAAAAAACTTCCCGCTGCTGAAGCTGAAGAATTTTTAACTCCCATCTCGGAGTATATTGTTGATTCAATAATGGAAAGTGCCAACAATAATGCGTTTGAATATTACCGCATATTGGCGAACGTTAATACCGGGGTGATTACTAAATTGAATCGCACGGTACTGAGGGCATTGCCTTACATATTCAACAAGCCAACGCTGTTAATGGATTATGCTAACATTTCAATTCCGTTTGTGTTCCACGCCGATATTGATGACTACATTAATTTGTGTTCCGAGTTGGTTACGGAAATGTGCAGGAATGCTCTGTGGGATGAGGCAAAGAAAATTTGTGACGACTTAAAATTTGTCGATGAAAAAAACGGAAAGGTTGCGCTTGTTTCCTTGATGATTGAGAATCAATCGAAGGTTTTGGATGAGTTGATGGAGGGTATTGAAAAAGAAAACGATTACTTTAAGGTTGAGGCCTTAATTCCTAAACTCTCCCGAACGGGTGTAAAGCACTTGATAAGCGTTATAAAAAACAGAATCATATATCTTTTGGAAAACCAAAGGTACGAGAATGCGTCTCGGTGGGTCAGTATAGCTGTGCAAACGGATTTTGAAGACAGGGGAGTGTATTTTGAGGGATTAATCAATAAATGCAAAAATATCCCTGAAAGCGACCCTGTGTTTGATATTATTATCCACACGTTAGGCGAAGAACAAAAAAGCTTTTTTGTTTATTCGACACTGGAGTTTATAGGCGTATTGGTGAGAAACGGATATTATGTGACGGCAAAAAAATATTGCAAGGAGTTAACAGAATACAATTTGCATGAATATATGGGCGAGTACTTTAAAATCTTGCAATATTATTTATATGCCGAAATAGAAACCCCGAATATGAGCCTTGGTAACATATACAAGTTAAGTGACATGTCCATCGTTGAAATGCTGCTCCTAAGCTGCTCAACGAATTATGCAAGACAAGAGCTTTTGATGGATCTTACCTTTGCATGTATTGATTATGTTGATGAAAACGAAGTAACGCAGGACGATAACGTTTTCGATGTATTCAATAAATTGCTGACGTATTTCCCAGAAGTAACCATCGGCTTAAAAAAGCAGGTTAATACGTTTGCGGAAAAGTGTTTAATGCGTGGAGTTTTCAAACAGGCAAAATGGAACTACATAACGCTGATAAGATGGGACGTGGATTATCACCAGGCTTATTGGGGGATTTTGCTAGCTGACAACTGTTGTAAAGATGAAAGCGAGCTGATTCAAGTTGGAGAACCGATAGACCAAATGGAAAACTTTAAGCGAGCCCTTATACACGCGAAGGAAAACAAGGAAGCTTTAAAGAAATATACGGATACTCTGGCACAGCAATTACATTACAAGAAAAAGAAATCCATCCCTAAAAAATTAATGATAGCCGGAATAATCGCAGCTGCGGTCACCGTTGGTATACTACTTATTATTTTAGCTTAAGAGGAGTTTTTAAATGGCAAGAGAAAACGAATTTGATGAAAAAAGAAATAAGATATCTGTTTATTTACCAAGTGCCAATACTAAAAACAAAGAGGCGCTTACCGAGGCTCAAATTGTTCTTAAAGACAGGTTGATGAAGCTTATCATCGATACGAAGGACGAGGCTATAGAATTAAAAATAAATGGAGATCAATACAGAAAAATCGGAATCCATGATGAATGGAGACAGGTTGATTTTAACGCTAACAAGGCTACTTACTTCTCGTATCAGGAAAAGGCGGCAAAGGACTTTATTTATAGATTTAATAAGTGCGGCATACTTTCCGACCAAGTTGGAATGGGAAAAACCATTGAGGCGGGAATGATTATCAGCGAGCTTGCATACAGAAAAGAACTCGGCTCTCTGCTTATTTTGGTTCCAAACGAAAATATGGCGGAAAAGTGGGAGATTGAGTTAGCAAGAAAATTTGGTTTTAGAAATTTCTATAAGGATTTAACTTTCCTTAACGGAAACGAAGAGCGAGTTGTCAGTGCGGAGACATTGCCTAAGGTGGTGAGTATAAAAAGCCTTGATGACATGTACGCTATTATCAGTTCAGCTTATGACGAATGTGTAAATGGTAAGAAAAACAGCTTTGACCAAAAAATCCTGAAAGCTGCTCACAAAATTTACGAAAGCGTTTGTACCACCGATAAAACAAAGGGGATTCGTTCGAAAATCTCCGACCTTATAGGCAGACATGCAAATCTTGACAGTAAGGAATTCAAAATGGAGATTCTCAGGGGTGTTATTGCACCGCTTATCGAGGAGATGGTAGCAAAAATTTCCGAGGCGCTTGGATTTAAAAAGGAGTTTGATGATTCAAACTATTCCGTAGATCTTTCGGGACCGTATTACCATATTGTCGACATGTATCTTGATATGCCGATTACAAACTCGATACAGGTCAACGGTATTATGGAACGCCTTCTCGATAAGGCTCTTATTGCAAACAGTATCGTTGGAGAATTTGATTTTATCAGGGCTAAAGAAGGTAAAAAAATCGTAGATAAAATCAATCTTGACAGTAAAAATGCTCAAGAGGGCGCCGATATTTTGAAGTGTATTACGCAGTACAGAAATATCGCAAAGGAAATAAGAAAAAAATATGCGATTTTGATTGTTAGTAAAGTCGTTACACATGGGGATGACGAGCTATTTAACCTGCTTAATTTCTGCCTGAACGAGGAGTATGAATCAGCGGCTACCCGCTACTGTTCTGTCTCGGTAACAGCCGAAAAGGGATATAATTTCATAGACTTGCTTATTGATATGTCCTACAAGACCTTAATCGTTGACGAGGCACACGATTACATTAAGGTAAGCCACAAGAAGCCTATGCGTGAGGATATTGTAAGAGTCAAGGATTATGAAAAAAGACAAAGGGAAGGGCTTGAATTTTCGGATTTGGATTTATCGTCAGCCAAGAACGCCTCGAGTTATTATGTTTTCCCTCTTTACGATGACTATTATTTCGTAGAAAAAAACAGCATGTATTTGAAGGTAAAGGCATTGGCAGAACGTTCGTACAGAAAAATATTTATGACGGCAACGCCGATAAAGTCTGATATGATAGACTTCTATTTGCTTTATTTACTTGCTGATAACAGTGATACCAACACCTTTGCCAGAATCAGAAAAATCGCAACGGCAGATGATATATCAAAAATTTCCTCTTTGCTGATCAACGGTATGAGCGGAAGCCAGACAAGAGCTATGAACTACTGTACCTATGAGGATGCGGTGTTAAAGTACATATACCAGTACTACAAGGCATACCAGGGAACGCTCGGCGGAAGCTTTAATGAAAAGATAAAAGAAGTTATTACCAAAACTATAGACGAAGGCAGCATAGCTCCGTCTATAGTTGAAGAAATCTGCATTAACAGAACGCGTATACAATTCCAGCAAACCTTTACCATAAAAAATGATGAGACGAATGAGGAAACGGAAATTAAATCCATATCGGCCCTCGTTTCGTCGGATGAGGGTATTGAACAGTGGCAAAATATGTATTCTCAGATAGGAATCCGCTCTACAAGACACCAGACCTTTAAATTGGATGACGAGCATCTTAAGAGTATTAAACCTATTCAGCAAGACAAATACCGAAATTTGCCTATCTGGAGTAGGCGTAACGGAACCATCATTTACATCCACAAGAAGGATAATTATTTTGATTTAGTCGTAAAGGAACGCCTGGATCAAAAGAAGATCATACGTAGTAATGCTGTCAGTGATGATGACAAGCTGAGAAGAGAAACGATTGATATTCCGAAGAATCAAGACATTGAGGTGTTAAGAAAGAAGCTTGATAAGGAAATCGCCTTAATAAACGAAGAGGATAATACTGAAAAATTAAAAGACATCAAAATTAAAGAAGCACAACAAAGGTTTGAGCTTAGTCTTGAAAAGCTGAATACAAAGTATGCTCCCAAAGAGACTGCCATGGAAATTTATAATTACATAAACGAACAGCTTAGCGGCTCGCTCAGTGTTTCGGATTATTATTCCAAAGACGTTGATTATGATCTTTTTAAGCTTCATATGGTAGCAAAATTAATGACTGACGGTCTCGAGATACACGGAACGGAACAGCGTAAAAAAATTGAGGGAAAGGTGTTATTGTTTGCCGACGTATCAACCCAAAAGAAGGTGCTGAATTGGCTTCAGGAGGAGACTAACATTGGCGACAAAAAGATAACAGACGCAGAGTTAGTATCGTACGTTTCCAGATTTAAGCATCCGCCGCTTTGGTACTATAACTCCTTAAAAGAGAACGAGGAAGACAAGTGGGTAATTACTACCGACATAAAGGCATTAAAAGAAAAACGAGGCAATTATTTAATCGTAGTTGAGCCTAATAAGTATGAAGAAGGTGTTGACCTTCAGTCATCTAATATTCTTATTAATTTCGATATTAAATTCTGTCCGTTAAAGATGGAGCAGCGTATCGGACGTATTGACAGAGTTAAACTAGGCGACGTTCAGCCTCAGCTTGATATAATTTCTTTTACCCCGCTTAACGATATGAGCGGATTTATGGTTGACTTTTTAGCAAACGAGCTTCAAATGTTCTCATGTTGGAAGGGGGATACGACGGGAATCGTATCAATGCCACTTGGTGAAAAACCGAATTCCGCTACCTTTGAAAGTGCAATACTCGCAATAAATGATGCGTACAAAA
Organism: Eubacteriales bacterium; assembly: GCA_045638685.1. GTDB lineage: Bacteria > Bacillota > Clostridia > Oscillospirales > CAG-272 > SIG673. The sequence goes on along the minus strand of JAZUBT010000007.1, from coordinate 197,891 downwards.
ACTTGTATAATTATGAGGCATCTAAGTTTATTGCCAGCTGTAAAAGAATAAGCGAGCTAGGAAGTAATTTCTCCAATGACTATTTCAATGCTGTAGGTGAGCTTCAAAATCAAGAAAGGCAGATCCGTGAGGATTTCAAGTATTTGGAAGCAGTCAGTCCGTATGTAAACAAAATTATATTGAATTCCGACTGTACCAATAGTGAATCCGGTGACGAGGGGATGGTTATTTTCGATGAGCTCTGTATTTTGGCTAAGGAGAAAGCCAAAAGTGACGGAGAGATTTCGGAGGAGGCTTTAAGCGATCACAAAAACGATCTTGGCGAGCTTAAAAACGCAATAGAAGAATATTACGGTGAATGTATAAAGAATATCAAGGAGAAAATGGACGCAATAAATGATGCGAAAGCGTCTGCTGCCGGCTTAAGTAGGATAGGAACACTGCATTCAGACGAAAGAGAAGTATTTAACAGCTTGAAGAAGTTGCTTGAAGAATTTAAGCAGGAATATTCAAATTACAAACAAAGTAAGCTTTGTAACCTGTCTAAGGAATGTCTTGGTGTTGAAAAGTCAGTAGTGGATAAAGTGTTAGTGCCTATTTTAAATAGGTTCAAGCACTTGGTTAACACATATCTTGACGTATTAATCAATCTGTTTGATAACTTCTGTTTGGAGGTTAAAGAGAAGTCTTCAAACATGACACGTTTCATTTCATACTTAACAATAGAAGAATTTAGGGTAATGGCGAATAATTATGAGTAAGTACAATAATTTAGTTGAGATAGCAAATATCCTGATAGAAATGAAGGAAGAACGTGATTTACACGGTGATAACCTTCCGACTATCATGGCAAGATACCCTGAGGGAAGCCGGGGGATTGATATAAACGAAGAGAAGTATATTGTATTAAACACACCCGAAAACAGGGATGTGAATGAATCCGAGATAACCCATGAATTGAAGGAACGCGGATTAAAATACAATCCAAACTTTTATTTGGGTACACATGAGTCGGATGAACCCGATATTATTGATGATACTCATAATAAAAGCAAGTTGATAAACGAGGCATATACCGAGGTACCGTTTTTGCCAAAAGATATATACTCTCAGGCGGAATTCAATTCCGAAGAGGGTAGGGCGGCATTTAGAAATATTATTGATAAGCAAAGCTATAGTGCAGTGGATTTTGAGGATTACAAGGTTAATAAGCAAACAAATCCGCTTTACAGCAATGCAAACGTTTATGACGAGATATACCGTTGCAGATGTATTTTTAATGATATTTCAGGAAATGAAAGCGTTGAGTCCTTGTTGATAAAGGCGTTTAAGGTTTCGGACCAAAAGAATGCCGAGTATTCATACCAGATTATAAGCAGCGAAAACATAAAAGAGCAGGTTGAAGAGCTTGAAAACAGGGTTGCTAACGATACCACGGGTGAGATGAGGGCTGTTTATTCTAAAATCTCGAACAATGAATACGCAGAGATCGAAAAGCATATCAAAGAGGGAATAGAGCAGTATTATTATGAGAACAGAAAGAAGTTTTACCGATTAACCCGAGTAGATATAAAAGCGATCTATTGCTTGAGATTAAAAAAGATTCCCGTTGTTTTGAATTTACTTGTAAATGATCGCACCGTAGCCGAGCATACAACGTATTACTCAATGGTTGCGGGGGATTTTAACGTTTTTTCATGTCCGAACTGTAATACTTTAAGTGGCGGAGCAAACAGCTATGGCGGCATTAAGGTTCACGTTGATCACGACTATACCGATGATGAAGAGGGGCTTTTAAACAATAAGCACCCTATCGGATGTACAAGTTGTATGGAGAGGTGTTCCAAATGCGGAAGATGGCATTTCAAATTTTCCGAATACGGAAACGTTGTCAATAGGAGATACAAAACCAGAAATGATAGGAGATTTTTGAAGGCGTACTCAGGCAAGGAAACAAAAACGGAAACATTGTGTACGTGCCGTCAATATCTTTCTTGGGTTTATGACGAAATGAGCACTGTTAAAAGTCACGGAACCGAGTATAATGAGAGGGTTGTTGATAGATTTTTAAGCGGCCAGTGTAAGCTTGTATTTATCAATTATGCTACAGGGGAGATCATAGCGAATTACGATGATTATATTAACTATGTTCACAATTATTTACAAGTTTATTTAAGAAAAAACTCGAAAATTCTTCAAAAGTTTAATTCGGCAGTCGGTAAAGAGTCTCGCTCAAAAAGCAAGAGGGACAGGGTTCATAATTTCACCGATATGTATATCGTTAATGAAGATAATGAATTTAGCGATATCAACTTGGAGGATTACATTAGGCAGAGTATGCTTGATTTTAAGAAGGGACTTGCCGAAGCGTTTAACGTTTTTGAGGCTTTGATAAAGGTTACCGATTTTAAAAACACGATTAAATGTTCTTGTTGCGGTGGGATGTATTACAAAGAGAAAAATACGGACGGAGAGCTGTACTATAATTCCGTTAAGGACTTATGCTGCTGCTGTTCCGAGGCATCCGACAGTAATCTTAAAATTTGGAGCAGAACCGATGATGGGATAACGTTTTATAAGCCCAAAAATAAGGACTCGGCCGTCAGAACATTCCATTCCGCAAACGGAGAGGAATATTATGATACATGGCTTAAGGAAAGTCTTGTGAGAATAAATGAAAAGCTCAAGACCATTAGAGTAAAGGAAGGATAACGAGCAAATGGTGGAAAATACGGATTTATCTGCAACACGGATAACAAGGTCTAATATAAGAATCATAAGATTCATTACCTCAATCCTTAGTTATCTGTTTATACTGACTTGTTCGGGAATGATAATCTATTTTGCAGGAAAAAGAGGAAATCCCGATATTTTGAAGGCAATGTACTACACTGCCCTTGGCTTAAATATATTACAAATCTGTGTAACCGTCGGTAAGTTTATTATTCAGCAAACAGGTATTTTCAGCCGACGTTTATATAAGCTTGAGTCTATATTGGCGATAGTATGGGAGCTTGTGGTTTTAACCGAGTTTGTTCTTGCCTGCGTCCTGTTTGAGGCGTTTAGGCTTGATAGTATGCTTATATCGCTTATCCAAGGTGTCGCAATTATGTTGCTTCTGTTTTACTCTCGTAAAATAGATTACAGCATTAACAGAAAGTACAACAAAAAAAGCAGAAAAAAAGACGATTATATGCACGATGAATCTTTTCTGAAAAGAAGAGAGTTCGCAAAAAACGTTCTTTACGTTTTCGCTTGCGTTTGCATTTTTGTTATTGAATTTGCGGTATTGATGCTGCCTAAACTGCCGCCTAAAATCGATGATATTTTTTCTGAAACGCGTGTTGTACAGTATAAGTATCTTGAAAACGAGAAAGGCTATAAGGATGGATACTACGTTTCCGGTATATATTATGGAAAAAATGATAAAGTAGTTATTCCGTTGACGTACAACGATAAGCCGGTAGTTGGTATTCTAAAAAATGCGATAACCGACGAAGGTGTAATTAACAGCATCCAAATAGGCGAGTATAATGCAAACGGTGTTTTGAACAGTAACGTTGTTTTGATTGAAAGCAACGCTATTAACTTAAACAAGATCAAAGAAATCGATTTGCCCGCTTCTTTGGAGACCATTGGTAAAAATGCAATTACAGGAAAAGAAGTTCAGACGGTTAACGTTTTTTCGACGTGTTCCATTACTCGCAGCTGTTTTAACTCCCAAAAGCTTTCTTTGGTAAATATAAAAAATGAAAACAGTGTTGTAGATGCAGATTATGAAAGCTTTGATTTGCAGGTTAACGTTCCCGTTAATCTATATAATCAGTACAGAGAGAAGTTTTTTGACAGTCGTAAGGTTTTCGATTTGATATCAGGTGAAGATTATATTGTTATTGACTTTGAAACCAATACCGATAAATATCTGTCCAGTAAAATACTTCAAAAAAATAATGCCGTATTAGATATAACCTCGCTAAAAAATGACGGCGAGGAGACGAGCACCTTTATTAAGGATACAGTTCTGTACAATGCGTATCGCTATACCAGTGACGGATTCGAATCCAAACAAGGACATGCCTTCAGAGGATGGTACAGAGACGATAAATACACCCTTGAATGTGATTTTTCCGACTCTAAGGTGGTTAATTTTACCGATGACACCACGATATATGCGCGTTGGGATAAGATTAAAGCTGTCGAGCTTGACTGGTCTAACTATTATCCGTATAACGAGCGCATTACAACGATTTACTTCGTAAGCTCTTCCGATATAAATGAGTCGATAACGTTTCCGAAACTTCAAAAGGACGGAGGAGACATTTCCAGGGTTGGATTTGCGTCTTTGAAATGGAAAAACGGTAATACCGTTGTTGAAAAAACAGCAGATCTGCTTAACTCTGAAGAAGACGTAATAAGAATCAAAGCCGAGTGGCAGCTTGAACGTCCAGAGCTTTCTTACGAGACTAAAGTAAATAACGTTGTATATAAAGGTAGTAATTTAACGTTTGGATTTGATGAATCTCAAATAATAAATTATATGGCATCGTATGCACACGTTTCTGATAAAGTAACGCTGACGTGTAATTGGAAAAAACGCAACCCCAACGGGACCTACCGGATTATTCGGGAATTAAATACTTCCAATAATAGCAGTATTTTCAATTATTCGTTGAGAAACGTTGCGGAATCGGGTGTATACAAGATAGAAATTATTGCAACCGCAGATACAGGAGAAAAGGCAGCGTCTTCGCAGGAATATTCTATCAACATAAACAAGAAGGATATCGATTTGTCTTCCATTGAAGAGGTGGATGCCGTAACAAGAGTTTATAACGGAATGCCTCAAGAGTTAAACTATACGCATAATCTTCCGTCTACCATTAAGGTATCTAAGTCATATGATATTGACGGAGATTACACTTCTAACGTTGGACCTATTAAAGTTAGGGCGGAAGCGTATGGAGTTAGATATACGTTTGAAAACATAGGTGAGGAGCGTGATAACTATAACATTGGTTATTTATATTCATCAATAACCATCACCCCGAAGCCTGTAACTGCAAACTGGGATCAAAGCGACGTTCGTTGGAACGACCGTTTTGAAATTGTATATGATGGTATCAAGCATAACTTAATTCCTAACATTAACGGAATGTGTTTAAACGATGAAGTAAGGTTTGTGCTTAAAAGCGATGGCGGAACTGATGCGGGTCATTATGTTACTGAAATAATCGGGGTAGATAATGACAACTATATGCTTGATCCCGCTATTGTTTCGTACAAGGAATGGAATATACTGCCGAAACCGATTTCTATTGTATGGGGAAGCACTCAAAAGCAGTACACGGGTGGCTCGGTCGTGTTCGATTTAACGATAGACGGTATAGTCAACAGAGACAGAGGTAACGTAACACTTGCAAACTTTACCTGTATAACGCCTAATCTCGTTAGCAAGAATTATTCATCAAGTAACGGTAAATTTACGTTTTCCGCAACAGATATAGGCAGTTATGATATACTGTTAGAAAACTTTACCAATACTAACTATGTTTTTGCATCGGTTAATAAGACACTTGAGATAACAAAAGCAGAGTTAAGCGCTACATGGAGTAATACAGCAGCCGTATACAGTGGCAATGCACAGTGCGAGATACTTACCATTTCCGGATTCTTGAGGGGTGATGAGACAAAATATACCAATGCGGTATTAAGCAATTATTTTGTATTTAATTCCGAGTGCAATTACGAAATTATTTCACAAGGAAACGGAAAAATCGAGATTGCTTTTTACGCTACTAACGTAGGAACGTATAACATATCTCTTCAAAAAATTGTAAATGATAACTATATTATATCGACAACAAGCACACAGTTTGAGATTGAGCCTAAAGAATTAACGGGTGCATGGATAAACGACGACCGATTGATTTATAACGGTGAAAATCAATGCCGCGTTTATAGAATATCGGGTATTAGCGACGTTGATATTAATAGAATGGGTATAGAAGATTTCTATATCGATTTTAACGGAGAAAAATACGAGTTTTTGCCTAACGTACAAGGCAAATACGTGGATATAATATTCTATGCTAAAAATGCAGGTACGTATTTACCTAAAATAACGGGGGTTGATCTTAGAAAATTCTATAATAATTTCACCTTTAGCAACGCGGTAGACTATTCGTTCAGCATTCAGCCGAAAGTATTAGAGGTAGAATGGGACGCACCTCAATATACTTATGACGATACGGAAAAAACAGTCAAGGTAAAGAAAATCGTAAATATTTGCGGTAATGACGTTATTGATTTTATTTATTCAAATAACACTGCAACCAATGCAGGAACATATACTGCGTCTATAAAAGTGGACAATAACCCTAACTACGTAACAAATTCAGCATGTAATAAGACGTGGACTATCCAAAAGAGAGCACTGAGTTACGTTATTGAAACGGTAGATAAGAATAATGCGGTTATACCTAGTCCTGTGTATGACGGTAAGTATAAGTACTTCAAAATAAAGTATTCGGGATTTATGGGTAATGACTTATTATCTGTTGTCGATAATAATTTTACATACACCTTTAATGGTGACACGAATATTAAAAAGGAAACCGATATGATCGAGGGCAGTTGCTACGTTTCAAGATTCAAAGCAATTGATGCCCAAAATTATAAGGTTACTCTTAACGAATACACGCTTGAAAACTACACGATTAATATTACTGATTTAACCTTTGCAATTGAACAGTTAGAGGTTGAAATCTCCTGGGATTACGTATCTCCGTTCACTTATGCGGGACAACTCTATACGGTAAACGCTGTAGTAACAAACAGATGTGAAAGAGAAGACCTGCAAACGCTTGATTTGGTTTCAACCATTATACTGGGCGGCAACGGCACCAATGCGGGAAGATACGAAGCGTCGGTTATTAGCGTTGATAACAAAAACTACAAGGTTACACCTCAGGCATTCAAGCTGGAGTGGGTTATACTTCAGAGAGAAATTGCGGTAAACTGGTCATCTGAAAACAGCTTTGAGTTTAATGCAATGCATCAATCAAAAATTGCAAGTATAATCAATCTTTATAATTCTGACAGCGTACAGCTTGTATACAGTTATTCGTTAATGAACAGTAACGGTGTTTATAATAGTTTCTCTGAAAATGTAAGCACCGTAAGCAAGGGATTTTATAAGGTTAAAATAAGCCAACTGACAGGTGACGATGCGGCAAATTACAAATTGCCCGAGACGAGCCAAGAGAGCGATTATGAGATTATACCGAGAAGGTTGACGGTAGACATAAGCTATTCCGCTCACACCTATAATGGGGAAATGGTTCCCGTTATAACTCTTCAAATTGGAAATTTTCCCACTGAAAAAGAATCGAACTTCTTCTCTGTCGATAACGTTCATAATCAGTCGAACGCCACGTTAACTAAAGAGGTAGCGTATTCAAGCCACTGTGTATTTAATTACGTTGCAAGTAACGCAGGTGTATATACGGCTGAAATAATCGGATGCAAAAATAACGATAACTACGTAATCGATCCGTGTGCAGAGGTTTCTTCCGTGATTAATCGCAGAATTGTCACGGTTACCTGGCCTACGCTTTCTGAATACACGTATGACGGTAGCGGTAAAAACTTTGCAGCAAGCGTATCAAATGTTGTAGGCAACGACGTAGTACCGATTTTATATTCGTTTAGCGGAGACTCCTATTTAGGTCAAACGATAACGTCAACTACTATGAAGGATGCGGGCGTTTACACCTTAAGTGTAGTTTCTGTTGACAACAGTAACTATACAGTCGTTGGTGCAAGTAATCTGGAAAAAACGTTTACGATAAATCGCAAAGATATAACGGTTATGTATTCGGGCGTAAACTTTGTTTATAACGGAAAATATCAGGGTGTGACATTGGATATTTCGGGATACGTTCTTTCCGACGCACATCTGTTTGATACTAATCCGTTAGAATACAGTCATAACGGCAATAACGGAAACGATAGCTATACAGCATCAAGCTTGAAGCTTACAGCCGTGAATGCGGGAAAGTACACAGTAACCGTGTCCGATCTTAGTAGCATATTTGATGATTCCAACTATAAGCTGAAATCACCGCTTAATATAACCTATATCATTTCTCCGAAACCAGTTATCGTTGATTGGTCCGATTCGGCCTTAACGTATAACGGAACAACGCAATACGTAACGCCAACGGTTAACAGCGATTCAATTTACACTAACGTATTGACTGGTGTTAAGGATACGGTTAATCTCGTATACAATGGCTGCTCCGGAATTGACGCAAAAAATTACACGGCAACTCTTACAGGTATCAGTAACGGAAACTACTGTTTGCCCTCAACGGTAAATCATGCATGGGTTATCGGTAAGAAATCGTTGCAGATAACATGGAGCGACACGAACGTCTTTACGTATAGCGGACAGCCCAAAAACGTAACAATGACAATTTCGGGCTTTGTGGCAAATGATTTGAACGAAAAGACGGCGTCAAGCTTTACTGCTTCCGACTCAACAATGTCTATCGATCGGTTTACGATTTCAGGTACAAGTGCCGTTCTGACCTTTACGCAAACCAATGCGGGAACTTATTATTATCAGTTATCATCGATAAGCAACTCTGGTAACTACAGCTTCTCTGCACCTAAGGGTACCATGACAATTAATAAGAGAGTAGCTGAGTTGGAATGGGACTACTCCAATCCGTTTACGTATGACGGACTTGCTCACGTTGTGGGATGTACAGTAAAGAACGTATGTACAGGAGATACCGTAACCGTTAAGTTATCTAATTATTCCAAAACCAACGCAGGTTCATATACAGCAACGGCAACTGGTCTTTCAAACTCAAACTATACGTTGCCAACACAGGGATTATCAAAGACCTGGATTATTAATAAGGCTGTGCTAAATTTCTCTTGGGAATCCTTGGATGCGTTTGAATATGATGGCATTAATCATACCGTTAAGGTAATAGTAACAGGTTTCGCCGGTGTTGATGCAGCACCTAAGCTGAGCAATTTTGGTTACTCATTTGAAAAAGTCTCAACCCCGACGCTTAGTTACAACAACGGTACTGCAGAATTATCGGTCTCAATCAAAGACGCAGGCACGTATTCGTTCAGCCTTAACAGTTACAACGGAAACTACGTTTTAGCCGATGATTCAGAAAAAACAAAAACGGTTACTATAACCAAAAAAGCCGTTACTTCTATGTGGATTGGCGATGAGAGTTATATTTATAGCGGTACCACACATGGAAAGACCTTGAAGATTATCGGAATCGCTTCAAGTGATATTTCATCATTCAAGAATTATTTGACGGTTTCCGGAGATATTTTGACACCCACCGTTAAGGAAAACAGTGACGGTATAAGCTTGATCTTTAGTGCAGTTAACGCGAAAACGTATAATATCAACGTTTCCGGTAACTCAAAGTTAGCCAATTATATCTTTGATGAGACTGCAAACAGACTTATAATCAATAAGAAAGAATTAGAAGTTTCTTGGACCGGAGCAGGCTTCGATTATAACGGTGATACAAAAGAAATAAAGGCGATAGTAACGGGTTTTGTAAACGGAGAAGGAGCGTCGCAGACTTTAGGTAACTTCAATTATAGCTTTGCAGGACAGACTCCTAAGTTGACTCAACAAGACAATGCGGTAGGATTTTCTGTTTCGATCAAGGACGTGGGAACCTATGATTTCAGTATTTACGGTTATAACGGAAACTACGTCTTGTCCGCATCGCAGAAGCGAGCTATAGTATCACCAAGAACTGTTACCGTCGAATGGAGCGGTGCAGACAGTTATACATATAGTGGCAAGGCGCAAGGAAAAGTCTTAAAAATCAGCGGAATTGCTTCAGGCGATATTTCATCATTCAAAAATTATTTGACAGTTTCCGGAGATTCCGTAATAACCAAGATTGAGGAAAACGGTGACGGAATAAGTTATTTCTTTGAAGCTATTAACGCAAAAACTTATAGCTTCAAAGTTTCTGGCAACCCGAATCTAACGAATTATATCTTTAATGAAACCGTAAATAGCTTTACAATCAATAAGAAAGCATTACAGGTTTCTTGGTCCGGAGCAGGCTTTAACTATGATGGCAGCACCAAAGAAATAAAGGCGAAAGTAACGGGCTTTGTAAACGGAGAAGAGGCATCGCAGACTGTAGGCAACTTCAGTTATAGCTTTGCCGGAGAGACTCCTAAGTTAGTCAAACATAGCAATGCGGTGGAGTTATTAGTTTTAGTTAAGGATGTGGGAACCTATGGTTTCAGTATTTACGGTTATAACGGAAACTATGTCCTGTCCGCATCGCAGAAGCAAGTTGTAGTATCGCCTCGAGTCGTTACCATCGAATGGAGCGGAGCAGACAGCTATGTTTATAACGGCAGTGCACAAGGAAAAACCTTAAAAATCAGCGGAATTGCTTCAAGCGATATTTCTTCATTCAAAAACTATCTGGAGGTTTCCGGAGATGCTTTAACGTCTAAGGTTGAGGAAAACGGTGATGGAATAAGCTACTTCTTTGGAGCTATTAATGCAAGAGAAACGCCATATAAGTTTAACGTTGCCGGTAATGATGAATTAAAGAACTATACGTTCGAGGCACAAAACAACGTAGCGTTTTCAATTACACCCAGGGAGTTAACAATCAGCTGGGAATCGTCATCCGGATACTTTACAAACGAGTATTTCGGTGGGGATTACACCGTAAAGGCGATAATTTCAGGATTTGTAAACAGCGAGGGTGGATCACAGAGCTTCAATAATTTCGTATATTCATTCGGAACGCTTGATACCTCGATAAGCCAAGACAACGCATCGGTGGTACTGTCTGTTTCCGTAAGTGATGCCAATACTTATACGTTTAACGTAACAGGCTACAACGGCAAAAATTATATCCTGCCCGAGAATGCTGAGAAAACGAAAACGTTTACCGTAACACCCAAGGCTGTTACACTTACGTGGAGCGGAGCGGATAACTATGTTTATACCGGTGAAAAGCAAGGAAAAACTCTGAAGATCAGCGGAATCGTTGCTAAGGACGTTTCCTCGTTCAAGGATTATTTGATAACATCCGGGGACATCGTACCTGAGATTAGAGAAAGCAGTAACGGATTAAGCTATTACTTTGGTAATGCCAATGCAAAGACAACATCGTATACCTTCAGCATAAGGAGTAACGAAAAACTGAACAATTATACGTTTGCAGCACAAAATAACGTAAGCTTTTCGATTGCTCCCAAAGAATTAACTGCAGAATGGTCTACCTCAACCGGTAATGCTTCGGATATGTATGACGGAACTGAAAAAATCGTTACGTTAACCGTAAAGGGATTCGTAAACGTTGAAAGCTTCAATGACGTTTTCGTATCCAACTATCAGTATTCCTATGATAATTCCGTTACGGGTGTTATAAAGCTTATATTTAAGGTCAAAGACAGCGGTAATTATAATATCAGCGTCTTTAGCTTAAATAATACAAATTACATTTTTGAAAGTACATCAAATACCTATACCGTAAACCAAAGGCAAATAACTGCTAATTGGACGGGTACAGCATCCGATTATTCAGGTGAGGAGCAGGGGTATGTCCTTGAACTTAGCGGAATACTCAGTTCTGATATAGACTCCGTTAGAAAAAGCTTGATTTATGACAGCAACGCAAATGTGACGGTTTCTAAGAATGAAACCGGAATTATCTATACATTTAAGGCGACTGACGCAGGTGAATATTACATAACGGTAGAACTTAACTTCGCATTACTAAATTATGATTTCGACGGAGAAGGACATACGTTCACAATTGAAAAGCGTATTATTACGGTAGATGAGACAAAAATAGCACTTGGAGAGACGAGCTTTTTAGGTTTGGTTGAGGGTGAACAAGCACCTGAGTGTCAGCTGAACGTATATAGCGATTCAACTCTTAAAACGTTAGTTACGGAATTTACCGAGCCGGGCGTATATTACTATACGGTTGTTCTTGCAGATGACAGTAATTATGAATTAAGTAACGGTATAGGCTCATTTGAAGTGGGAGAATCTTAAAATGCAAAAAAAATCCAAATTACACGAAGGTAATATCGTTCTGGGAGATCCCGGTGAAATTAAACCCAATGATATAACCGTCGGATATTTAGTTGATACGTTAAACTTGCTTAAGCCCATAGCAGAGCATGATTATGATGTCAGCATCCGTCGTCTTGAGTTTGATACGCTTGGATTTTTGAAGGAAAAGGAAAGCTTAAAGAAACTGCTATGCTCCCGCGAAATATTTTCAATTAATAGACTTTACCGTCTGAAGCTTTTGGATTTAAGTTACGTCGGTTTGGGATTATGCCCGGAAAATCAGGATGGCGCCGAAGAGGAGTCATCCCGATACGGGTATCTTGAAGAGTTTATTAAGTGCGCCAATAAAGCGATACGTGAAGAAAAAGCCGCGGAGAAAAGATATAGCGAGTTGTGGAACGAACAGTATGAGGAAAATTTGAAAAAATTTGATCATGCTCAGTGTAAAAACAAAATCAAAATAACCGCCTTATATAGAATCAAAGGACAGCTTCGGGGATGGATTAAACGCGGCAACAAACTCCTGATAAAAAAAGACAGCGAAAAAATCCTGAAGTTTATTGAGGAGGGATACCGTTTTTTGTACGGGAAACTATTGATTCTTGACAAGTATTTGCCGTTATCCTTTAATAGGAACGATTCGTTGTTTAAGCAACTCGGAATGTCTGTTGATGAAAAAATAATTCAAAAGACACGGCATTCAAAGGACGAATTGCTTGCAAAGCTTGACGGTTACCGTTATATTTTCAATTCTTTTTACCGCTTTTTGTCTAATGATCTGAATTGCTTCAAGCAAAGAAAAATTAAAAAGGCCACGGATTGTTTTCTCGTTGACACCCAAGAGCTTAAGCTTGCTGCCATTAATGATATTAATGGTGAGGAGGATTACGTTCAAATGTATAGGTTTGATTTAGGACTTATGTACAGCCTATACAGAAATTCTATGTTTGGTCACATTAACAAAATCATTGAAAAGGACATCAGAAAAAGACAGATAATAGATGGATTTGTTCAGTACACCCCGAGTGCCTGCGGACTTATTTTGTTCTTTGTTTCATTAGGGTTATCCTTTACCTATACCTTTACTTTGCTAAAAGAGATGTGGGAAAGGCATAATCTTATGATCATATTCTCGTGCATCACGGGATGTGCCTTGATGGCCTTGCTCAACTTATACAGAAACGCGAAGCAATTTAAAAGACCGAAGCGAAAGAAATTTTCTATATACTCGCTGGCATCTTACTTAGCAATTACAGTTATTTTCTTCAGTCTTAATTTGTATTTTATTTACAGATATGATGGTTACAATGAAACTTACTATTACGTTTATGATAAAAACGATGCAAGCAGTATAGTAGTTGACGGACTAAGGGATAGAACGAAATTGGTGTACGACCTCCCGCGGAACATAGACGATTATCAGGTATCCGTGCTTTCCGATAACGTGTTCAAGAGAAACAGAAAAGTTAAGGTTGTTGACTTATCGGATACCGGGATACAGAGAATGGGTGACGGATGCTTTTCGGGTTGCGTTAAGCTGCAAACGGTAAAGCTACCGGAAAGTGTGCGTGAAATACCGCAAAAAGCATTTAAAAAATGTTCTTTGTTGCATACGGTAACGCATGATGCCGGCTTAACAAAGATAGAGGCTTACGCATTCAGCGGTTGTAAAAAGCTGGTTAATATAAACCTGTCAACCATTACGAGCATGGAGAATAATGCGTTTGAAAGCTGTAGCTCACTAGGGAAAATTGTCTTTAGCGAGGAACTTAAAATAATACCAAAGGCAGCCTTTAAAAACAGTGTTTCCGTGTCGTTTGACGTGTTGCCGCTTGGAATTGTTGAGATAGGTGCAGATGCATTTAGCGGATGTAAGTTAAGTGAAACACTGGTGATACCCGGTAGTGTAGATAAAATAAGCAAAGATGCTTTTGAAAACTGTAATAACATTGAAGCCTTGCGTATTGAAAATTATTCTGTAATACCTGGCGGTGATTTATCTGCCATTTTCGGAAAGCTTGATAAATTGACAAGCTTAATTTTGGATGGCGGTAGAACTATTCCCGATAATTTCTTATCTTTTTGCCTACATATTAAAACTGTTTCGGTAAATGGTGAGATTACTTCGATAGGGAATAATGCGTTTAAGGACTGTACCGGGTTGTCATCCTGTAAAATCTCCGGTAACGTAACGAAAATAGGTAAGGAAGCCTTCGCAAATTGCCTTTCGCTTAACGAACTTATTTTTGAGAATTTAAGTATCTCCCAAATAAGTGAAAAAGCATTTTATAATTGCTTGTCACTAAAGGATTTTTCTATACCGAGCACTGTGGTAAGTATAGAGGATGAGGCGTTTTTCGGTTGTAAAGGTATATCCGAGGTTACAGTTCCCGTTTCAGTGAAGAAAATAGGTGACAATATATTTACGGGTTGCAGTGAGCTTAGAAGCTTAACCGTTCCGATTACGTCAAAGGATGACACTTTAAAGGGTATATGTGGTGAAAACGTAACAAAAACATTATCTTCGGTGCGTCTGAATAACGCAAAGTATATTCCCGACTCGTATTTTGATGGTTGTGCCGAGCTTTCGATATTAACTATTGATAACGACGTTCAAAGTATAGGCAAGTATGCCTTTAAAAATTGCGTAAAGCTTGGAAATTTCGGTTTTGTAACAGCTGCAAGTAAAATAGGCGAGGGAGCTTTTTATGGGTGTAAGCAGTTATCTGCAGTTACCTTTAACGAGACTATTGTCAAGCTTCCTGATTACGTCTTTTATGATTGCGACTCAATAACCGAGGTTAGTCTTCCGAATCACATAAAGGAAATAGGTGCCTACGCATATGCGGAATGTAATAGTATTACTTTGATTGATTTTGGCAAAGGCGTAGCTAAAGCAGAAAGCGGAGCGTTTGCAGGGTGCGACAGATTAACAGAAATAAACATTCCGTTGCTTAACACACCGCTTAATAAGTTTTTAGGAAGCGACATATCTGAAAAGCTATCAAAAATCACGGTTGACACCTCTAAAAACACAAAGATTCCCGACTATTATTTTTCCGATTGCTTAAATTTAACCGATCTTGTTTTTGACGGTAATATTACATCTATCGGTAAATATGCGTTTAACGGATGTGTCTTATTAACTTCGCTGAATATAGCTGATACTGCATCAAAAATTGGTGACCGTGCATTTAATAATTGCTCGTCATTGGTTGATATTCAGATTCCGGATTCTGTTAAGGAAATAGGCGAAAACGTTTTAGGCGGATGCGTGAATCTTAGAAGATTAACTCTTCCAGTAACATCGAAAAATGACAATTTGATAAACGTATGCGATGGGAATGTGGTAGAGAACTTATCTGAAGTTCACTTAAAAAATGCACAGAACATCCCCGACGCATATTTTAAAGGATGTTCCTCTCTTTCCGTGCTGACTATGGACACTGCAGTTCAAAGCATTGGCGAATATGCCTTTAAAAACTGCTATAAGCTTACAGATTTTTGTTTTGTATCGACCGCTGCTGAAATTGGTGAAGGGGCGTTTTACGGCTGTAAGCAGTTATCTGAGATTACCTTTAACAAATCCGTTATCAAGCTTCCACGTTATGTTTTTTATGATTGTGATTCAATAACCGAGGTTATTCTTCCAAACCATATAAAAGAATTGGGAACGTACGCATACGCAGAATGCGACAGACTGGTATCTGTTGATTTTGGAAAAAACGTTAACAAATCAGAAGATAACGTATTTAAGGGCTGTGATAACTTAAGGGAAGTTAAAATTCCTTTGTTTAATAAGCCTCTTAAAGATCTTTTGGGAACGGAAGAAGCAAAGAAGTTAACACAAATTGCCGTTGAAGCTGTTGAGACAGGGGAGATTCCGAATAATTATTTTGCTGGATGCTCACATTTAACAAACGTTGAATTTAACGGAAATATAACGGTAATCGGTAAGTATGCATTTGACGGGTGTGTTTCACTTGAGGCATTAAACATTGATGATACCGTTTTCAAAATCGAAGACCGTGCATTTAATAACTGCTCGTCATTAGTTGATATTCAAATTCCAATCTCTGTTAAGAAGATAGGGGAAAACGTTTTAGGCGGATGTGGAAATCTCAGAAGCTTAACTCTTCCTATAACTTCGAAAAAAGACTCTTTGTTCGATATATGCGATGGGGGTGTCATAAAAACGTTAACGGAGGTGCATTTGAATTATGCTCGGTATATACCAAGCTCTTATTTCGAGGGGTGCAACGCTCTTTCGGTATTAACTGTTGATACTGATATTCAAAGTATCGGTGAGTACGCCTTTAAAAATTGCTATAATCTTAGTGATTTCAGCTTTGTATCAGACGCACGTAAAATAGGTGAGGGAGTGTTTTATGGCTGCAGGCAGCTGTCTGCGGTTACCTTTAATGAATCCGTTACCAAGCTTCCGAGCTATGTATTTTATGATTGTGATTCGATAACCGAGGTTGTTCTTCCAAACCACATAAAAGAAATAGGAGAATATGCCTACGCAGAATGTGATAGTCTGACCTCTATTGATTTGGGACAAAGCGTTAACAAATCAGCGGACAATACATTTATGGGCTGTGACAAATTAAGCGAGATAAAAATTTCTTTGTTTAATAAGCCACTCAAAGACTTTTTTGGAACGGAAGTGGTGAAAAATTTTACCCAAATCACGGTTGAAGCCATTAAGATGAGGAAAATTCCAAAAAATTATTTTGCCGGATGCTCACGTTTAACAAACGTTGTGTTTAACGGAAATATAACGGAAATTGGTAAGTATGCGTTTGACGGGTGTATTTCGCTTGAGAAATTGGTTATTGCTGATACCATTTCAAAAATCGATGACCATGCATTTAATAACTGCACATCATTAGTTAATATTCAAATTCCAATCGCTGTTAAAAAAATAGGCAAAGAGATTTTTAGTGGGTGTTATTCTATAAGAGAAGTTACAGTTCCTATCGCCGATACGAGAACGTTTGTAAGCTATTTTCCGAAAAAGTTTGGTGTGACATTAGATGAACTTATTTTAACGGGAACTGAGACTATACCTGATAATTATTTTGCCGACTTTACAGGCTTTAAAAGCTTTGATCTTACGCATTATAAAAAAATCGGAGAAAACGCATTTAAAAATACGGGACTTACCTCAATTACCATTCCCAAAAATATAAATGAAATTGGAAAGGGGGCTTTTTCGAATTGTGTTAATTTGAAAAATGCAGTGATAGAGTCCGAAATCAAAAAGCTTCCCGATTATATGTTTGCCGAGTGTGAACTACTTAGCGATGTTACAGTTTCTACCTCGACCGATGAGATTGGAGAAAAGACTTTTAGTAACTGTGAGCATTTGGCAAAGTTTGAAAATTGGGGCGGAATAAGAAAGCTGAATGCCAATGCACTTGAAAATTGTGTTTCGTTAAATGACATAAAATTAGGGGGCCTAAGCTTTATTGGAGCAAACGCATTCTACGGATGCAAATTATCCGAAAAGCTGACGCTTTACCCAAACTGTGAATACGCTGAAAATGCATTTAATAACGTTTCGGGTGTCAAAGAATTAACGGTTTCTCGGTCTACTGACAAATCCGCCACCCCCCTTGAATACTATTTGGGCAGCACCGCATCTTCAATAACACAAATTTCGCTTGGTGACGTACATGAAATTTCAAAGGGATATTTTAAAAATATCTCCGGTATAAAAAATATATCCATAGCCGGAAAAGAGATTATCATCGGCGAAAAGGCGTTTACGGGAATGGGAAAACTAACTAAAATTTCTATTCTTAACGGTGTTGAAAAAATCGGAGAAAAGGCTTTTAGCGGATGTAATAATTTGAAAAGCGTTGTTTTTGCCGGTGACGTCAAGATTATAGAGGACTATGCTTTTTACGATTGCACAAAGCTTTCGAATGTATCTTTGGCGGATAATGTAGAGTACATAGGCAAAAAGGTCTTTAATGAGAATACAAGGGTAACTAATTCAGATACACGAAACCAGTGCTATATTTCGAAATGGCATAAAAATTGGAATAGCAGAAGAGCAGTCAATTTTAAAACCATTATAGAAGATATTGCAGATTTTATAGTATCGTATTATATCATAGTTATTTTGTTATTCTCCGTTTTTGTTGGGTTGGTTGTTATACTCAAAAAAAGAAGGCTGAAAAGGACTTAACTTAAAATGCGTTAATTATAATGCAAAATTTTATTTACATTACACTGTTGACAAAAACGAGAACTGTGCTCCACAAAAACGACGAAAGGCAACCCCAAAACATTACTATTCTTTGATTTGGAGAAATTTACGTTGAAGTTTAAAGAATTTATACTTAGTCATTTTAGATTTCATCTTACTTTTGTTAATTGACTTATTCACAAAAACGTGGTAAAATAAATATAGTAAAATTTATGAGATAAGGCTAAACGGGGGATAAAAATGAGTAAAATTGAATTGTTAAATGCTTCCTGTGCTGATCAAACTGTTGACGCAGTTGTAAATGCAGCCAATAAGCGTTTGTTGGCAGGAGGAGGTATTTGCGGAGTTATTTTTAAAAAAGCAGGTCTTTTTGAACTACAAGATGCGTGTAATGCCTGCAAAACACCCCTTAAAGATGGTTCAGCGGTTATAACTCCGGCATTTAAAATGCAAAATACAAAATTTATAATTCACGCAGTCGGCCCTGATTTTTACGAAACTCCCAATGCATTTAAAGAATTGTATGAGGCATATTACAACTCTCTATTGGTTTTAAAAGAGCATGAACTGCACAGCATTTCCTTTCCACTTATAAGCTCTGGTATTTTTGGTGGTAATTTAATTAATCCCGTTGCTGAATCTACTAAGCAGTGCTGCCGAGCATACAACAAGTTCGTTTCGGATTATCCTGACTATGATATAGATGTGAAATTATGTGCTTTTACGTCATTAGAAACACAAAAAGCCACCCCCGTATTTGACAGTTTTATAAATTAACTGGAAAAACAAAAAAGCCCTTGACTCAAAATAGAGCCAAGGGCTTAAGTTATTATGTTTTTACTTTTTATAAAACACAAAACCAACCCGAACAGGTTCGACTATGCTTTTTTTGGTGCGGGTAACAGGAGAGGTTGAAAAAAAGAGCGCCTTTTATTCTAACACAATTCGGCGCTCTTTCCTGCTTTTCCCTTGACGCCGCTGCCGTCAGTTTGCCGAGTCAAACACGGAAAAAGAAGATGCTATCCTTGTTAACAGTTCTGTTTTTAATGTTAAATAGGATAGCATCGCAGGTTCTTCGTAGCCTATTGCTCGGCAAAAAAACAAGCCGAACACTATGGTTCGGCTATACTTTTTTTGGTGCACCATTCCGAGCGTAAATTGAACCGAAAGGTTTGATTTACGCTTTTTTATTTCGCAAAAAGGGCGGGACATATATCCCACCCTTATTTTAGTTTAAACTTGTTGATTATTACCCCGCCCGAAAGGGTTTACATTAAAGCTTTTATGTAACAGTTAAAATAAGAAACGTATCACTAATGACCACACGGCGTGTGCTTGTTTTGATACAAGAAAGCCAACATTGACGATGAAATGTCTGCATTGGCTAATTTTTATGCTTCGCGTACTAAAATTTACGTCACAATATACAAAGGAACGTATTTTTCGAGTTAACAAAAAGTTATCTGGACTTTCATCAGTGGTCGTGATATTGTGTTGCTAATACCTTTGTGATAATTTTGAGATACAATATAGTATCATCAAAATTCAAGGAGGTCATTATGACAATACAAAAACTACTTACCGAATGGCTGGAGATCTACCAAAAGGAGCATATCAAGGCGCGGACATATAGCCGATACCAAGGACTTATAACAATGCACATAGTCCCGATGCTTGGAAAGCGAAACATATTCGAACTTAGTCGGTGGGACATTCAAGAATTTCTCACTCAACAGAAAAAGGACGGAAATATTCGTAATGGTGAAAAGCTATCTGCTACAAGCACGAATATGATGCTATCCGTCCTTAATCTCGCATTTGAATACGCTTGTGATATGGAATATATCGAGGAAAATCCATGCATCAGAGTACGGCGTACAAAGACAGAAACAAAGAAAATTGAAGCATTTACTGTGGAGGAACAAAGAGCAATTGAAACAGAAATATCAAGATCCGATGATAAACGCCTTCACGGTATTCTCCTCTGCCTTTATACAGGCTTGCGAATAGGCGAATTGCTGGGGCTTACGTGGAATGATGTTGATCTTGACCGTGGCGTGATAAAAATAACGAAAACTGTATATCGAGAAAAGGACGAAAGCGGGATATGGCAGCTTTGCGTAGATACGCCGAAAACAAAAGCATCGGACAGAGTGATTCCTCTGCCCGAATATATCACCGATATACTACGTCAGGACTATGAAAACGCTCAAACACAATACGTTGTAGAAAATAAAAAAGGCGAACGAATGTCGATCCGTTCGTACCAATACATATTCGAAAAGCTCACCGAACGCGCGGAAGTGCGTAAGCTCAACTTTCATGCCTTGCGTCATACATTTGCTACCCGTGCTATCGAGTGCGGAATGGACATCAAGACCGTTGCCGATATCATGGGGCATCAAAACGCATCCATCACCCTTAACCGATACACCCACTGTATGCTCGACCATAAAATTGAAATGATGCAGAAACTACCACGGATTTTGTAAGCAAAACTGCGTCGATTGATTTATTCCGTGCATAATTTTCCTTGTCTACAAGATATTATACTACTTCTGTAGATTTTTTTCAATACTAAAATGTAAATTTATAGTACTTTAGCATATTTTTCTACCTTATTTTTAAAAAATATGCTGTTTTTTATTGCAAAAACTGCGTCGAATAAATCATTCGGTGCAAAGTTATCGATTAAAAGGAGGTATTAATAATGGCTATTCAACATGACAAAGCTGACAAGCTCGCCAAATTATGGGAAGGTGGCGATTGCTCTCATGTTTGGGAAAAAGAATTCTATTTAGGTACACGAACAGGCGACTACCGCTGTTCTATTTGCGGAGAATGTATAAGTGAGGAAACATATAAAGAATATAAAGGAAAACAGAAAACAAGAAAGGAATCAAACAAAAATGAGTGCAATTAAAGATTTTTTGGACAAGATTCAAGATTATCATCAAATTGCATATGATATTTTGATTGAAATCGGTGCAATTAAAGAATGTGAGATTCATTCAGATTATTATTACGAAACCTATTCTTTTGATGAAAAAGCAATTTATGCTGTATGTGCCAATAAGTTAAAAGAAAAATACGGTGAAAATCAAGATTTTAGGATTTTTAACTCACAAATATCAGAAATATTAAAAGATACGTCTATAAATTCGACTTGTCCATATTGTGAAAAGGAGCAAAAGTTATGATTAAAAAACGGTTTTTAAGATATTTTTATATTATCACTTGTTGTTTGCTTAGTGCTATGATGTTGGCAACAAGTTACATTACAGTATGCGCGGCAGAAACAAATATTCCAGCTGTTACATCATCCGAAGAATTTATTGAAATAAACGTATATGATGCAGAATCATTAAAGTCTTATTTAAAAGTTGAAAATGCAGATATAGTATTGTGGTTCGATGTAAATATCGATGATGTTGTAACTGCGTGTTGCCATTCAATAGATTTGAATGGTTATAATTTGACTCTTTCAACGTTGACAGTGAATTCAGATAAACAAAGTTTTTCTATTTTAGATAGCGCTTATGATAAAAACGCATCAAGCAGTTCGGGTAGTCTGAAGGTTCGGAAGTCATTAAATATTGGCAATACTACATTGATAGTTCAAAATGGCATTGTTAATATTTCTAATGGTATTGTTGGAAGTGGAAATGTAGAAATTTACGATGGAATTATAACTGTTCATGGAAAAAATGGTTTTAACGGAGCTAATGGAACAAGTGGTAAAGATGGATTTAACACACTTGATAAAGGTGGAGATCAGAGCCCTACTGCCGGTACTGCAGGTGCAAATGGGTTTGACGGAGATATCGGTAGCCATGGAATTCAAGTTTCTAATCTATATATTTATGGTGGAGAAGTTACAGTTGTTGGCGGCAATGGTGGTGATGGCGGCAATGGCGGTAATGGCGGTGATGGAGGATCCGATGATAACTCATATTCTTGTGGAAATTACCGGGGCGGCAACGGCGGCAACGGTGGAAATGCAGGAGATGGTGGAAAAAGTGGTATAGGTATAGTTGTCTCAGGTGACATTGTTTGTTATTTTGGAACATTGAGTGTTAAAGGAGGCGTAGGTGGTTCTGGTGGCAACGGAGGTGTAGGTGGTTATGGAGGCATAGGTGACTACCCTGTAAGTTTGAATTCCAATTATCCTGGTGGAAAAGGTGGCAATGGTGGCAACGGTGGCAACGGTGGTTCTAATTCTTATGGTGGAGAAGCAATACTGGCAACAAATTTTATTATTTATGATGGGCATGTTACGGCAATAGGTGGAAATGAAGGAGCCAAAGGCGTAGGTGGTTCTGGCGGCAACGGAGGCTTTGGTGGAACTGGAAAAGGAACTGCGGGAACTAGAGGAGATAATGGCGCATTTTATGGTAACGGCGGAGCTGGTATTAATGCCAACGTTACGATATACGGAGGCACAGTTACAGCAACCGGAGGTAATGGTGCGGCAGGAATAGGCGGATCTGGTTATACTGGTGAAATTAGTGGACATAATGTTAATGTTTGCGGAGGTAATGTTGTTGTGACCGCCGGAAGCAACGCTTTTGATATTGGCGGTGGATACAATGGAACTCAGGTTGGTAATGGCGGTTCCTTGACTGTAACCGGTGGAAGTATTGAGTTTTGCACCGCGAGTAGAGCAACCAATGTCTCAAATCCTACATTTACGAACTGTACGATAAGTGGTAACGGCGCATATCAGCATGAAGGAACATACGATAGTAATGGAAAATTTTCTATCAATGTCCAAAATATTATAATTTCACCGGAAGAATGTGTTGGATATGAAAAAGTTACTTTACAAGCAATATTAAGCATATCACGTACAAGTAACATTTCAACACCTTCTCCTAAGGGATATATATTATTTAAATTAGATGGAAAAGAGATTGGGACATCTGATATTAAAACGCCGGTCGAAAATGATACAGAAATAACGGCAATTGCAACAATTGACTGGGTCGCTGTTGAAGGTGACTATATAATTACCGCTGAATATATTGCAGGTACTAACGATAAATATGCATCCGCTGGCATTTTTGAATTTGAGCCTGATGTCACAGTACATACACATGAATGGGAAGATGATTTTTTTGTTGATATTAACCCTACTTGTTTAACAGCGGGTTCAAAATCAATTCATTGTAAAATTTGTGGCGCACAAAAAAACATTACCGAAATTCCTGCAATAGGTCATAATTATGTTAATAATCAGTGTGAAAATTGTAAAGAATATTTACCCTTGATAGTGTTTAAAGATTATGATGGAACAATTTTAAGCAGCACATATTATTATATCGGTGATGCAATATCTGTTCCAAACGATCCAACGAGAGACGAGGACAATACATACACATATGAGTTTATTGGCTGGGACAAGGAAATTGTAGAGTGCGACGGAGATAAAATTTATACGGCTGTTTATAAATCGACACATAAAAATTATACGATAATCTTTAAAAACTGGGATAATTCTATTGTTTTAACAAAAGATGACTATCATTATGGCGATGTTATTGTGCCTCCTACTATTTCGCCGACAAAGCCTTCTGATAAAATTGGTGATTATATTTTTGCTGGTTGGGACAGTCCGGTTGGAACCTGCGAGGGGGATAAGGTTTACATTGCAACCTATTCAACAAGCTACAAATATTACAAAGTAGAGTTCAAGAATTGGAACAACCAAACTATAAGTTCTAAAAACTATAAATATGGAGAGAATATAGAAATCCCTGCCCCCCCCACCAAACCAACCGATAATATTGGACAATATGTCTTTAATGGATGGGATAAAAATATCACTGTCTGCGATGGTGATAAAGTATATATTGCTACCTATTTAATCGACTATATAGATTATACTATCACATTTAAAGATTGGGATAACAGTATAATAAGTACTAATACCTATCACTACGGAGATGCGATAACTGCTCCCGAAGCTCCTACCAAGGCAGCTGACAACACTTATACCTATACCTTCAAAGGATGGGATAAGACGGTTGTTAATTGCAAAGGTGATGCTACCTATATCGCAACTTATAATGCAACGTATATTAATTATACTGTTACATTCAAGAATGAAGATGGTAGCCTTTTGAGTTCTAAAACCTATCATTACGGAGAAAACGTTGTTGCTCCTTCAACACCGTCCAAGGTAGCTAATAACACTTATACCTACACTTTTGCAGGTTGGGATAGTGAAGTAGTTGCTTGTAACGGAAATAAGATATACACGGCAACCTATACACCTGTTTATATTAAATATACAGTAGTATTTAAGAATTGGAACGGCGATGTAATTAGCAGTAACGTATATCATTATGGTCAGAGCGTTACAAAGCCGAGCGATCCCACAAGAGCCGCGGATACTACTTACACTTATGCATTTATGGGTTGGGATAAGACGGTTGTTAATTGCAAAGGCAACACAACCTATACTGCTCTTTATAATGCAACGTATATTAATTATACTGTTACATTCAAGAATGAAGATGGTAGCCTTTTGAGCTCTAAAACCTATCATTACGGCGATACCGTTGTTGTTCCCGAAACGCCAACCAAGCCTGCAGATGAAAGCTACACATATGGCTTTGCAGGCTGGGATAGCGAGGTAACTGCTTGCTTGGGTAACAAAACTTACACGGCAACATTTAATCCTACCAAAGTGGAATACACGGTAGTGTTCAAGGATTGGAATGGAAACATCATCAGCAGCGAAACCTATTATTTTGGCGCTGAAGTTGTCGTGCCTGAAAATCCGACACGCAATGCGGATAACGTCTATACTTACACCTTTAAGAACTGGGGTAAGACGGTTGCAGAAAACTGTGTTGGAGATGCTGAATATACGGCGGTTTATGAAGCTACATACATTGAGTACAATATCAAGTTCCTTGATTGGGATGGTAGCGTTATTCAAACGGTTAAGTATCATTACGGCGATACAATCACGGCTATTGCCGATCCCGAAAGAGATAGCGACGAAACTTATACCTACACATTCCTGTCTTGGAATAAGCCTCTCGGAACTTGTACGGGTAACGCATCCTTCACAGCACAGTATGAATCTACCTTCATCAATTACACCGTTGTATTCAAGGATTACGATGGTTCTGTTATAAGCAGAAAGACATATCATTTCGGTGATACTATCACCATTCCGGCAGATCCCGTAAGAGCGAGCGATGAAACCTACACCTACACTTTCAAGGATTGGGGTAATATCTCTACTTCTTGCAACGGTAACAAGGAATATACGGCAGTTTACAATTCCGAATATATCGAGTATACTGTTGTATTCAAGGATCATAACGGCAATACGCTAAGTAGTAAAACATACCACTACGGTGACGAAGTTGTTGCTCCTTCCGATCCTACAAGAGTAGCGGATAACACATACACCTACACCTTCAATGGTTGGGATAGGGAAATAGTTGATTGCGTGGCTAATGCAACCTATACTGCAACTTATACTCCTACGTTTATTGACTATACGGTAGTATTCAAAGATTATGATGGAACTGTTCTCAGCACACAAACCTATCATTATGGCGATGAGATAACTGCTCCCGGAATACCGACTAGGGCAGAGGACGATACCTATATCTACACCTTTAGCGGTTGGGATAAAGAAATTGTTGCTTGCGATGGTAATGAAACATATATGGCAACCTATATTTCTATAAACAAAAATCTTGGTGTGTTCAACGAAAAGGTTACAGCACTTGTTGACGGCGCGGTATCCGAAGAGTTATATGGAAAGATTTATGAAGCAATTCAAATTTATAACACATTCAACGAGGAAGAAAAGCAAGAAGTAGAAGAGTCTTATCAAAAATTACTTGTAAGCATTGAGGCATATAATGCGGAGGCAAAGGTTATTAATAACGAACAAGTAAACGCAACTGAGATAGCTTTTGCTCCCATTGCTACAACAAGCTTTACTTTCTTAGCAGCTTTGTGGTTCTTGCTTAAGAAAAAGTTCTTTGTATAAGGGGGGACACTAATGAAAAAAATTATTATTTCTATCTTTCTAGTTCTTACAATTCTAATGACCTTTATTGCTTGTGATGATAAAGGAGATAATCATAATAAAGATAGCGGCTCAAATTCCGATCAATCAGCTCCCACTCCTGGAACTGAAAAAACAACGTATGATATCCTCAATGAATTGGTAAGTAAAAGTTATAGCAAAGTTAAACTTAATGTCTCCACAGTTACCGGAGGGGTTGAGTTAAATGCGGTGTATACTTTGACCAATTCTGAGATTATATATTCTGTTGAGCAATTGAATTTATTTCCCAGTGATGGAAATATTGAAAATATTTCCCCGGATTACAAGGTAACTTTGACTGGTTCTGCAACCATTGAGAACGGAAAGGTTGGAAAGTTTAATGGTGAAGCGGTTTCACTTCCCTCCTATGATGAATTAAAGGGCAGCTTTAATTTCCATGAAAGTAATTTCAAGAATGTTGTTATACAAGATAATTCGTTGTTAGCGGATGTTATATCACCTTCTGAATTTTACGGTTCAGAAGTAAATGTGCAAAACATGAAGATTAATATTGAGTATTCGGAAACAGTATTAACTAAAATAACCATCACATATCAAACCGCAAATTCAAATGTAACAACCATATATGAGTTTAAAAGCTAAATAGTAAAAAGCTATGATAATTCGGAAAGCAAAATAACAGTGTTTAGAATTTCTAATAATGTAATCGTAGCATAATTTAATTTTATAGGAAGGTTTCTTGGTATTGCATATAGGTACATACACTATACTTGCAATTGTATGTGCAAATAAGATACCAAAGAAAAAATATATAAAAAGCGAGACACAACCCTTTAATTTTCGGAGGGAAGTGTTTCGCTTTTTTATTATATTTATTTACTCACCTATTTTAACCCATTTGAGATCCTGGCGTGTGCTTGTCTTGATACAAGTGGCTACGCTAGCTAGCCCCCAAAACTCGCTTCGCTCGTTTCGGGGAGCCCCGCTGCTCCGCCAGACAAGCACACGCCAAGATAAACTAAACTGAAAAAATAAATCCAAAGCCGAGCGATGCGGAGTTGTGCACTAAACCGTTTGCACAACATTCCGCAATAACGCTCGGCGTTTCTTTTGGATAAGTTCGTTTTTTACCCTACATTAGTTCTCTTTTTGTTCTCTCTAGGCTTACATTTTACCTACACTTTTCCCCATTTTACCTCCAAAAGTTCTCTTTACTTAAGGGAACTTTTTTGTTACCATAAAGTAGGTAGCAGATAGCTTTGTAAGACTTAAGTCAAAAATGAGGAAACACAGTGAAAAAAGTTTCCATCAGTGGTAGAAAAGAAGGAATACAGAATTCTTGTTTTTGTCTAAGGTATCTGCTAACCTGTTATTAAAGCGGATAAGTGGCCACGTCCGTTTGATACGTAAATACGGAAAAAAGGAGGAAATCTATGGAGAAAAAAGAAATCATCACACACGGTGTTGCTCCCCCGGAAGGATTAAGCGATAATGAAAAAAGAACGTTCTACGTTGCTATGCTAGTGCGGATTCTTGATACCCACAAAAGGGAACGTGAAGGAAGAGAAAAAGCATAATTACGCACGCTAATTGGGAAAACCGTAGAACTTAAACATATATCAATTTATCTTTCGTCCTTTTGGAGCTTAAACGAAAACACCGTCGATGTCAAGGGGGTGAAAATAATACGGAGAACCGAAAAACAAATAACAAAAACGTATTATTTTCACCTATTCCCTTGACCTCTCTCGGTATTTCCGTTTTCTTCGCTCCCGTCGAAAGACAAATTTCAACAAAAAGAAAAGGGGACTAAAAATTGAAAACAGCAGTAATCTATGCACGTTATTCAAGCGATGCACAAACAGAACAATCCATTGAAGGTCAGCTCAGAGTATGTGAAGAATATGCAAAGACAAACGGCATTCTTATTCTTTCCACCTACGTTGACAGAGCTATGACGGGAACAAACGATATGCGTCCCGATTTCCAGCGTATGATAAGGGACAGTGCAAGAAAGGAATGGAACTACGTACTCGTATATAAGCTCGACAGATTTTCACGCAACAAGTACGAAGCCACTATTCACAAAAATACGCTGAGAAAAAACGGAGTCAAGGTATTGTCCGCTATGGAGAATATACCCGATACGCCCGAGGGGGTAATACTTGAAAGCTTAATTGAAGGTATAGGGCAGTATTATTCCGCAGATCTCTCCCAAAAGGTTAAACGCGGTATGCGTGAAAACAGAATCAAAGGCTATTATCAAGGAGGAGCTATACTGTACGGTTACAAGCTCGAAGGAAAAAAGCTCGTTATAGATGAGGAAAAAGCCGAGACGGTAAGGTTCATATTTGAGCAGTATTCCGCTGGGGTATACGTTAGGGATATTATAAATGCTTTGACTTTAAGAGGAATAAAAAATAACGGAAAGCCGTTTGCTAAAAATACGATATACGGCATACTTAAAAATGAAAAGTATTCGGGGGTATATTATCACGGAGACGAAAAGGTGGACAATATGTATCCTCAGATAGTGCCTTCCGACACCTACGAAACCGTGAGAAAAAAGGTGGAACAGAATAAGTTTGGTAAACGCAGCGTAAAAACGGTATATCTGTTCAGACATAAAATGAGATGCGGTTATTGTGGACACCCTATAAGTGCGGAGACCGGTACGGCAAGAAACGGAGAGGTTAAGCGTTATTATAAATGTCTCGGAATAAAATCGTATCACAACGGATGTAAGCAAGGCGTTATTGGAAAGGAAGCTTTAGAGGAAGCTATTGTAACTAAAATAATTGAAGAGCTTTCAAAACCTGAAACGCTTAACGGAGTGGTCAAAAGTCTACTTAAATTGCAGGACAGCTATTGTACGGATAATCCTATAGTCAACACACTAAAAAAAGAAAAAGCAAAGGTCGATAAAGCACTTGAAAACATTATGTCGGCTATTGAAGAAGGTATAGTATCCAAGACCACAAATAAACGTTTACATGAGCTTGAAACACAGCAAGAGGAGTTAGAGCGGCAATTAATTATAGAGAAAAGCAAATCCGCCGTAAAGCTTCCGGAAAGTATTATTCGAGAATACTACAAAGAAGCATTAAAAGGTGAAATAGAAATGGCTATAAACTTATTGGTTAAAGAAATAGTTCTTTACAACGATAAGATCGACATCTACTTTAACAGCCCGATAAATAACGGTCCTGACAAAAGTCAGGGCTTTTCTTTTTACAAAGGATTTGTATGGTTATATGCTTCAAAAACAATAGCGATAGAAATGCACGTTAGTTAATGTAACGGCATTTATTCCACGGAACTCTTGACACAAGCCTCTGCGGAGCGTGATGTTTGGCAATTAAGAGCCAACACGACAGCCCCGTAGGGGCTTTCTTGTTGCCTTTTGGCGTGAGATAGCCTATCACACTCCGCGCTCGTATCAAGAGTCTTTCGCGGCATAAAACGCCGTTTAAGGCAACAAAAAAGCATTGGTATACGAAAAATACCCAACGCTAAAAGAAGCTTTATAAAGCAAAGGTAAGCCTTTATGACACAACGAAATGCGGCTAAGAAAACAAAAAACCTAAATCAAACACAAGGTTCAATTTAGGCTTTTGGTGGTGCGGGTAACAGGACTTGAACCTGCACGAAGTTGCCCCCACTAGAACCTGAATCTAGCGCGTCTGCCAATTCCGCCACACCCGCGAATGAATATGAGAGTGCTACGCGGAATTTACCCGCACACACCCGCGTAAAAACTTAAAAAAATGAAACCTTCAATTTTCAACTGCAACGCTAAGTAGTATATCATATTTTCAAAAAAAAGTCAATAGGCGAGGCAAAAAATCTTTGTTAAAAAAATTGATGTTAAAAATTTAAGATTATTTTTTAAGTTTTTTAACCTTGCGTAAAAGAAAAGCGTTATAATAAATTAAAATAAGCAATGGGAATTAACCTTTTTCTTTGGCGCCTCTTTAGTAAAAAAGCTAAAATGATAAATCGGAAAGGGAAGTGAATAAAATGGAAGAAAACAAGGAAGGTTTACAGGAAAACACCCTTGTTTCCGAAATCGAAGTAAATAAAAATGAGACGTTAGACGAACTGGACAGCCTTGCCTTCTCGAAATCGGAGACAAACGAAACGGAAATTATTGAAAACGGTGCTTGTTATACTGATAAGAATGAAATTTCGTCGCTTGGTAGTAGCATGGAGACAAAATCTTCTGAAACTAAAAACGAGGAAGACGGAGAGCTTGAATACGGCACGATGCCCGGAAGCTGGGAAAGCTACGAGGCAGAGAGAAAGAAAAACGGTAGCTCGGAAAACGGAGTTTACCCCGATGACGGAAGAATGTACGGCGGAAGCTATTTCGGTAATTATAACGGCTCCTACGGTCAAAACTACCGACAAAACAGTTATTCGGGTAGTTTGCCGCAGAAACCTAAGGATAAAAAGAGAGCGGTTTTCTTCGGTGTTATCGGCGCGATAGCGCTTGTGTTAGCAGTATCAGCCTTTATCGTTGGATTTCAGCTTTTTAACCATATGCTTGACGAAATTGGAAACACTCTTCCGCAGTCCGGTCAGCAGAGCGGTGGAGGGCAAGGCGGAGGCGGTCAGTCGGGCGGCTCACAGAACGGCGGCTTTACGCTTGAACAGGTACCCGCAGATGAGCACTATAAATATTCTGATGTTTATCAGCTTACGGAAAGCACTGTTGTTGCTATAAAATCGTCCATAGGTTCAGGCTCCGGTGTCATTATTTCAAAGGATGAAAGTAATAACGACGGATATTATATAGTAACAAATAACCACGTTGTCGAGGGTGGAACAAATATAAAGGTTACGCTGTCAAACAGTACGGTTTACGATGCAACTCTTATAGGCAGGGACGAAAACACCGATTTGGCGGTACTTGAAATTTTTGCTTCCAACCTTAAAGTAGCGACAGTCGGAAAATCCGCTGACCTTCGGGTTGCCGAGGAGATTCTTATAATAGGTAACCCGCTTGGTACTCTCGGCGGTTCCGCTACAAACGGTATAATATCGGCGAAAAACAGAACTCTGTCCATAGACGGATACGCAATGTCGCTGCTCCAAACCAACGCGGCGATAAACGGCGGAAATTCAGGCGGAGGAATGTTCAATATGAGTGGACAGCTCGTCGGCATAGTTAACGCTAAATTCGTTTCCGAGGAAATAGAGGGGATCGGATTTGCTATTCCGATAGATACCGCAAAGCCTATAATAGAGGATCTTATAGATTACGGCTTTGTCAAAGGCAGAGCCAACCTTGGGATAGAGGTAACCTACAAAACCGAAATTATACCCCCGTACCTCGTTACGGGTTGGTGGATAACAGAGATTTCCGTTGGCTCCGATGCGGAGGCGACCGGACTTAACCTTGACGATTTAATACAGAAATTAACCGTAAACGGAGTTGAATACAGCGGAGATGCACTTAACGAATTTTTAAATTCTAAAAAGTTAAAGACGCTGAAAATCGGAGATGAGCTTATTTTTTACGTATATCGTTACAGCATTAACGATTATAAAACGATTTCCGTTACGGTAACGGAGTTCGGGGCAGAGCCAACGTCTTAAAAAGCATAAAAAAAGGAACAGCACGCTGTTCCTTTTTATTTTGATGCTCTTTACTGTGTTAATCCCAAAATGAAAGCTAACACGGTAAAGCCTCGTGTGCGGTATGTATCCCGCGTGAGTGAACGCGAATTTATTTCTTCGCGGTGTTTATGTTTGCCTGCTGGGTGGGACCTCTGTCAGGCGTGCCGGTAAATTCAAGATCCTCCGGAAGCGGATAAACCTTCGGTACGGTGAGATCTCTCTGGTAGAGTCTTACGTGGTCTCCGTGAGGAAGAATGTCTATCATGTCGCAGCCTCTCCAAAACTCGGTATATTCCTTGCCTGCGAAGAATTCCTTCTTCTCAACAGTTTCGATGGGGAAGGTGAGCGTAACTACGTCGCCTGCGTTAAGGTTTTCTGCGTAGAGAATTCCGTTTGCTTCCTTAGCCTCGACAGCCTTGCCGTTGACGGTAAGCTTTACGTCCTTGCCCATCCACTCGTAGATACGGAAGCCTGCGCTTGCGGGAGCTTTAAGAGCAAGATTGATAACACCGTTATCGGGTATTTCGTGGGTAAGAGCGTATTTATCGGTTTCCTTTTCCGTCTGAACGTTTACGGTAAGAATTCCGTTTTCATCGGTTACGGTGTTATCCCAAACCATTTGGAGAGCCGTAGGAGCGGTTCCTATGCAGCAGCCCGCGATAGAACGGAAGCGAACGAGAGAAATACTGTTCGGCTCGGAGCCGCCGGAGTATCCGCCGATAAGACGCTTATCAAGGTCGCGGAAGGTACGTCCGTTTTCGTCGTCAAGCGAGTTGTCGCAAACTACGTAGCCTGTGTATTTTATCTGGTTTTCGGTGAGCTGGTTTCTTGCGAAGAGGTTAAGGTCGTTCCAGTATTCCGTCTTTCCGCACTTAATGAGCTCGTAGCAGCAGAGTATCATATCCTTTAAGCAGCAGGTTTCACAGTGTTCAAGCTCGGGAGCCTTCCACTGAGCGAATTCCGGCACCCATCCGAAGCTGGACGACATGGAGCGGGAGAACTTGTAAATGTTCTCTCCTGCGTTAAGGTATCTTCTGTTACCGGTAACGCGGCCGAGGTAGATAAGTCCTGCCGCAACCCAGGTAGAGGAGTGAACGTGTCCGTAGTACTCGTATTTGTAGTTAAAGTAACGGGAAACGCCGAGAAGCTGGTTTGCAAGACCCTTTGCAAGGTCAAGAGCAACCTCGTCGTTGGCGATGCAGTAGCGGTCAACGAGAGAGTGAAGCATAACGGCATTTCTTATAGACTGCTCACCGCGGCCGGTGTGTCTGGTGAGGTCGAATCCGCCGTCCCAAAGATAAACGTCGTTCGGGAACTCGTATATCGGCTCCTTCTCCTCCGTGTCGCCCGACCAGAAGGTGCGAAGCTTTCTCTCGATAACGAGGGAGCGCATGCCGCGAACAAGCTCGGAGGCGCGCTTTTCAGCTTCCGCATCGTTAGGATCGTTCTTTACGAGACGGTTAAGAGCGGGGAGTACGTATCCCATTTCGTGGAAAGCAGAGTGAATGGTGTGAGTCCACGGATATTTCTTGTGGTAACGGAGTCCGTGTTCACCCCAGTTAGAAAGAACCTGTGCTCGGAAGCCGTTATAGAGCTCCTCGGTTGCGCCGACCTTTCCGAGTATTCCGATGATGCTGTCAACAGCCTCAAACCAAGAAGCTACAAGCTCTGCGTCGTCAACGCGGCAATGCTCTGCTTCAGCGGGCTTTTTGTGAGGCAGGGTGAGCCAGAAGGGCAGATAGTCGTATTTTCTGTCTGTCATTCCGTCGAGGTAGTTGAGGGCGAGTCTTGCGTCCTCTTTTAAGTTGTACTGTTGGTATCTCATTTTAATCTCCTTTCACTGCTTTTACGCAGTTAAAAAATGACTTATTTATATTTTACACAAGGAACGTTATCCCTTGTGAAAATGCTTTTTCATTGCGGCAAACGATTCGTCGCTTATCACGTGTTCGATTCTGCACGCGTCCTTTGCGGCTGTATCTTCGCTAACTCCGAGAGAGACAAGGGCTCGCGTCAGAACGGTGTGTCTGTCGTACATCTGCTCGGCAAGAGCCATTCCGCAGTCGTTGAGAGTGATGTAACCGTCTGTGTCAACGGATATAAAACCCCCGTTTTTAAGTATGCCTACCGCACGGCTGACAGAGGGCTTTGAGTAGCCGAGATAAGCGCCTATGTCGATGGCGCGAACCTTGTCGCTTTTTTGCAGTAAAACATATATTGCCTCCAGATACATCTGGCCCGATTCATGAAGTGCCATAAAAATATCCTTTCGGTAATAATTATAACATATACAGCGTTATCTGTAAATAGGGTGAATTTTTTTTAGTCTTTTTGCGAGTGAAAATAAAACCACTTGGTGCGAAAAGAAAGCAGCGTACACTTAAAAGCTGATAGCTGCGTGATTACAAGCATTTTATTTACTTTATTAGTATTATAACATGTTCACCTTTTTTTTTCAAGTAAATTTTGAGATTTTAAGGAAATATGTTAATTATAAACAAAAAACATTTAGAATGTTTGTTCAAAATATTTAAAAAAGAAAATTAAGTGTTGACAAATAAGGTGGAATAGTGTATAATAATTACAAGTTAGCAGTTGCTAACCTGATAAAAGATGCCGTGTTTTCATAAATTTGTCAGAGTGTAAACGCAAAGAGAGAAAGCGTGGCGTAATCGGAGAAAGTAAAGGGGATAGCGCGAAAGCTCAACCTATGATAACAAAGAGAGCTTCACGAAACGGTTTATCTAAAAGCTTAATACCTTTGCTCGGCAAACAAAGAAAATTCTACTGTTTTTGTGCAGCTGCCTACGGCGGCAGAATGGAGAAAAAATGAAAGTCAGATTAAACCCCGATGAGGAAACGGTAAAAGCGGTAAAAGAGGGACTAAGGCGGACGGGCGGTTACTGCCCTTGCATAAGGATAAGAAGCGAGGACACAAAATGTATGTGTAAGGAGTTCCGTGAGCAGGTGAGTGATCCCGATTTTGAGGGCTTTTGCCACTGTATGCTTTATTATAAGGAAAAATGATTTGCCGTGTAAGAAAAACAAAAAACGGTATAATATACATAAGAAAACGTTTTGCTACGTAAGGTTTAACAGAAAGGAAGGTAATCAGAATGGCAGTAATTAAAATTTCAAACAAAAATTTCGAGAGCGAGGTTCTCAGCTCAGATAAGGCGGTGCTTCTTGATTTCTATGCGGACTGGTGTGGCCCTTGCCGTATGGTTGGACCCATCGTTCACGAGATAGCAGAGGAGAGAAGCGACATTAAGGTTGGAAAGATAAACGTTGACGAGGAGCCGGCTCTTGCCGAACGGTTCGGGGTATTCAGTATCCCCATGCTTGTCGTTATAAAAGACGGAAAAATAGTAAACCAAGCGGTAGGCGCACGTCCGAAGGAAGCGATTCTTGATATGCTTTAAAAACCGGCTAAAACGCATTAAGCACGATAATTGCTCGGAATATAAACGAAAACAGCTTTGATTAAGCAAAAAGAGGATTTCAAATCCTCTTTTTTATTGTTGTGTAAACGGAAAAAGGCAATACCGGAACGCGGTATTGCCTTAAATTATAAAATGAAAAAAACGACAAGCATTTGCTTGTCGTTTTATGGAGCTGCTAACCGGATTCGAACCGGTGACCTCGTCCTTACCAAGGACGTGCTCTACCTGCTGAGCCATAGCAGCGAATGTTAATTTGTTTGCAACGGATATAATTATAGCAGAAAAAAATCCTTTTGTCAATAGCTTTTTGCAAAAAGTTTTGAGAAAAAGCAAAAATTTGATATTTCATATTGACTTTTAGAAAAAAGTGTGGTATATTAGTATAGAACTGTTACAGTATGCATCACGCAGGGTGTGGGGTGTGCGAAGTGGAATCGACGAGCAAAGCTCACCGAACCGCCTCTCTACCGGCTCCGTAAATATGATGCACGCTGTTGCGTTATATTTACGGAGGGTTATCGAAGTGGTCATAACGAGGCGGTCTTGAAAACCGTTTGGGGGCAACCCCACGTGGGTTCGAATCCCACACCCTCCGCCAAATCCCCTTGAAAATCAAGCGTTTTCAAGGGGGTTGTTTTTTTGTATCATTAGGGCTGTTCGTAGGGAGTTTTGGGATAAAGGTTATTTAAAAAGCTGGTTACACTCCTATAATTTATAAGAAACAAAAAACCGACAAGGCTTGGAATTGGTCAAACTTTGTCGGTTTTTGTTAATTAAAACTCAAGTTTTGCGGAAATATAGTCTTTGAGCTCGGAGATTGGGAGTCTTATCTGCTCCATCGAATCTCTGTCTCTTACGGTTACGCAGCCGTCCGTTTCGGAGTCAAAGTCGTAGGTTATGCAGAACGGAGTTCCAATTTCGTCCTGACGGCGGTAACGCTTACCGATAGAACCGGCCTCGTCGTAGTCAACGTTGAAGTGCTTTGAAAGGTCATCGAAAATCTTTTCCGCAGGCTCGGAGAGCTTCTTGGAAAGCGGGAGAATCGCCGCCTTGAACGGAGCAAGAGCGGGGTGGAGATGCATAACGACTCTCACGTCGTTCTTTTCGGCGTCAATAACCTCCTCGTCGTATGCTTCAACAAGGAACGCAAGAGCGACACGGTCGGCGCCGAGAGAAGGCTCAACAACGTAAGGCGTATAATGCTCGTTGGTTTCGGGGTCGAAATAGGTGAGGTCTTTTCCGCTGTGCTCCGAGTGCTGAGAAAGGTCGTAGTCGGTACGGTCGGCTATTCCCCAAAGCTCTCCCCAGCCAAACGGGAAGAGATATTCAAAGTCGGTTGTAGCCTTGGAATAGAAGGAAAGCTCGTCCGGATCGTGGTCGCGGAGCTTAAGGTTTTCCTCTTTCATGCCGAGGGAGAGAAGGAAGTTCTTGCAGTAGTCCTTCCAGTAAGCGAACCACTCAAGGTCGGTTCCGGGCTTACAGAAGAATTCAAGCTCCATCTGCTCAAACTCGCGGATACGGAAAATGAAGTTTCCGGGAGTTATCTCGTTACGGAAGCTCTTTCCTATCTGGCACACGCCGAAGGGAAGCTTCTTTCTGGTCGTTCTTTGAACGGCAGGGAAGTTTACGAAAATACCCTGTGCGGTCTCGGGACGGAGATATGCTACGGACGAGGAGTCCTCGGTTACACCGATAAAGGTTTTAAACATAAGGTTGAATTTTTTTATGTCGGTGAACTCCGTCTTGCCGCAGCCGGGACAGGCGATACCCTTTTCCTTGATGAATTCCGACATTTTCTCAAATGACCAGCCCGCAGGGTTGTCATCGGTCTTGTTCTGGAAAGCGTAGTCCTCGATAAGCTTGTCTGCGCGGTGGCGCATCTTACAGCCCTTACAGTCCATAAGAGGATCGGAAAATCCTCCGACGTGTCCGGAAGCAACCCAAACCTCAGGGTTCATAATTATCGCGCTGTCAAGTCCTACGTTATATTTTGATTCCTGTACAAACTTTTTCCACCAAGCTTTTTTTACATTATTTTTATATTCTACTCCGAGAGGTCCGAAATCCCAGCTGTTAGCAAGGCCTCCGTAAATTTCAGAGCCGGGGAAAACAAAGCCTCTTGTTTTGCAAAGAGCTACTATTTTGTCCATTGTTTTTTCGCTGTTATTCATTTTTTGACCGATCCTTTCTTTCGCCGCGTAAAATGTGTAACACTTCGTTTTCAAAAAAGTGTCTGTCTCTGCGGCGTGGTTAAAATTCCATTCTTATACATTATACAATATCTTTTCAAATTTTTCAAGAGCAAAATGAGAAAATGTTAAAAAAATAAAATATTAGCGGAATTTTTCAAAAAGGTATTGCAAAATTTGAAAAAATAGTGTAAAATATAAAAAATGAAATAATTTTTCGGAGGAATATAAAATGGCAGGAGCTATAACAGCAGGAGATTTCAGAAACGGCGTAACCTTTGAAATGGACGGAAAGGTTCTTCAGATTATAGAGTTTCAGCACGTAAAGCCTGGTAAAGGAGCAGCTTTCGTTCGTACCAAGTGTAAGGACGTTATAAACGGAACGGTTCTTGAGAGAACCTTTAACCCCTCGGATAAGTTCGAGACGGCTTTCGTTGAAAGAAAGGATATGCAGTATCTTTATACTGACGGCGAGCTTTACTACTTTATGGATATGGAAAGCTACGAGCAGATTCCGCTTAACTCCGACGTTCTTAACGATGGCTTTAAGTTTGTAAAGGAAGAAATGATGTGTAAGGTTATATCCTACAAGGGTAACGTATTCGCGGTAGAAGCGCCGACCTTCGTTGAGCTTCTGGTAACCGATACCGAGCCCGGATTCAAGGGAGATACCGCAACCGGAGCAAGTAAGCCCGCAACTCTTGAGACGGGAGCTACTATCAAGGTTCCGCTCTTTATCAACATCGGCGATACCCTTAAGATTGACACCAGAACCGGCGAGTATCTCGAAAGAGCGTAAATTCTGTTTTCCCCATTTATGGGTGAGCTGAAAAGCCCTTTTGGGTTAAGTTAAACGGTGAAAATTAATTAAAAACCTCTGTCGAAAAACGGCAGAGGTTTTTTGGTTGTCGAGGCGGGTGTGTGGCGGAAGATGTGTTTTGGGATTAGCGGAAGGAGTGATTACGGTGGTTGCCTGTACCAAAACACGGCACACACAAGCTTAGCTCTTTGTTTTGCAAAGCAGCGTTTGTTAAACGTGTGGACGGAGCAAATACGTAAAACGTAAGGTTAAGAAAAATTAAGGCGGAAAAGGATAACCAAAAGGCCTAAAACGTGATTTTTTATAAAACTCTTTGTCAAAATAAACAAAAAAATAACGCGCAAATTGTCATTTGTGCGTGTTTGTAAATAAAGAGATAAATGTATGTAAATTGTTTAACTAACCCCTTGAATTTATAATAAAAAAATAGTAAAATATAAGCACCGAAGGTATTTTTACCATTGGTGCTTTAAAAATATATTATTTTCGCCCGAAAAGGAGAATAAAAATGAAAGCAAAAACCAGAATTCTTGCTATGCTGCTTACGTTTTTGATGGTTGTGGGAATCCTTCCTCTTTCGCTCTTTGCGTTAGACGGACCGTATTCTGCCGGTTCAAATGCACAGGCGCAGTACGAGGAAAGAACTCTTACCGAGATTCAGACTGAGTTCGAAAAAGAAGGCCTTGACCTCAAAATGTTCCATTCCTTTGAAAAATGGAATACCTTTGACGAGGGCAGTACGACGACGTACACCTTTCCGAAGGGTGCTGCCGACAGTGCCGCCGCCAGCGGTGTGTACGCGGACTTTACGTCAAACGGAACGGACTGTATCAGGCTTTCTAATTTCAGACAGTCGTACAGCGTTGTAACCGAGTCGGACGGAAACAAGGCGCTTTATTTTGGTTATAGCGACACAAACGATAATTCCAAGTATAACTACATAGATTTGATGCACGGTCTTTCCGACACCTTTTCTAACCAAAAGGGAGATGCGGTTCACGACCTCTTTATAAGTATGGACATGAAGATGGGCGGAAAGAATGTTTCCGAGGCCGCGCTGATCTCCTTTGTATATAGACCGGGAGGAAGCGCAAAAGCCAAAACCGTTGTGTATTTAAGCGCGGTCGGAGGACTTTACACCTCTGATAACTATTCTCCCGAAAATCTACTCGGATATCTTTCGGAGGACGAATATACCAGAATAGCTGTCGCAACCGACAGGTTAAAGAATAAATACTACGTTTATCTTAACGACGTTCTCGTTACTCCCGACGGAATTGCATTGTTTAATTCGAATGAAGTTAATGAGATGAACGACGCAAACGACGCGGCGACAATGAACCGCGACGTATATACCGTTAAGACGATACCGATTTACGAAATAAGACTTTATCAAACCCAGATTAATACCAACAGAACCGGTCATAAGGGAATGTATTTCGATAACTTCCTTATCGGTGCGCGTCTGCCCTTTACCAATACCGTTACGGCTGCCAAAGGCGCTGTTATGAATGCAAGCGACCGTGGTGCCGACGGAGGCTCTCAGTTCCGCGCCTATATGCTCAACAAGAACGGATTAAGCTTTTGGGATAGCAACTCACTCTGGAGCGACAATTCTCCTTCTCTTAGATTCGTTGACGAGGATGGCGACGGCAAGGGAGACGCGATAGAGGTTCGCCAGCCCGCAGGACAAACCGCCGGTAAATCGGTTACCATCGCAAACAACGGCGATACGCTTTTTGAAAAGGGAACTAACTTTACCGCAAGTATAGCGGTAAAGGCAGGTTCTACCGGTCCGAAGAACTATGACTACTACAAGCTCATACGCACTATAGGTAAAGCAGGTACTGCCGAGATATACGTACAGCTCCTTAGAGACGGAACGGTTAAGGCTCAGGTTTACTCCGGCGGCACGGTTACCCTTGGAAAAATTAACAGCGATACATATACTTACATAAAGGTTGACGTTGTAACCAACACCCTGCTTCCGACGGCAATTTTCTACATAGGCACCGAGGACAGCGGCGGCAAGGTTAATTATGAGCTTAAGGCCACTATGTCATTCGGTATTAATTTTTCCGACGCAATAACGGGAAAATCAGACGGCTACAGCTCCACCGACTATCATCTGTCGAGAATTGATTTCATAGGAGTAGATGCTGCTACTAACGCCCTTTCGGAGCAGGATCTTCTTATTAAATCATATTCTTACATTACAACCAGCGCCTACGACGACTACGGCACCGACAGAATCGACGTATTCGAAAACAAGCCCGAAGGACTCCACGAGGTAAGCGGAATTACCCGCTACTACAATGGAGACTCAACCTTTAAAAAGAAGAGCTTTGAGGCTGACGGTGAAAACTATATCGTTGGATTTAACGGCTCCGCAACCAAAGAGAGCGACGGACTTGTGTTTACTCCCTACGCTCCTTACGTTGACTATGTGCACACCGGAACGGAGAATTTCTTTGTAGCTTCTGCTGACGGAACGGTTCTTTATACTGCCTCCGGCGCAACGAGTGCTTATTTCGGTATCGACAGAGACAGTATAACGAAGCCCGTAAAGATTGGCGGTAATGACGCGGTTCTTTACACCTCGTTCTATGACGATGCGGATGCCGGCGCCGACACCAACTCTTGGTCGCAAATTGCACTTCCTACGGAATACCAGAAGGATGCCGACGTTGTTCTTGAGCTCGACCTTATGCTTGACGAGCGCTTGTCTGAGGTTCAGGCAACGGAGGTTCAGCTCTTTGATATAATAGGAAAGATAAACGGCGATAGCGGAAATAAATATTTCTCGCTCCTTCGTCTTGACAAAGAAGGCTGGGTTTACGATTATAATAACTCTACAGTGAAGCTCTTTAAGCTCAGCAAAAACGAATTTACCAGACTGTCCGTTGTAATTCATACCCCGAAAACCGGTAGCAGCGAGAAAATGACCGCAGACGTATATGCGAACGGCGTTCTCGTTTCCACCTTTACGTCAGGGTATGATATGACACACATTGAAACCATAAAATACCTTTCGTTCAAAAACGCGGACAGCTCGGTTTTCGTTAAAGATATATATATGTATCTTTCCGCGAAGCCGCAGCAGTTCTACACGATGGTTGGTGGAGAGATTGCTCTTACAAGCGACCAAACGCTCACGGCTGTAAAGACGTCCGATATTAGACAGGGCTTCGTTTCCGAAAACGGAGTAATGAGATACTACGATAAAGGACTTCCGGTTGCAGCGAGAAACGGATTTGTTACTTTTGCTGACGAGGGTGGAAAAAACTATATGGCTAACGAGAACGGTGTTGTTCACACGGTTAGCAGTGATGATGCTTCCGTAAGCACGGATGCTGAGTACACCGTTAGCTTTAACGGCGTACAAGACGGATCCTTTGGATACGGAGTGCTTGGAAATAAGGCAAATGCACAGGAAATATTCGCGGTAACTTTTAATAACCTTTACTTCACGCAGAACGATTATGAATTTATAAGACTTAATATTTATCTCCCCGAAACGAATAAGCCCACCTCGGCGTTTAAGATTTATCTCGGTGAGACTCAGCGCTTCTATAAGGTAACGTGGCTTGAAGAAAATAACTATAAATTTGGCGACGGAACCTACTTTGTTGACAACGCTGTTCTTCCCGAAGGCGCGGAGGTAGCTTCGGCGGCAGAGGTAGCCTTCACGGTTGAAAACGGCCGCGGAGGAGAAATAGACGTAGTTTACTACGATACCGACGACGTTGTTGGCAAGAGCTACGGCGACACCTTCTACGTCAGAACCGCAAACGTTACAGAAGCAATGAGCGGAAGCCTTGCAGAGCTTTCTGCCGGCTGGAATACTCTTGAAATACCGGTTGTAGATAACGGAAAGTACGATATTGACTGGCTCGGTCTTATTTCTGACACCGCGGCTAACAGCAGTTATATAACCGGTGTTAAGGTTGACTCGATAAAGCTTTTAAAGGTTGTAAGACTTGTAATTAATGCCGGAGTGGAGGACGGTATTTCCGCAGACGGATACTATTATAAGAATGGTGTTGCGCAGGTCGGCTGGATTGACGAGAATAATAGCGGCGCAGAGCCTGATGCGGGCGATTACTACGCAACCCCGAATACCGCAAAGCTTGTAACCGGAATTTACTCTGTTAACGGAGTATGGTACAAGTTTGATACTGATGGCAAGCTTATCGGCAAGACAAACGGTATCGAGCGCGTATTGAACGGATTTAATAAGCTCGGCGATGCGATTTACTCATATAAGATGTTTGAAAACGGTGTTATCAAATCCGGACTTGTTGAGGCAGGAGAAAAGGACGGAGAAAAGGTTTATCTTTACACCGATGCAAACGGCGTTTCTGTCCAGAACGGCAGGTTCGAGGATCCTAATACCGGAGCGGTTTACAGCTTTGATATTGACGGATACGGCAAAGTTATCTGCGCAGATGCGAATGCTCACGATTACGGTGAATATGTTGTAACCAAGCTTGCAACTTGTAAGACAGAAGGAGAAGAAAAGTCCACCTGCAAAAAGTGTGGAAAAGAGAAAACCCGTAAAACGGAACTTAACCCCAATATACACGAAACCCACGTAAAGGGTATAGCAACCTGCTGTGAAAATGGCGTTAAGGCAGACGGAGTAACCTCTGTTTACGGATATAGCATTTCGTTAGGAAAGAGTGTAAACGTTATATTCTATCTTGACGTAACCGGCACTGAGGGTGAGATTGAAATAGGACGCAGAAGCGCATTTATCGGTGAGACAACCGTGAAAACTCCTATTACCGAGCTTGAGCAGGTAACCGTTGGCGAAAAGACTTATAGAAAGGTTGCAATTTCGGTAGCTCCTAACGCTACTGACTCTGTTGTAAAGATTCGCTACGTAAGAGCAGACGGACACTACGGCTCTTCCTACGAGTACAAGATCGAAGATTACATTAAATACGTTGCGGGACTTTCTACTCCGGACGAGGTATTTACCGAAGAGGTAATTAACCTTGTAAAGGCGTTTGACGAATATACGAAAAACGTAAACAAGCTTGTTTACGGCGAAGGTAATCCCACCGAAATAGAGGATTCCGAGCTCGAAGCCGAGATCGATGGAGATAAGGTATTGTTCCCCTCTGATTGCGACATACGTTGGGAATTTATTGAAAATAACACTCAAAGCACCTATATATGGCTTGAAAACACCTCTGAAAATATTACGTTCAGCTTTGGTGAGGCGATGAATATTAAGGTTAACTTCGTTCCCGGAACCGTTCCTTCTGAATTTAAGTTCTATGTAAACGGAGAAGAGGTTAAAGCGCAGTTGACCGAAAACGGACTTCTTGCTGTTGAGGCTGAGGTTAATGCAAGCGAGCTTGATAAAGAGATCACCATTACCGCAATGCATAAAAGCGGATTTGGAATTTCTCTTAAAACCAGCGCGGTTGCGGTTGCAAGGAACCAGTGGGTATCCAATAACGCTACCGACAACGAGAGCCTTATGAAGAAAAACCTTATGAGAGCTATATACAAATATAACGAAGCTGTCGAAGCGTTCCTTGCTTCTGTCGAAGCCGAGTAATTAAGGTTTAAATCAAAGGTGTA
The DNA here is from genome assembly GCA_045638685.1 of Eubacteriales bacterium. Lineage (GTDB taxonomy): Bacteria > Bacillota > Clostridia > Oscillospirales > CAG-272 > SIG673. The sequence continues at coordinate 153,849 of JAZUBT010000007.1, read as the reverse complement.
AAATAACAAAAAACCGATTCGGGGCGCAGTTTAAAGCAAACTACGCCCCGAATTTTTTGATATTTGCAATATGAATAAACAGTTCTTTTTTTGATATTTGCAATATGAATAAAGGTTTTTTGACATATGCAGTAGTGAGTAAGCGGGAGCCTTATTTAACACTTGCAGTAGAGTAAGCAACGCTGAGTTATGGAGAAGGTGTTGGGCAACGTGATAGGGAACAGCGCGAGGTTATCGGCACACGTTCGAAAAATTTACAAATATCCCTTGTCTTTAAAAACAGAATGATATATAATAAACATATAAGTTAAATTATAACGGAGGCGAGCGGTAATGTTTTTTCTTAAAATAGCTGACCGCGTTTTTGCGGTAAAAAACAAATTCGAATACGTAAAAAAGCTGTGCGAAGGTTATAGCGTCTCCGAGGAGCTTGCAGTAAACGCTACTGCTGTAGAGGTTACAAAGGAAGAGATACTGAAAGAGGACACGGAGCAGATAAAATATCCGCCGGCATATCTTGAAAGCCTTGCGATTTACAGAAAAATATGTGCGCTGCTTGCAAAGGAAAATACCTTTCTTTTTCATTGCTCCGCGATTGCGTTTGACGGAGCAGGGGTGCTTTTCACAGCGCCGAGCGGAACTGGAAAATCTACCCATACGAGACTGTGGCGCGAAGGCTTCGGCGAGCGTGTTACCGTTATAAACGACGATAAGCCTTTGCTTAAGGTAAAGGACGACGGAATATACGTGTACGGTACTCCGTGGTGCGGTAAGCACGGAATAGAAACAAATACAAGCGTAAAAGTTAAAGCGGTGGTAGTTATTGAGCGTGCGGTGGAAAACAGTCTCGAAAAGCTGTCGTTTAACGAAGGATATCAAGTGCTTTTTGCACAGACACACCGTCCGAGCGAGCCGGCAGGAGCGGTAGCCGCTTTAAGATTTATTAATCTTTTTGCAGAAAGCGTATCTATGTATAAAATGAAATGTAATATTTCCGTTGAGGCGGCGCAGGTTGCGCAGAAGGGAATATTCGGATAGACTGATGTTCAGTAGCATATTGAGAGCTATTCGGTAACGTTAATATAAAGTAGCGAAAGGAACAAACGAAAAACATGAAGCTTAAAAACGGAGTTGTAATGGAGAAGGCAGGAGACGGATATATAGCCGTTGCCACAGGAGAGTCGAGTAAGCTGTTTAACGGATTTATCCGTAATAACAAGACGGCGGATTTTATATTCCGTCAGCTTACCGAGGATAAAACCGAAAGGCAGCTTGTTGAAGCTATACTTGAAAGGTATGACGTTGACGAGGAAACGGCGACGGGGGACGTGCGAAATATTATAGAAAAAATAAGAAAAGCCGGTCTGCTCGATGAGTAAAAGTATTGAAGAGCTTTTAGAAGAAAACGGAAAACACTTTCAAACGACTGTTGGAGACAGCATGGAGCCGATGCTAAGGAACAGAAAAAATATTGTAGAGATAGTAAGGCCCACCCGTCCTTTGAAAAGATACGACCTGCCGCTTTATAGACGTCCTGACGGACAATACGTGCTTCATAGGATATTAAAGGTCAAAAAAGATATTGTTATAACGTGCGGAGACAACAGATATAGCCGTGAAAGGGTGCCAAAGGAATGGATAGTAGGCGTAATGAACGGTTATTACAAAAACGAAAAGTACATTTCCGAGAGAAGCTTTAAATATAGGTTATACGTTCATTTAATTTGCGACTTTTTCTACCTAAGGGCCGGAATTATTTTTATTCGTAGCCGGATAAAAAAGCTTTTTAAAAACGATAAAAAATAAAGTTGTAAACTTTTTAAGAACATATTGATTTTTGTATATTTTTATGATACAATAATAATGTTAAGCCGTTATAGAATATCGCACGGTGTTTCTGGCGGCAAAGAGATAATTGTCTGAAAGGAGGACGTACAACCGTTAAAAACAGTTAAACGGGCAAAATCCCGCGAATCATTTTTAATTGTTTTGTACTATGGAAGATAATGAAGGAAGCAATTCATCCCGATTACGTTGAAGCAAAGGTAATATGCGCATGCGGAGAGACCTTCGTAACCCGTTCCACAAAGGGTTCCGAGATCCGCGTAGATATCTGCTCTAAGTGCCATCCGTTCTTTACCGGAAAGCAGAAGTTCGTTGACGCAGGCGGACGCGTTGATAAGTTCAGACGCCGTCTTGAAGCAGTCGGAAAGTAAAATAACAGAAAACGCCGTTCCGGAAGGAGCGGCGTTTTTTATTTTGATTTAATGGAATTAAACATGATGAGGGTATTCCGAAACAGCTGTTTGCGGGAGATTTTTCCTACATCGGTTATTTTCTTACGACGTGAAAATTAGCAGTAAGAATGGACGGTTCTCCGCTTTTAATTTTTATTTCCTTTTTACCCGCCTTCATTATAATTTCCAAAATTCTGCCGGCGGGGATTACTGTAAAGGCAAGTAAAATTACAATTCTAAGCTGTGAAAAGGTTAGGGGGGCTGAGCGGAAAATCTCACCACCGTAGTAGATAATAGCCATCTGTACGGAGAAAATAAGGGAAATTACTGTTATAAACACGGGGTTTTCGGGAAGTCCGGAAAAAATATTAAGTCTTGATGCGCGGGCATTGAACGCTCCAAAAATTCCCGAAAAAACGAATAAGGCAAAAAATCCGGACAGAAAAGCGGAAGCGTTGTCGGCATTTCCGAAAATATTACGGATAAACGCGCTTTGATGGAAGAAAAGGCAGAGCATAACGGTATATGTTCCCATAACGAAAATTTTAGTTATCATATCTCCGTTTAGCACAGGCTCGTTTTTGGGGATAGGGGGCTCCTTCATAAAGAACCGTCTCGGTGCTTCTCCCGCAAAGGCAATAGCCGCAAGCGTATCCATTATTATATTTATCCATAGCATCTGAATAACTGTAACCGGGTTTTCAAAGCTGATAAAGGGTCCTATTATACTTATTCCGACAGCGGAGAGATTCATTGTAAGCTGGAAAACTATAAACTTACGTATAGAACGGAAGATTGTTCTTCCGTAAAGCACGGCTTTTACTATTGAGGCAATGTTATTATCGGTTATTATAATGTCGCCCGCTTCCTTGGCAACCTCTGTACCGCTTCCCATAGCAAACCCGACGTCGGCGTGCTTTAAAGCGGGAGCGTCGTTTATTCCGTCTCCCGTCATTCCGGTTATAAGCCCCGATTCCTTAGCTATTCTTACGAGACGGCTTTTATCCGTTGGAAGGGCTCTTGCAACAACACGAAGACGCGGGAGAATACGGGCAACCTCACTGTCGCTCATTTTATTAAGCTCCGAGCTTTCAATAACCGTGTTGTCTTCATGAGATTTTAATATACCCGCCTCTTTTGCGATGGCTGTCGCAGTTGCCGAGCTGTCTCCGGTTACCATTACAACCTGAATACCTGCATCGGTTAACGTCTTTATAGCTTTCGGAGATTCTCTGCGAAGCTCGTCTTTTATAGCTATGAAGCATACAAAGTTGACATTTGAAAAAAGAGGAGCAAGTCTTGGGCTTTCGCTTTCCTTTACCTCTTTAATCAGCCCTCCTACGGCGAAAGGCTCGGCATCGGACGTTACAACCGCTATTACTCTGGTTCCTTTTGCGGTGATTTTGTCAAGCTCTGCTTTTAGGGGCGCCTTGTTTATTTTTTTGACAGTTCCGTCGGGCGCGTAGTACCCGGTGCATTTTTCTAAAAGAATTTCGGGCGCGCCCTTTATGAAAGTAAGGGTGCTACCAAGCTTTATTTCCGAGTCCGGCACTCCCGAAACGTCCGCGGCGACGGCGGCGAGCTTTATCTTACTGTCAAAGCTTAGCTTACATATTGGCGTAGGACCTTTCGGATATTCTCCCGCGGAGAAATATCCGTTAAGCACTGCGCGGTCGGTGGTATTTCCGCCGAGAACGCGCCTTGATTTATGAGAAAACGGATTTTCAATAATGCAGTCGGAGGTTAGTACCGCGGCAGCGCCGAGCAAAAAGCGAATGCTTTTTGAAAGGTCCGAGCAGCGTCCGGCTTTAGACAAATCGCCGGTTATATAACCCGCCGCCGTCGGAGTACCGTAGGTGAGAGTGCCGGTTTTGTCTGTAAAGAGTATGTTTATACTTCCCGCAGTTTCTATACCCACGGGTTTTCTGACCTGAATATGCTCCTTTTGCATACGAAGCATATTGGAGGAAAGAACCACGGTTATCATCATGGGCAGTCCCTCCGGAACTGCAACAACCACAACGGAAACGGCAAGAGTAGCGGCATGGATTATTTCGGTAAAAATACCGGTAGGGGAGAAAACGAATGAGGGAGTGAGGAAAAACGCGTTTATAAGATAAACAACAGCGACACAGGCAGCGCAGAAATATCCAAAACGGCTGAGTGTTTTGGCAAGAACGGAAAGTCTCTCTTTAAGGGGACTTTTACCGCTGTCGTACTGAACTTCACTTGCCATATGACCGTAGTAAGTACCGTCTCCGACAGCAGTAACCGACATTATAGCCTCACCGGCGGTAACCGTGCTGCCTCTGAAAACCAAATCTCCCTCTTTTTCCGGACTGTCCGAAGCGTTTTTTTCAATTTCCCTGCTTTCGCCGGTCAGAGCCGATTCGTCGCAGGAAACGGAGCCGTCTAAAATAACTCCGTCAGCAGGGATTTTTTCGCCGGAAAAAAGGCAAACGACATCACCCTTAGCCACGTTTTCTATCGGTATAACGGTATGCATACCGCCCCTGATAACAGTGCACTTCTGCACCCTTGCCTCGTTTTGCATACGTCGAAACGCTTTTTCGCTGCCGTGCTCACTCAGTGTTGAAACAAAGGTTGAAATAAGTATTGTAGCGGCAATTCCGACAGTTTCAAAAACCGAGCCCTCGCCACCGGGAAGCAAGACGGTAATTAAAAGCGCAAAAAGAAGGATTTTGATTATCGGATCTCCAAAATTGTTTATCAGTTTTTTGAAAAAAGAGGTTCCCTTTTTTACGGTAAGATGATTATATCCGTGTTCTTTTTGGGAAAGGAGCGCCTCCTCCTCGGTGAGACCATTAAAATTTTTTGGCATTTAGAAGTTCCTTTCGTTATGTTTTTTTGAGGTAGATATATTAAAAAAATATTCAGAAAAAACATAAATATGTAAAAAAATATAAAATTTTTATATTTATTTAAAAAACATATTGCTTTTTTCATAAATAAATGTTATAATTGACTTGATATATGTGTTTAGAGTTAAAATATATGCGTAAGAGAAGAAAGGAGCCTCTATGTTTTTAGCGGATGTTCACAGTCATATTCTCTATGGAGTTGACGACGGTGCGAAAAACAAGTCCGTTATGTTAAAAATGCTTGACAATGCATATGCAAACGGAGTAAGAGTCATTTGCGTTACGCCACACTATAACCCTGAACTGTTTGAATATAATCCAAAAGGCGAGGAAAAAGCGTTTAACGAGCTCGTTGAGTATTCAAAAGAAAAATATCCGGATTTAAGGCTTTACAAGTGGAACGAGATATACGTTTTTTCCGGAGTTCCGAGCTTTTTAATCGAAAACAAACGGAAGTTTGTCGCCGGAAATAATAAGGTTTTGCTGGAGTTTTCGGTAAACGTTACGTTTCACGATATGGCAGAAACGGTTCTCGGAATGACATCGCTCGGATATAAATCCGTTTTGGCGCATGTTGAACGGTATAAAAACATAACGAAAAAGAAGCTGTTGCAGCTAAAGCAGATGGGAGCGATCATAACGGTAAATGCCGAAAGCGTTATAGGGATTAACGGCTGGAGTACATCGCGCTTTGTGAAATCTCTTATAAAGCGAGGTCTTGCAAGCATTGTTTCATCGGACGCTCACGTATCGGCGGCATATGATAGCTTTTCCGAAGCGTACAGAATGGTTTTAAAAAAATACGGAGAGGCTGTGGCTGAGCCGTTATTTTGGTCAAATGCAAATAATTTATTTATAAAGGAGAATAATTAAATGAATATCGCAGAGGTAAGAAACGAAGAAAAAGCGTTGGAAATAAATATTCCCGGAATGCTTCTTTCTGTTATGAAGAAAATATGGATAGTAATTCTTGCTGCAATAATTGCGGGAGTAGGAGCTTTCATTTATTTTAACAAAACATACACCCCGGCCTATCAGACAAAAGTCGGCTTGTATATAATCGGAAACAAGCAGGATCCTGCTGCTGTAACCTCGGTTCAGATAGCAACCAACATCGCTAAGGACTACGAGCTTCTTATTAAAGATCCGATAGTTCTTGACAAGGTTTCCGCAGCTATAAAGGAGAAGGGAATTGCTGCGAATGCTTCAAGCTTATCAAGAAAAATCTCGGTAGTTTCTCCTGAAAACACCCGTATTCTTTGGATAACCGTTACCGGGGACTCTCCCGAAAACGCACAAATTATTGCAAACGCAGTTCGCGATGCGGCTTATGACGAGCTTCCCCAAATCACCAATGTTCCCGCAAGCAAGCTGTCGCCTGCGGCGAAGGGTACGCTTATCGGCTCTAACGTTTTAAGAAATACAGTTGTTTTTGCCTTCCTCGGAGCTTGCCTTGCGGCTCTTGTAATCGCGATAATTTACGTTCTTGAGGATAAGATTTCCACAAGAAAGGATATAGAATCCCGTCTTGGAATAAGCGTTCTCGGTGTAATACCCAACGTGTTAAAGGCGAGAAAGCTTGCTGACGAATACAGATATTACGGCAGATATTAATCGGATAATAAAGATAACAGCAGACAAAGCTTTTTGTGTTTTGTATGCGCAAAACACGGGGATTTCACGTATGAGTTTACCTAAAAGGCTAAGACCCTTTTGTTTTGCGGTGGCAAAACACGGCAAACTCGTTTGAATTTTAAGTTGCCGCTTATCGCGGCGGATTGTGAGGATATTATGAATAAGATAGAAATAACTTCCGTAACCACCGGATCGTACAGAACGAGCGAGGCGTTTAAAACACTTAGAACCAACTTTCAGTTCAGCGGTCCCGATATAAAGTGCATAGCGGTAACAAGCTGCCTTCAAAATGAAGGAAAAAGCCTTATTTCGGTAGAGCTTGCAAAATCTCTTTCGGAAATAGGAAAAAAGGTAATGATTATAGATACCGATATGAGAAAATCGGTTATGGCGGTAAGATACAAGATTGAAGCAAGCTCTCCTCTTGGACTTAGCCAGTATCTTACTAATCAGGCAAGCATTGAGGATATCGTATTTGAAACGCAGTATGAGAATTTACACATGATTCTTGCGGGAAAATATCCTCCGAACCCCGTAGAGCTTTTCTATACCGATAAATTTAAGATTCTTCTTGAAAAGTGCCGCGAGGAATACGATTATATTATCGTAGATACTGCTCCGCTCGGAGCGGTTATAGACGCTGCTGTTGTTGCTAAGCAGTGCGATGGTGCGATAATAGTCATTTCTGCCGGAAAGATAAAATACCGTATCGCATACAACGTAAAAAAGCAGTTTGAAAAAGCAAACTGCCAGATATTGGGAGCAATACTTAACTATACCGATGCAACCGGACACATCGGCTCTAAAGGTAAATACACTCACTATTATTACTACAAACATTCCGGTTCCGGTCGCCGCCCAGGATTTTTTAAGCGCATAATCGAAAAAGTTAAAAAAGCTCCTAAGGAAAACAAGTCATCCGAGGAAACGAAGGCGGAATAATAATAAATAAAATGAAGAACGCTTATGCAGTCTGTGGCTTTCTTATATAAGAGGCCGTAAACAGAGGGGCATAAGCGTTTTTATAATTAAAAGCATACGGTATGATAAACACTAATACTTTTTGTGAACGCTATTATACCGTATGCCGAATTATTATATGATATGCAAACGATATTGTGCGGTAGGGGAGGGAGAAGCCTTTTAAAGACTTATCCTCCCTTTTTAACGGTATTTGGACTTGTTTAGAATTTACCCGAAAATGAAGAAGCAAAGGGAGATTATCTCTTTACTGACGAGGATTTCGTTTTCGGTCTTTCGGCAAAGGACAGAAACGTATTTAATTGGCTCTTTGATAAGATTAAATATTTCTGCAAGGTAGCAACAAAGGGAAGTAAAGAAGCAAGACAGCTTGAAAAGGTTAAGAAGCTCTTTGAAGATGCGTATAGGAACGGTGCAAGGTTACCTACCGAAACCAAGTATTCTATTAGCAAGACTTCCAAAATGTCATACAACAGTCAGTTAAATTCGATAGAAAAAGGACAGATGAACGGAAGTAATTCCTTATATATCGGCAATCCTTCCGGGCAATTACAGGCAGCGGGATTCTCAAATGCTCCGTTTGCTATGAATCAAAGTGATTATAGAAAATCACGAAGACAATCGGCAAAAAACAAAAATTATTCTTCTCACGCTGTTCCGTATGAATTTTTTGAGAAGATGCCGCAACATCTGTCCGAAGCTTCGTTGCTTATTGATAACGGTGAAAAAGTTTCTATTATTACTTCCTATGAAATGGACGATACAAGAGGTAACGCATCTTATGTTATAGCGGGCGTGTGGAATAATCAACCAATGGAAAGCGATACAGTAAATCAAGTAAAAAGCGTGTATCCGTTGGATGGTTTTGTTGATAGAATAACAAGAAGTGCCGAAGAGGGAAAGCTTGTTGCAATAAACAAAAACAAGGCTGAACAAATGCTTGCCACCATAGGAATCCAACCTTCCGAGGTGTCTCGCATTATCAACCTTGCGAAAGATAGTATATCACAAAAGGAAACAAATGTCAAGAGGGATAAGGAAAATTCTATAAAATATTCTCTCTCTGCAGATAGCGAAGGCAACAGCCTTTCAAAAGGACAGAGAGAGTATTTCAAGGATAGTAAGGCGGTAGATCCTAACGGAAATCTGCTCAAGGTGTACCAATACCACTAAAAACGATTTTACTGTTTTTGATAAATCCAAAAAGGGTGAAGCGACAGGAGACTCAAACACATATCTCGGTTTCTTCTTCTCCGATGATGCCGAGTATATGGAAAACTTCCCCGAATTTAAGGACGGAAAAACCGAAGCCTATTACCTTAATATAACTAATCCTATTGATATGACAAACATATCGAGAGAAGCATTTTTAGATGTTGTCGAGGTTTTAGGCGGTGATGTTCAAGAAGCGGCAGAGATTTATGACCAAGAGCTTTCGGACGAACAGCAACGAGCAAAGAATAGAGGAGATAATAACACTTCTAAAAAAATTCACATTAATATATTGAAAAATATTATATAATATGATAAAATAAATTATGTATAATATTATTTATTTAAAAAGGCAAGAAAACGATGAAAGCAGAGATAATCGCTACAAAAGAGGAGACCGAAAGACAGTTCTCTTATATGGACGAAATTCTGAGAATGAACACAAGCGGCAAAAAAGTGTTCGTGCAAACCTTTGGCTGTCAGCAAAACGAGGCGGACAGCGAAAAGCTGCTCGGAATGGCGGAAAAAATGGGGTACGTTAAAACCTCTGTTCCGGACGAAGCGTCGCTTATACTTATAAACACCTGCGCGGTGCGTGAGCACGCGGAGCTTAAAGCACTTTCAATAGCGGGCGGATATAAACACTGCAAGGAAAAAAATCCCGAGCTGATAATAGGTATTTGCGGCTGTATGGTATCGCAGGAGCACAGAAAAAGCGATATAAAAAATAAATATCCTTATATTGATTTTATTCTTGGGACAACCCTTATTCACCGTTTTCCCGAGGTGCTTTATAAAACGCTTACTGAGAAAAAGAGACAGTTTCTTATTGATAACGATGCACTTATTATCGCGGAGGGACTGCCGGTAAGCCGTGATATTACCGCGGGGCAGGCTTACGTGTCAGTTATGTACGGCTGTAACAATTTCTGTACGTACTGTATAGTGCCTTACGTAAGAGGCAGGGAGAGAAGCCGCGAGCCGGAGGCGGTTCTCCACGAAATAAAAGAGCTGCTTTCCCTTGGCGTAAAGGAAATAACCCTTCTCGGTCAGAACGTTAATTCCTACCGTCCGATTTCAAGAGAAAACTACGGATTTAAAGAGCTTTTAAAGGATATCTGCGCGCTCCGTGGCGAGGCTATAATTCATTTTATGACCAGCCACCCTAAGGACGCAAGTGAGGAGCTTATTGACGTAATGGCGGAAAATCCGCCCGAAAAAGGTAAAATAGGTATATCCGGGCGGTTCCATCTTCCGCTTCAGTCTGGAAGCGACAGAGTGCTTACGGCTATGAACAGACATTACGGTACCGAGAGATATAAGGCTCTCGTGCGTTATATGAGAGAGAAAATTCCGGATATTGCAATAACAACAGACATAATAGTCGGCTTCCCCGGAGAAACCGAGGAGGAGTTTAACGAGACTCTTCGGATGCTAAAAGAGATACGATACGATAATATCTATTCCTTTATATATTCAAAAAGAAGCGGAACTCCTGCCGCCGCTATGGAAAATCAGATTCCCGATGACGTTAAGGGTGCGCGCTTTCAGCGTATGATAGCTCTTCAAACAGAGATATCAAAGCAGAAAAACCTTGAGTTTAAGGGAAAGACGGTAAGAGCGCTTGTTGAGGGAAAGAGTAAAACGGACGAGAGTAAGCTTACTGCCAGAACAGCGAGCAACAGGCTCGTTCACTTCGAGGGCGACGAAGCGCTTACCGGCAGCTATGTCAGTCTTGTTATAGAGGACGCTGAGCCGCACGCACTTTACGGACGTCTTGTGTAAAAAAGTCGCGACGGATTAAAATGTGTATGAGAAGGCTATGCGGTCTTTTAACGTAATGACGCATAAAAACAGTCTTTCTTAACTTATTAACAGAAAATCTAACTTACCGAAAGGAACGGTTTAAATCTATGACACCAATGATGCTTCAGTATCTTGAAGTAAAGAAGCAGTATCCCGACGCGTTTTTGTTTTATAGGCTCGGAGACTTTTACGAAATGTTCTTCGACGACGCGATTCGTGCTTCAAAAATACTTGAGCTTACCTTAACGGGACGCGACTGCGGAGAAGCAGAGCGCGCGCCTATGTGCGGAGTTCCGTATCACGCGGCGGATACCTACATATCGAGACTTGTATCTAAGGGATACAAGGTGGTAATCTGCGAGCAGATCGGGGATCCTAAGGAAGCTAAGGGGCTTGTCAAAAGAGAGATAGTCCGTATAGTAACCCCCGGAACGGTTACCGATAACACGATGCTTGACGACAGACAGAATAACTACCTGTCCTCCGTTTATATTCAGAACGGAGAGGGGTGTATTTCCTTTGCCGACGCATCTACGGGTGAGATGTACAGCACGGTCTTAAAGGGTGGTAACCTTTCGGAAAGAATTATAACGGTGGCCGAGGCATACCGTCCGCGAGAGCTGCTTATAAACGTTTCTCTTGACGACTACCCCGTGCTGCGCACCTATTTCAGAGAGAGACTGAAAAGCGTTATAAATGGAGAAATATACTCAGAGTTTAGCCTTGGAGATGCAACGCTCACCGTTAAAAGACAGTTCGGTAAAACGGTAAACGAGAAGATTTTTGAAAACCCGACGGCGGTGCTTTCTGTCGGCGCGCTGCTTCGTTATATAGCCGATACTCAGAAAACCGAGATTTCGTATATCAAAAACCTAAGTCTCTTTACCGACGGTCAGTTCCTTGAAATAGATCCGAATACCAGAAGAAACCTTGAGCTTACCGAAACAATGAGAACAAAGGAAAAGCGCGGTTCGCTTCTCTGGGTGCTCGACCACACGGTTACGTCAATGGGAGCAAGGCTTCTCCGTAAATGGATTGAGCTTCCGCTTGTAAACACTGTTCATATAAACGGACGTCAGGATGCGGTTGGTGAGTTTAAGGACGGATATATGCTCCGCGAGGAGCTTATGCAGACCATGCGTTCCGTTCTTGATATAGAACGGCTTATGACCAAGATAGTATATGGAAGCGCAAACGCCAGAGATTTAAAGGCGATAGCGGATACCGTTTCCGTCGTAGCGCCGATAATAGAGCTTATGGCAGAGGTGCAGTGCGACGAGCTTAAAAATATAAGAGACAGCCTTAATCCTCTTACCGAGCTTATAGACGAAATTTCCGCGACGATTGTTGACCAGCCGCCACTTACGGTGAGAGAGGGTGAGATGATAGCCGCGGGCGTCAGCGAGGAGCTTGACAGACTGCGCGGACTTCTTATCAATAGCCGTGAATACCTTGACGAGCTTATAGAGGAAGAAAGACGTGTTACCGGAATATCAAAGCTTAAATACGGCTATAACCGTGTCTTTGGATATTATATTGAGGTAACGAACGCCAACAAGGGTGAGCTTCCCGATTATTATATAAGAAAACAGACGCTTTCGGGCGCTGAAAGATATATTACGCCGAAGCTTAAGGAGCTTGAATCGGCAATTCTCGGAGCATCGGAAAAGATTTCCGCTCTTGAATACGAGATTTTCTGTAATCTCAGAGACAAGGTGGCGTCCTTTGCGGCTCCTTTGCAGAATAATGCCACGCTTCTCTCTCTGCTTGACGTTTATCTAAGTCTCGGAGAGGTAGCGAGCAGAAATAATTTTGTCCGTCCCGAGGTTACCTGCGACGATAAAATTATTATAAAGGACGGACGTCATCCCGTTGTTGAGCAGTTTGTACGAGACAGCTATTTCGTTCCCAACGATACCGAGCTTGATACCGTGCATAACAGACTTATGCTTATAACAGGTCCCAACATGGCGGGTAAATCGACGTATATGAGGCAGGTAGCGATAATAACGCTAATGGCCCAGATGGGAGCGTTTGTTCCCGCCGCCGAGGCGAGAATAGGTATCGTTGATAAGCTTTTCACCAGAGTAGGAGCCTCGGACGACCTTGCTTCGGGACAGTCAACCTTTATGCTTGAAATGAATGAGGTTGCATACATTCTTAAAAACGCGACAAAGCGCTCGCTCATAATATACGACGAAATAGGACGCGGAACCAGCACCTTTGACGGAATGAGTATAGCGAGAGCGGTAGCGGAATATACAGCGAGCAAGAAAATCGGAGCGAAAACCCTTTTCGCAACACACTATCACGAGCTTACAGCGCTTGAAAACGAGATAGACGGAGTGGTAAATTACAATATTGCCGCAAAGAAAAAGGGCGACGACATTATTTTCCTTCGTAAAATTATAAGAGGTGGCGCGGACGACAGCTACGGAATAGAGGTAGCAAAGCTCGCGGGTATCCCTACGGAGATAATAAAAAAGGCAAAGGATATTCTTCTGAAAATCGAAAGCGAGGTGCCGTCTCCGAGAAAAGAGGAAGGCGCCGTCGCCGTTTCCTCGGCAAACGTTTCGTTTGAGGATATGATTAACACCAAGATCGCAGACACGGTAAGAGAAGTGGATATAAATACACTTACCCCGATAGAGGCGCTTAACTTTATCTTTGAGCTTAAAAAGATGCTTTAACGGAATTTCAGAGTGCTAAAACTGTAACAGAGTATTATCATTACATTAAAAATAATAGAAAGGAAAAACGCAAAAAGTGGGAATTATAAACGTTCTTTCGCCACAGGTCGCAAACCTGATTGCGGCGGGCGAGGTTGTTGACCGTCCGGCATCGGTCATAAAGGAGCTTATGGAGAATGCCATAGACGCAGGATCCACTGAGGTAACGGTAGAAATAAAGCACGGCGGAATAACCTTTATGCGTGTTTCCGACAACGGCTGCGGAATGAGCCGAGAGGACGTTCCGGTATGTATAAAAAGACACGCAACGAGCAAAATTCAAAGCGAAAGCGACCTTGACGGAATACTCACGCTCGGCTTTCGCGGTGAGGCGCTTGCGGCTATCGGCTCGGTATCCACGCTTAAAATATTTACAAAGCAGCGCGCCTCTCTTATGGGCACGCAGCTGACCAGCGTAGGCGGTGAAATAGATGAAATAATCGAAGCGGGCTGCCGCGACGGTACTACTGTTATAGTAGAGGAGCTTTTTGCCAACGTTCCCGCAAGACGTAAATTTCTGAAAAAGGATTCGTCCGAAGCGCTTGCCGTTTTAGCGGTTGTTGAAAAAATAGCACTCTCGCGTCCCGATCTTGCAATAAAATTTATCTCTGACGGAGTGATAAAATTCAGTACGGCGGGAGACGGTAATCTCCAAAGCTGCATATACGCAGTTCTCGGACGGGATTTTGCCAAAAACCTCGTATCGGTACACGGTATGACCGGTGGAATAGAGGTAGAGGGATTTGTCGGAACACCCGAAAACATAAGAGCTAACAGAAACTATCAGAATTTCTTTATTAACGGCAGATACGTAAAAAGCCGTACCGCTATGGCGGCGCTTGAGCAAGCGTTTAATTCTTATATTCCGTCGGAAAAATTCCCCGTCTGCGTTATAAGAATAACCATACACCCCGCGCTCGTTGACGTTAACGTTCACCCGACAAAGCTTGAGGTTAAATTTTCAAACGAGCAGGCGGTTTTCGACGCGGTTTACTCCGCAGTCCGTTCAAGCCTTGAAAAAAATCTTGCGCTCCCTGCCTTTAACCTTAAAACGAAGGAGGAAGCAAAACGTCAGTCGCGCCTTGTAAACGGATTTGTTCCGCTCAGAGATAACGGAGAAAGACAAGGCGGCAGCACCTATAAGCCGTATGAGTCGGTTGAAAAGAGAATGCAGGCGGTGTCCGATATGCACCTTTATTCAAGGCATACGGACGATACCCGTCCCGCCATCTCTACGCAGAAGGAGGACGCGAGAGCTTCGCTTCCTTTTTCCCTTGACAGTGAGATTAACTCCGAGATAAGCGAGCCGCCAATTACCGAAAGGGCAGGACTTCTCGGAGGGCTTGAAAAGCTTATTAAAGAGATACCGATAGGTACACAGAGAGAAGCTGCGGAACCGGTAAATCCGCAGAGAGAAGAGAAGAAAACGGTAGAATCACCGTATTTGAAAAACGAAAAAACGGGCGATTCGGAAAACTACGTAAATAATACCCATGCCGTAACGGAAGCTGCGGCAACGCCCACCTCTGCCGTAACGGAGAGTAATGAGAGCGGCGCGGCAAATAACGCTACGGGTGTATCGAATAACGGTGGAGAAGCACAGGGAAAAGCGCCGGAATATTCGGTAAGTAATATCAGCAGAGATTCGGCGGTAGCGGCAGAGGGTATCGAAATTCCCGAATATAAGATACTCGGAGAGGCGTTTAATTCCTATATTATCGTTGAGACCGAGGGAAAGCTGCTTATGATAGATAAGCACGCCGCTCACGAAAGAATACTGTTCGAGGATATGAAAAGAAATATATCGGACGGGGGAGACAGTCAGATTTTAATGATACCGCTTGAGGTAATGCTCTCACCCGAGGAAACGGATGCCGCGCTAAATTATAAAGATGAAATTAGTGCTACGGGATTTGATTTTTCTGTAAAGGATAGCGGTGGAATAACGGTAAGCGCTATTCCGTCCGGACTTTCGGCAAATGAAGCCGAGGAGTTCCTTGTAGGCGTTGTAGGTAAGATAGCCTCGGGAACCGGAAGCCTTGAAACCGCAAGGCAGGAGTTTTACGAGCAGGCGCTCTATCAGGCGTCCTGTAAGGCAGCGATAAAGGCGGGAAGGATATACGACGCGGCGCATACCGATTGGGTGTGTAAGCAGGTTCTAAGTAACCCCGCGGTGCGTTTTTGTCCACATGGAAGACCGGTTGCATTCGAGCTTTCAAAGGGCGAGATTGAGCATTGGTTTAAAAGAAAATAGACGAGTTTGGGGTTAAGTTGAAGCTGTAATCCGTCTCGTTACAGCCTATCCGAAAGTGCGAGGCAACCCAAGGGATACTGTAAAAATCAGCAGTATTACGCTGCGGAGCTAAAACGAAAAAATGAAAAACGAAAGTATAAAAGGATTTGTAAAATGTCAGCAGAAATAAAAAAGCTTCCCTTTACCGTGCTTAAAACGGAGGGAAAGGCAAGACGCGGAGTAATGGAAACCGTCCACGGCACTA
Organism: Eubacteriales bacterium; assembly: GCA_045638685.1. Lineage (GTDB taxonomy): Bacteria > Bacillota > Clostridia > Oscillospirales > CAG-272 > SIG673. The sequence goes on along the minus strand of JAZUBT010000007.1, from coordinate 137,869 downwards.
TACAGACGCCCGTGTTTATGAACGTAGGAACCAGCGCTGCGATAAAGGGCGGCGTCGCGCTCCCCGATCTTAAGGACTGTAAATGTCAGGTAGAGCTTTCCAACACCTACCACCTTCATATACGACCCGGAGATAAGCTTATCAAAAAGCTTGGGGGACTTCACAAATTTGCACGCTACGAGGGGCCGATACTCACCGACAGCGGCGGATTTCAGGTGTTCTCCCTTGCAAAGCTGCGTAGGATAGAGGAGGAGGGGGTATATTTCCAGTCGCACATGGACGGCGCGAGAATTTTTATGGGCCCCGAGGAGAGTATGCAGATACAGTCAAACCTCGGTTCTACTATTGCTATGGCGTTTGACGAGTGCATAGAAAATCCCTGCGAATATAACTACGCAAAACGCTCGTCAGACAGAACGGTTCGCTGGCTCGTCCGTTGCAAGGCGGAGATGGAGAGACTTAACTCGCTCCCCGATACTATAAATAAGCATCAGCTTCTTTTCGGAATAAATCAGGGAAGCACCTATGACGATCTGCGTATAGAAAACATGAAAAAGATAGCCGCGCTTGACCTTGACGGATACGCAATAGGCGGACTTGCGGTAGGCGAAAGCGCCGATATAATGTATCACGTTATAGAGCAGGTAGAGCCGTACATGCCGGTAGAGAAGCCGCGTTATCTTATGGGAGTCGGAACTCCTCAGAACATTCTTGAAGCGGTAAGACGCGGAGTTGACTTTTTCGACTGCGTAATGCCCAGCCGTAATGCGCGCCACGGTAACCTTTTCACGTGGGAGGGTAAAATCAACCTTTCAAATGAAAAATTCCTTGATGACGAAAGACCGATTGACGAAAACTGCGACTGTCCTACGTGTAAGACGTACAGCAGAGCGTATATACGCCACCTTTTCAAGGCAAGAGAAATGCTTGGAATGAGACTTTGCGTTATACATAACCTTTATTTCTACAATACGCTGATGGAAAAAATCAGAGAAGCCCTTGATAACGGTGCCTTTGAGGAGTTTTTCCATAAATGGATAGATAAGCTTGGAGAAAAAATTTAATTTTGGGTAAATATATGAAAAAAATTCGTTTTCTCGCCGTCATTATTATAATGCTTACCGTTTTAAGCGCCTGTGTCCTTTCGGTAAATGCCGCGTCGGCTGACAGCGGAATTGAATACCGCATAAGCGACGACGGAACCTACGTAATAGTAACGGGTACAACTGAGCAGTTTCCTTCAATTAAAATTGAGGCAGAGATAGGCGGTCTTCCGGTAAAGGAGATAGCCCCCTCGGCGTTTCAGAACAATTATTCGCTTTACAGCATTGAAATTCCCGACAGCGTAACCGTTATAGGAGAGGCGGCGTTTCGAAACTGCCGCAGCCTTATATCTGTAAAGCTTCCTTCGACACTTAAAGAGCTTCCTATGGACACTTTCAGGGATTGCTTCGTGCTTGACGGAGTGGTTCTTCCCGAAACGCTTGAAGCTATTGACGATTTTTGCTTTCAGGGCTGCCGTAAGCTCGGCAAGCTTACCGTTCCGGCATCTGTAAAAACGATAGGGCACGACGTATTTATGGAATGTGAGAGCATTCTGCTTGACGTTAAAAATAACCCTTACGCCGCGGAGTACGCCGAAAAGAATAACGTTAATACCGATTTTAAGGGAACGGGAAGCTACTTTTTCCTGATGATGCTTTTCGGAACGGCTGTGCTCTTTGCAGTAGTTCTGCTGATTTCGGTTTTACTGAAAAAGCATTTTAAAAAGAACCCTGCGCATAACCTCGCGATTTATATTAAAAAAGGCTTTTCTGCGGTAAAAAACGGAATAGGCAAGATTTTCAAACGGAATAAAACGGAATAAATAGAAAAAAGCGCTTCGAAAGAGGCGCTTTTTATAAATTTTATTTCAAGACAGAAAAGCTTTTTTTGATTTGTTAAAGGATTCCGTCATAGTCGAGGAAGTGCTTGTTAATTTCTATGTCGATAAAGATGTAGATAGCTAAAAATACCGTCATAATAATTCCTCTGCCAACACCGTATGAAATATACGTACCAACCGTTAATATCAAGCTTATTACTCCCGGAGCGCCGGCAATAAACGCGCTGTTAACCACGACGCCTATTAAATGGATTACCGAACAAACAACAACCATAATGATACCGTACAGGAAAAAGGAGCCGACTGTTTCATTGGAAGGCGTCTTCGAGGCCTCGCTCTTGGAAACGTGCGCGTAGCAGGAATCAACGCTTAGTCCGGTCCATTCGTAGTCAGGGTCGGTTACCGTAACGTCAAAGGTGTTGTCGCTTGAAGAAGGAGATGCGATTATTTTTTTACCGTTGATTACAACTTCTATTTTTTCGGCAGTACTAACGTCAAATTTAGACAAATTAACATAGTAGGTTGCGTGCCAAACGCGGCCGTTGGTTGTGTCTGATTTGGTGATTCGGGTACGTCCGTGAATGATGTGGTCGCTTATATCCACCTTGTTTTGACAGCCCGTAAAGGTAAGACAGCTTGTGATAAGTAGCAAGAAAAGAAGGATGAGTGAAATTTTTTTCATATCTTTTTCCTCTCACAAAATTGTATTGATGAGTATTAAAACAAAGAGAGCAAGAATAAAAGGCGTTTCTTTCACTCTTGCTCTTTTTGCTTGTTTTGATATGGGTTTGGCGCGCTCGGCGGGACTCGAACCCACGACCTTTTGGTTCGTAGCCAAACGCTCTATCCAACTGAGCTACGAGCGCGTACTTTGAGTACTTGTATAGTATAGCACAATTAAAATGATTTGTCAAGAGCTTTTTAAAATTTTCTTTTTATTTTTTAACTGCTTATAAATGGTTTTTCTTGTAAAAACAACAAATCCCCACACGGAGCAAAACTTTAAATAAAGAAAACTGATAGTAGGCTAATATAATTTACGCGTTTTTCTCCGTAGCGCTAAATTTCGTTAGCTTTTCGGCGCCGCTTTCCGAGGCAGAGTAAATTTTCTTTAACCATTTACCGCTGCGCAGACGGAAGATACACCATACGGATTTTATGATGTGCTCAATCTTTATCATAATGTAGATCCAGAATGCCGACCAGTGAAAGACGAGACCCGAAAGCGCGCCGAGGGGTATTGATGCAACCCAAAGAAAGAGAATGTCCCCCACCATCAAAAACTTTGTGTCTCCGCCGGCGCGAAGGACGCCCTTGGTTAAAATTGAACTCATGGTCTGAAATACTACGATAATAATTATAGCGTCCATAAGATCTTCGGCTATTGCCTTAGCCTCGGCGGAAATATCGTAGAAGTTAATAATCGGCGCGCGTAAAATCGCAATAACCCCAGCGGCGAAAAGTCCGATTGCAAGTCCCATAAGCAGGAAGGTGTAACCCTCGGTCTGCGCCTGCTCGTACTCTCCGCGCCCCATTGTGTGTCCCGTTATTATTCCGCTTGCGTTTGATACGCCCTGCGTTAAAACGGAGCTGAGCTGCTGAACGACGGTTGTTACAGCGTTTGCCGCTACAAAGGCGGGGCCTATTCTGCCCATAATCATAGCTACGGCGTTCATTCCGAGAGCAAGGAGCGAGTCGCTTATAAGCACCGGAAGGCTAATTCTGAAATATTCCCGTACAAGGTCGCGTGATTTCATTAAAATATGCTTTATACGGTATTTTATCCTCTTGTCGATAAAGAAGAAATATCCGCAGATAAAGAGCAGCTCAAAAACACGTGCGATAAGAGTACCGACAGCCGCTCCGGCAATCTCCATTCTGGGCGCGCCGAGATTTCCGAAGATGAACACCCAGTTTGCAAATACGTTTACAAAGAAAGCGATTACAGAGCAGGCAAGTGGGATTCTTACCTGACCAACCGTTCGTAAAACTATGGTGCAGGTAAGGGAAAGTCCGATACAGTAGTACGTGGGGATAAGCCAACGGAGATAGAGAACTCCGTAATTAATAATTACCGCATCATCGGTGTATATACGCATTATCAGAGACGGAGCTATTACCGTCGCAAGGGTAAATACGGTGGAAAAGACGAGGCAGAACCGAAGCATAATCGTTATGGCTTTTTTAAGAGAGTCCTCGTCATTCATTCCCCAGTATCTTGAGGTAAGAACAGATGCGCCCATTCCTATTCCCATACAGCATATCATAAATAAATTTATGAACTGTCCCGCAAGAGAGGAGGCAGAAAGCTGCGCGTCTCCCATCTGGCTGAGCATTACGGTATCCATAAGGTTAATTCCGACCGTTATAAGCTGCTGAAGAGAAACCGGTACGGCAATTTTTATCATTTCCTTATAAAGCCGTTTGCTGCCGAGATATTTTTTAATGTTACCTATGTTCATTTTTTACTGTTCCTATGTGATTTTTATTTTACGCAAATTCTTGCTTTATTTTAAATTTTCTTTGAATTCGCTTGGTGAAACCCCGTTTTTCTCCTTGAATATCTTTAAAAAGTTGGCATACGACGTAAAGCCGCATTCAAAGCAGATTTCCTCAAATTTTAAATCGGTATAGCCGAGTAGCTCTTTTGCGTAGGAGAGCTTCAGGTTGTTAAGGTATTTAGAATACGTCTGCCCCATTTCTCGGCGAAAAACAACGCTGAAATGACTCGGGTTGTAGCGCGCTATACTCGCTACCTCGGAAAGAGAAGGGTTTTCTCTGAAATGCGAATGGATATATTCGAGAGAACGGCGAAGCGGTGTCTGCTTTGATTTTTCGGTTTGCGGCTCGCAGCTTATGTCGGCCGAATCAAAAAGCTTAATAAAGAGCGCTTTCAGGAGCGTTTTTATGTATTCTCTGTTCGGCGTTTCCTTTCCTGTCTCATTAAGACAGAGGAGCGAAATTCCCTCTAAGGTGTGAAAATCGTTTGGATTAATTTGAACGCAAAACTCCTTACCGTTAGAGGAGAGCGCGGAGAGGACGTCATCGCTAAGGAGCCCTTCATCGAATGAAAGATTAATGAGACGCAGGTTGTTTTTTGGGGTAATGCTATGGCAGTCGGTAAGACGGATTATTGATACCGTACCCCTTTCTAAAGGGAAGCGCTTTCCGTTAAGCAGCTGCATACCCTCGCCGGTTGTAACAAGCTCCATTTCTATATAACTGTGCCAGTGCAGATCGCTTTTTCCGTTAAGTGCTCGGTGAGAGACGGAAAAAAAGGATTTCGTATCGGGCTGCGTTTCCGAAAGATACTTTGATATATGACTTTTACTCAAAATGTTGATTTCCTCTTTTTTGTATTTTTACGCATTACCGAAAAAGCGGAGAAGCTGTCCGCTATTTTATTTCGCGCAATTTATATTATATCAATTTTATTTTGAATGTCAATAAAAAACTGAAAAAACTGTTACAAGACACAAAAAAATTGCTATGAGTTAAAAAATATGTTACATAGGGCAACGTGAAATCCAAATGCAAATAAAAAAGACAAGCCGGGAGCTTGTCTTTTTATGGGGTGAGTAATGGGATTCGAACCCACGGCCTTCAGGGCCACAACCTGACGCTCTAACCAACTGAGCTATACCCACCGTATGGCGTACCTTGGGGGATTCGAACCCTCGACCTACTGCTTAGAAGGCAGTTGCTCTATCCTGCTGAGCTAAAGGTACACATCAGTAACGCAGATAATTATAGCACATCTTTTTCTGTTTGTCAATAGCTTTACTGAAAAATCATTGAAAAAAATTTCTTTTTCTCAGTAAATATTTTATTTACAATTAACATTAATAATCTACTTTACATTTTCCATATTTTATGTTATAATAAATAATAAAAAATATATAAATATTTATGCTGTATTGAACAGTTAAGAAAGGTTTTTGAGTTAAACATGGCACCGTACACAGAACATATGAGTCTTACAGAATGTCCGATGATCCCGCTTCGCGGCGCGGTTGCGTTTCCCGGAATACCGATTAGCCTTGAGCTTGAAAGAAAAATGTCGGTAAGCGCTTTTGAGGAAGCGGAAAAAAGCGGAGGTTCTATATTTTTACTTACACAGAAAAATCCTATCGAGCCTTCGCCTAAGGCGGACGGGTTTTATAGCATAGGAACGGTTTGCAAAATCAGACAGTTTGTAAAGCTTTCAAACGGGAACGTCCGTATTATCGCGGAGGGTGAAACGAGAGGAGAAGCTCTGGCGCTCTTTGAGCCGAGAATGAGAGGAGGAGCGTGGAGAGCGAGCGTAGCTTCGAAAATTACCGTAGGAACTGATGACGCGGGAGCAAAAGCTGCTATGAACGAGGCAAAGGACGCACTTGCGCAGTACGCTTCGAGTATTCCCGAAATTGCTTCCGACCTTCTTTCCGAAGCCGACAGCATTACCGACTGCGGAGTCTTTGCCGATTTTGTCGCCGCAAATCTTTTCGGCTCTATTCAGGATAAGATGAGAATACTGAACGAGACCGACGCTTTTGACAGACTTATAGAGCTTTCCTGTATTCTTTCCGAGCAAGCGGAGCTTGCGGGACTTCAGAGAGAAATCCATAAAAAGGTAAAAAAGCGCGTTGACAGGAACCAGAAGGAATATTATATTGCAGAGCAGATAAAGGTTTTAAAATCCGAGCTTGGCGAGGACGCAGAGGACAGCGAAATAGATAAGTATAAGGAGCTTATTTCTAAGTCCGATATGCCCGCTGACGCAAAGGAAAAGCTTTTAAAGGAAGCCGGCAAGCTTTCGAGAATGCCGTTTAACTCCGCGGAATACGGGGTAATATGTAATTATATTGACGTTTGTCTTGAGCTTCCGTGGGGAAATAAGACCGAGGACGTAAGCGATATAGCGCTCGCGAGAGAGGTTCTTGACAGAGACCACGACGGGCTTGAAAAGGTTAAGGAACGCGTGCTTGAATACCTCGCGGTAAGAAAGCTTGCTCCGAACGTTAAAAATCAGATACTCTGTCTCGTCGGCCCGCCCGGAACGGGTAAGACCTCTATTGTAAGGTCGATAGCTGAGGCGATGAACAGAAATTATGTCAGAGTTTCACTCGGTGGTGTAAGAGATGAGGCTGATATAAGAGGACACAGAAAAACTTATATCGCGTCTATGCCCGGAAGAATCATCAGCGGAATTAAAAGAGCGAAAAGCAAAAATCCCATTATGCTTCTTGACGAGATAGACAAGCTTACAAGAGATAGCCACGGCGATCCGGCCTCCGCGCTTATGGAGGTGCTTGATGCAGAACAGAATAAGGAGTTCCGCGATCACTTCGTCGAGCTGCCCTTTGACCTTTCCGACGTTATGTTTATTGCTACGGCAAATACGCTTGATACAATACCCGCGCCGCTCCTTGACCGTATGGAGATTATAGAGCTTAAGAGCTACTCGCTTAACGAAAAGCTTTCGATAGCTAAAAGACATCTTGTTCCGAAGCAGAGCGAGCGTCATGGACTTACCAAAAAAACGTTCAAAATTTCAGATTCCGCATTAAAGGAGCTTATCGAGTGCTACACGAGAGAAGCGGGAGTCCGTAAGCTTGAACGCGAGATAGCCTCGCTTTGCAGAAAGGCGGGAAAAAAGCTTATCGAGGACGAAAGCGTTAAATCGGTAAGTATAACGGGTAAAAATCTCTCCGAGTTTATCGGGGGAAGAAAGATAATACCCGAAAAGGTTTCCGAGAAAAACGAGATTGGAGTGGTAAACGGACTTGCTTACACCGAGCTTGGCGGAACGCTTTTAAAGGTTGAAACGGCGGCGCTTTCCGGAAGCGGAAAGATAGAGCTTACCGGTTCTCTCGGAGACGTTATGAAGGAGTCGGCAAAGGCGGCGGTAACCTACATAAGAGCAAACGCGGAGAGCCTTGGCGTTGAAGCGGACTTTTACAGCAAAAAGGATCTTCATATACATTTCCCCGAGGGCGCGGTTCCGAAGGACGGACCGTCGGCGGGAGTAACCATGGTTACAGCGCTTGTCAGTGAGCTTTCCGGAAAACCGGTACGCAGCAGCGTCGCGATGACGGGAGAGGTTACGCTTAAAGGTAAGGTGCTCCCGATAGGTGGACTTAAAGAAAAGACTATGGCGGCGTATAAATCCGGAGTTAAAACGGTTCTTATACCTAAGGATAACGTAAAAGACCTTGACGAGATAGACAAAACGGTAAGAGAAAGCCTTAAGTTTGTTCCCTGCGAAACCGTTTCCGACGTTTTAAAGCACGCGGTTGTCGGTTGCTGATATAACACAGTCTGACGGGAACGAATACTCGGCGTAAGCTATGTCAGGGAATTTTTGGAGCAGTTTTCTTTGAAAGGAAAATACAATGACGGTAAAAAACGCAGTACTTAAAATAACGGCAGGGCTTCCTACGCAGTTTCCGTACGACGGAAAGCCGCAGATAGCGCTTTCGGGACGGAGTAACGTCGGGAAAAGCTCACTTATCAATACACTTATCGGAAGAAAGTCTCTTGCAAGAGTAAGCTCCGAGCCGGGAAAGACGATAACGGTTAATTTTTATGAGGTAAACGGAGAGTTTTATCTTGTGGATATGCCGGGCTACGGATACGCAAAGAGAAGTCCCGAGGAGAAAAAGAAATGGTCGGCGCTTACCGACGGATATTATACTAAGGACGGCTCACACGGTAAGTTGAAGGCGGTTGCTCAGCTTATAGATTTAAAAGCTGGCGCGACGGAAAACGACCTTAATATGATGGAATGGCTCAGTGAATCGGGGCTTGATTGGTTTATAGTCGCTACAAAGGCGGATAAGCTTAATAAAACGGAGAGACAAAAGGCACTTGCAAAGCTTTCGGAGCTTACCGACGGTGTTGATATAATACCCTTTTCCTCGCTTAAGGGAGAGGGGAAGGCTGAGGTTCTCGGCAGAATAAGCAATGCGCTTAACGGATAATGCTGTCTTTATAATACAGTGTGTCGGAGAAGTGCGAGAAAAATATTAACGGAGAAAAAACAATGTCAGAATTTGTAATGGAAAGCTGCTCGGTTAACGGAGAGGGAAATCTTACGGTAGCGGGTGTAGATACGACTTCCTTAGCGAGGGAGTACGGTACGCCGCTTATGGTAATGGACGAAAATAAAATAAGAGAGATATGCAGAATTTATAAAAACGCGATGACCGAGAATTTCGGCGCGGACGCCCTCCCTCTTTTCGCATCAAAGGCGCTTTCGTTTAAAGGAATATACAGAATCATAGCTGAGGAGGGACTCGGAAGCGACGCGGTTTCAAGCGGCGAGATATACACAGCGAAGGCTGCGGGCTTTGACCTTAGCAAAATGGTTTTCCACGGAAACAATAAAACCGATTTCGATATAAAATACGCGGTAGAAAACGGAATAGGCCGCTTCGTGGTTGATAATTTCGAGGAGCTTAAGGCTATAAGTAAGATAGCGGGCGAGCTTAACGTCAGACAGAAAATTCAGCTGAGAATTACCCCCGGAATAGATCCTCATACGCATAAGGCTATTGCGACGGGAAAGATAGATTCAAAGTTCGGTAACGCGATAGCGACGGGGCAGGCGGAAGCGATAACCCGAGCGGCTCTTACGACGGAAAACGTTGAGCTTACCGGATTTCACTGTCATATCGGAAGTCAGATTTTTGAAATAGAGCCGTTTATTTCTGCGGCAGAAACAATGATTAAGTATATCGCGGACATAAAGAAAAAAACCGGATTTTCCGCACGTGAACTTAATCTTGGCGGCGGTTTTGGTGTAAGATACGTAAAGGAGCACCCGTATTTTAACTATGCTGATGCGATAAAGACACTTGCCGATAAGGTAAAGGCGCTTGTAAAGCAGTACGGGGTAGAGATGCCGAGGATTATGCTGGAGCCGGGACGATCGCTTGTTGCGGCGGCAGGGCTTACGCTTTATACGGTAGGCTCGGTAAAGGAAATCCCCGAATTTAAAAACTACGTTTCGGTTGACGGCGGCATGGCGGATAATCCGAGGTACGCGCTTTATCAGTCGCAGTACGATATTAGAATAGCAAACAGAATGAATGAAAAAGCCGATTTTGTATGCTCGGTTGCGGGTAGATGCTGTGAAAGCGGAGACCTGATTGCCGAAAACGTAACGCTCCCAAGACCGAAAAGAGGAGACACGCTCGCTGTTTTGGTAACGGGCGCGTATAACTACGCTATGGCTTCAAATTACAATAGACTTTGCAAACCCGCGATAGTTATGATAAAGGACGGCACTCCCTACGTTGCTGTAAAACGCGAGACGTTTGAGGATTTGGTATCAAACGATATATAACGCTTAGCTACGTAAAGCAAATTTATAGACCGTGAAGGCACGGGATTTTCAAAAAAACAGACGGTTGTGAAAGATGGAAAAGCTTAATTTTAACATAGAAACCTTTGAGGGACCGCTCGACCTACTCCTTTCGCTGATAAAGAAGAACGAAATGAGTATTTTCGATATTAAGATCCATATTATTTTCGAGCAGTATATGGAATATCTCCAGCTTATGGAGAGCCTTGATATAGATATAGCCGGTGAGTTTATCACAATGGCGGCAGAGCTTATGCTTATTAAAAGTCAGATGCTGCTTCCGCGATCCGAGGAGGAGGAATCTCCGGTTAAGAAGCTCCAAATGGCGGTTATGGAGTACGCCAAGGCAAAGAACGCGGCAGAATTTCTGCGTGAGCAGTGGGCGGGAAATACAGGAGTCGCATACCGCGAGCCACAGGAGCCCGAAAGAGGACTTCCGCTCCATTATGAGCTTAAGGTGCTTGAACGCGCGTTCCGCAGAATGCTTGCGAGAAGCAGTATGATGAAGGAAATGCAGCGAAAGCCGGAGCAGACGCTGGAAAATCTTTTAAAGCATAAGGTAACGCCGATACCCGTAAAGGTTATAGCTGTAATGAGATACCTTTATCAGTACGGAGAGACCGAGTTTGAAACTATACTTATGAACAACGAAACGCGCTCCGACCTTATAGCAACCTTCTCTGCGGTTTTGGAGCTTGTAAAATTCCAAAGAGTATTTCTCGGCGGAGACTACGATAACCCGACGCTTGTACTCAATATGTCTCATGACATAGAAAGAGACGAAAGCAAAAAAGCGGAAACATATTAAAAAGCGAGGAAACGGCATTGGAAGAGATATTCGAACAGATAGAATTTAAGGCGGAGGCGGCAGATACAGATATATCTGAAAAGGCTGCTCTTACGGAAAACGGAGAGGGCGCAGAGACCAAAACGGAAAGCATAGACGCATTAAACACCGAGAACACAGATTTAGGCGCGGAAAACCTCTCGGAAATTATAGAGAGCGGTTCGGAAACCGCGGATAAAAAAACGGAGACCGCGGAAGGAAAATCCGCATCGGCAGAGGAAAGCCCTGATGCAGGGGAGGTAAAGACGGAAAGCGCCGAAGAAAACACAGAGAAAAATTCCGGCGGAGAAAAAAAGAAAACCGCCCGTCGCCGCGCCGCAAAGGACGAAGGAGAGCAGTCGGACGGCACCGAAGCCGCTATTGCCCCCGAAAAAATGCCCAAATCCGAGGCTATGCGTGTGCTTGAGGCGATAATGTTCGCAAACGGAGATGAGGTTTACTACGATCAGTTTGCAAAGATAATAGGATATACGACCAAGGAAGCGATAAAGATTGTTGACGCTTACGCGAAAATGTACGACAGCGGAAGTATGCCGAGAGGCATAAGGCTTGTAAAGTACGACAAATGCTGTCAGCTTACGACGGCTCCCGATCTCGGGGAGTACGTAACGCAGATGATAGGCATAAGAGGAGAGCCTCAGCTCAGCGCCGCGGCGATGGAGACACTTGCCATTGTAGCGTATAACCAGCCTGTTACAAGAGCGTACATAGAGCAGGTAAGAAGAGTTGACAGCACAAGACCTATCGCGGTACTTCTCGACAGAGAGCTTATAGAGGAAAAGGGGCGTCTTGAGGTTATTGGTAGGCCGAGACTTTTCGGAACCACGCAGAATTTCCTTAAAACCTTTGGAATAACGTCGCTTGACGCGTTACCGTCGCTTGACCTCTTTGCGGTAGAGGGCTGACAAAATCCGCCGTACTTAAAAGCATAGAGCTTAAAAAGTCGGTGCGAAAAAGTCCGGTAAAAGTCAGAAAATTAAGGGGCTGTTAAAAACGGAAGTCAGACGGAAACGAAAGAGCTTACAAGACTAAGAATAAACTGAAAATTTAGGGAGAAAGGACGGTTTTATATGGGTTTTATAATCGCAGGCGCTATTATTATTTTGCTGCTGCTTATTCTGCTTTTGTGGGTAAAGCTGTCCCTTGTTTACGATGATAGCGGAGGAAGGATTACCGTAAAATTTCTCTTTTTTAAAATTTCACTTCTTGGAAAAAAGGATAAAAAAATAAAAAAGAGCGACTTTAAAACAAGAAGATTTAAGCGCAGACGAAAAAAAGCGATTTTAAAGTATCAAAAAAGACTTGCTAAAAGAAAGAAAAAAACAGGAAAAAATACCGAAGAAACGTTGACTGTAAAGAAAAAGACGTCTAAAAGAGAGACGGTAAACAAGATACTTGATATATTCAAGGTCTTTTTGAAAAGATTTCCGAGGTATCTTAGAATAGACTGCGCACGACTTGTAATAGGCGTTGGCGGTGCAGATGCGGCGTCGGTTGCGGTAAGCTACGGAGTTACCGTGCAGTCGGTGCAGTACGTGGCGACGCTTCTGAATGAGGTTACCAATTTTAAAGCGAGAAACGATGCGCAAGTCTCTGTCTATCCCGATTTTGCAGAGGGAAAGTGGACTGCGGATATAAATATTGTAATGCGACTTCGGGTAATTCACATAGTTAAGCTTGGAATTATACTTTTAAAGCATTATTTAAAACAAAGGCTCGGCGGTAAAAAGACGGAGAAAAAAACTTCCGTATAAAAGGATGAGCCTATTGCAAGAGCTTGTAAATTAAAGAGCTCCGTCCCGGCGGAGCCGCAAGGCGCGGTTACATACGTTAACTGAGCGCCACCGAAAAGGAAAAACAGTAAAATTAAAATAAATCAAAAAGAAAGGTGCAGAAAAAATGGCAGATAACAGAATTAACGAAATCATAAGCACGTCGCTTGAAAAAATTAAGGAGCTTTCCGAGACGGGAACGGTTGTAGGAGAGCAGATTGAAACCAAATCGGGAACGGTTATAATCCCCGTATCAAAGGTTTCTCTCGGCTTTGCGTCGGGCGGAGTTGATCTTGATTTCGCTAAAAAGACAGAGCCGAAAAACGAAAAGAGCAACGGTTCCTTCGGCGGAGGCGGCGGAACGGGACTTACCATAACTCCCGTAGGCTTCCTCGTAGTTAAACCCGACGGAGACGTAAGAATGCTTAACGTAACCGCTCCCGCTGTTATACGCAACGACAGCACGATAGGAGCAATAGGCGATATACTTGAAAAGTCTCCCGATATTATTAAGCGACTTAAAGAGGTTTTCGCAAAGGATAAAACTCCTACCGAGACCTATTTTGACGAAACCGAGGAATAAAAGACTAAGGCAGAGAGCTTTGTCCGTAAGTGATTTTTACGTGTCATTTTGAGTGATTACCGCTAATTATCCTAAGTGTTTACCGTAAGAATTGCAGAATGATTTTGGCGTAACGTAGCAAAACCCCCGTAATAAATTAAAAAGCACCGTCATAGTATTTTAAAAATACTAAAAAAGGACGGACAAGACCTTGAAATTTTTTAAATCGGCTATTCTAATTATTACGGCAACAGCGCTTATGGTAGGTTTTTTCGGAATTGTTTTCGAAAAGGGCGGAAAAAAAGACGACACACCTACCGGTGGGACGGATACTCTTTTTAAAGACTATTCGGATTTTGCAAAGGGAAGCCCTGTTTTCTCGGCGGACGAGATTTCAGTTTCGGCAAAAAGCGTACTGCTTTGTACCGATAGCGGTCTGCTTCTTTACGAAAAACAGGCGGATGTGCCGCTTCCGATGGCGAGTATAACCAAGGTTATGACCGCTACCGTCGCTCTTGAAGCGCTCGGAGTTTTTGGAAGCGACCAAACGGATAACCTAAAAAAAGAGGTTACGGTTGATGTCAAAGCGGTCGGCGTTGAGGGTAGCTCCGTTTATTTAAAGGCGGGGGAGAAGGTAAGCTACGAAATGCTCCTTTACAGCCTAATGCTTGAAAGCGCGAACGACGCGGCGTCAGCTATCGCCTACGCAGTTATGGGTAGCGAGGAAGCCTTTGTGCGCGCTATGAATGAAAAAGCCGCGGCGCTTTGTATGAATACCACCGTTTTTAAAAATCCGCACGGACTTTCGGAGGACGGTCATTATACAACCGCGCGAGATTACGCGCGGCTTATGGCGTATGCAATCGAAAACCCCGTTTTTTGTCAGTTAATCGGAACTAAAAAGATGGTTTATCCGTCGGCAGACGGAGAAATGACACGGGTGCTTACCAACCATAACAGGCTGTTAAATACCTATAAATTTATGCTCGGCGGCAAAACGGGGTTCACGAAGCTTAGCGGAAGAACGCTCGTTACTGCGGCGGAAAAGGACGGAACGCGTCTTATCTGCGTAACCATAAACGCGCCTGACGATTGGAATGATCACACAGCGCTTTTTGAAAAGGGCTTTGGCGCGGTTAAGACAGAGGTGTTCACACCCGAAAGGTGTACAGCAGCCGTTCCGGTAGCGTGCGGAAGCGTAGAGGAGATTGCCTGTTCCATAAAAAGAAGCGTAAAGCTAACCGTAAATCCCGAAACGGAGATAACGGTAAAATATTTCTGCCCGAATATTATTTTTGCTCCGTTAAAAAAGGGAGCCGAGATAGGTAGAGCCGAGTTTTACGCAGACGGAGAAAAGATAGCAGAGGAAAAGCTGTATATTCAAAATGAGGTTTACGGAATTAAAGCCGAAAAGAACTCGTTTTTCAGTAAAATAACGGATTTTTTCAGGACAAAAAGACAAAACTGACCTAAAAAGACGTAATAAAATCAAGGTTAAAAAATGGAAGAAATAAGAATACATAAATATATTGCCGATGCGGGAATAATGTCAAGGAGACAGGCAGAGGAAGCGATAAAAAGAGGCGAGATAAAGGTAAACGGCGAGGTTGCCGAGATAGGCAAAAAAATAAACCCGCTTACCGATACTGTTGAATACAAAGGCAAAGCAGTCAAAAAGGAAAGAACGCATAATACGTATATAATGCTTCATAAACCGGTTGGATACGTTACCACTATGAGCGACGAGCGCGGCCGTCCGACGGTAAAGGAGCTTACCGAGGACGTCGGAGCGCGCGTTTATCCTGTCGGTAGGCTTGACCTTGAAAGCGAGGGACTGCTTCTTCTAACCAACGACGGAGAGCTTGCCAACAGACTTACGCACCCGCGCCACGAAATTCCGAAATATTATAACGTAACGTTAAAAGGGCAGGTAACGCTGCTGCAAAGAAAAAAACTTTCATCTCCGATGGAGATAGACGGATATACAATTCGCCCCGTAAGAAACGAAGTGGTTTCAATGAACGAGGAGCAGACGGTGCTGCGACTTGAGCTTTTCGAGGGCAGAAACAGACAGATAAGAAAGATGTGCGAAAAGGTGGGGCTTACCGTTTTAAAGCTTAAGCGAATCGCTATTGGAAGCATAAGTCTCGGAAATTTAAAGCCCGGAACGTGGAGAAAGCTCTCAAAGGAGCAGATTGACTATCTTAAAACGTCCTGCGGACTTAGAAAGAGATAATACAAGGAAAAATTTGCGCAGCTGTCCCATTTGGACAGCGCAGTGGAGAGGAAAATGTTAAAAATAATACCAATGACAGATCCTGCAGAGCAGGAAAAAATCTGTCTTCAGTGCGGGATTCCGTATGATAAAACGAAATTTGCGTACGGAGCGTACGAGGACGGGCAGACCGTTGGAGCATCGGTGTTTTACGTTAAAGACGGAAAGGGATATATTTCCGACTTAAAGATTAAGAACGAAGAAAATCTCCCTCTTGCTATGATACTCGGACGCGCAGTGCTTAATTTTCTTGATTTGCACGGAGTAAGCGAAGCGTTTTTTGAAAAGCGCGGAGAGTTTTACGATAAGGCGGCAAAGGTTATAGGCTTTAAGGAAAAGGACGGCTCTCTTTACGCCCGTCTTACCGGAATGTTTACCGCGGAGCACCACGGGTAGCAACGAAAAAATAAATAAAAATATATTTAAGGGAGGCATAATAAATGAAAATTTTACTTACCGGAGGAGCAGGATACATAGGCTCTCACACGGCAGTTGAGCTTATATCACTCGGATACGAGGTGGTTATAGCCGACAATTTAAGAAACAGCAGCGAAAAGGTTCTTGACAGAATAGAAAAGATAAGCGGAGTGCGTCCTGCGTTTTATAAAATAGACTGCTGCGACAGAATCTCGCTCGACGAAATGTTCGCAAAGGAAAGCCTTGACGCAGTTATACACTTCGCCGGACTTAAGGCGGTAGGAGAGTCCTGCAGTATTCCCGTGGAATATTACAGAAACAACATAGATTCCACCCTTGCGCTTCTTGACGTTATGAAGAAATATAACGTAAATAACATTATTTTCAGCTCCTCGGCTACCGTTTACGGCGCGCCCGATACAGTTCCGATTAAGGAAACGGCGGTAGCGGGAAGATGCACCAACCCTTATGGTTGGACTAAATATATGAATGAGGTAATTCTCGCCGATGCGGCAAAGGCAAATCCGGAGCTTTCGGTAGTGCTTCTCAGATATTTTAACCCCGTAGGAGCGCATAAAAGCGGTCTTATCGGCGAATCTCCGAGCGGAATACCGAACAACCTTATGCCGTACATAACTCAGGTAGCGGTTGGCAGACTTAAGCAGCTTTCCGTTTACGGAAACGACTACGGTACTCACGACGGAACGGGTGTGCGCGACTACATTCACGTAGTTGACCTTGCAAAGGGACACGTAGCGGCTATTGAGTATGCAGTAGGGCATAAAGGAACCGAGGTCTTTAACCTCGGAACCAGCGTAGGATATAGCGTTCTTGATATGGTTAAGGCGTTTGAGGAGGCAAACGGTGTTAAGGTGCCGTACAGAATTGCCGAGCGCCGCCCCGGTGATATAGCGGAGTGCTACTCCGATGCCACCAAATCGAGAGAGGTTCTCGGCTGGACCGCTGAAAACACCCTTGTAGATATGTGCAGAGACAGCTGGAACTGGCAGAAAAATAATCCAAACGGCTATGATGAGTAATCATAAAGCCGGTTACATAAAAATTATTTAAGACATACGGTAGTTAAAGCTTCAAATAAAATTTACCGCTGTGGAGCGGTGAAATCCTTTAAAAAAGAAAGGAAGCGAAAAAAGTGTTTAGCGGATTTATAAAGGTAGCGACAGCTTCCCCTGCGCTCAGCGTTGCGGACTGTAAGGGAAACGCCGCGGAAATAATTAAGGAATACAAAAAAGCAAAGGAGCTCGGTGTTAAGCTGCTTACTTTCCCCGAGCTTTCCGTTTCCTCTTATAGCTGCGGAGACCTCTTCAGACAAAGAGTTCTTCTTGACGGATCGCTCAAAGCGCTCGATATGATAAAAAAAGCAACCCTCGGCGACGATATGCTTATCTTCGTCGGTTTTCCCTTTGCGCATGACGGCAGGCTTTATAACTGCGCGGCGGCGGTTTCAGGGGGACATATTATCGGTATAGTGCCGAAAACTTATATCCCGAACTATGCGGAGCATTACGAAACGAGATATTTTTCCGAGGGTGAGCGCGAGATAACCGACGTAAACGTTCTTGGTGAGACTGTGCCGTTTGGAACCGATATGGTGTTTAAATGCAAGGAAAACGAGGAGTTTACCGTTGGCGCGGAGATATGTGAGGATATTTTAGCTCCTTTCCCGCCGTCGGGCAGACTGACTCAGAGCGGAGCCACTGTTATAGTAAACCTCTCCGCGTCGGCTGAAACGGTCGGAAAGGCGGAAAGAAGGAGAGAAATCCTTAAGACAGAGTCGGCAAGATTTGTATGTGCTTACCTCTATGCGAACAGCTCTGACGGTGAATCAAGCACCGACGCCGTTTATTCCGGTCATTCGCTTATTTGCGAAAACGGAAAGCTTCTTGCGGAAAGCGTACCCTTTAAACCTACGCTTACCGTTACCGAGATAGACGTTCAGCGCCTTATCCACGATCGTATCCGTCAGAACACCTTTAAAACCGATAAAAGCTTTAAAGCTGTGTATTTTTCCCAAAAGCAGGAGAAAACCACTCTTACAAGGAGTTTTTCAAAAACTCCTTTTGTCCCCGAAAACGAGGCAGAAAGAGCGGAAAGATGCGAAAATATACTGAAAATGCAGGCGACCGCCCTTAAAAAGAGAGTTTCGCATATTGGATGTAAAAATATCGTAGTCGGTATCTCAGGCGGACTTGACTCCTGCCTTGCTCTGCTGGTTATGACTCTGGCAATGGACGCGCTTAAACGTCCGAGAACCGATATAACCGCAGTAACAATGCCGTGCTTCGGTACTACAAAACGCACTAAGTCAAACGCGGAAAAAATGTGCGAGCAGCTGGGGGTTACCTTTATGGAGGTAAATATAGCTAAGGCTGTTTCTCAGCATTTTATAGATATAGGTCAGGATCCTGACGTTTATGACGTAACCTACGAGAACAGTCAGGCAAGAGAGCGTACTCAGGTGCTTATGGATATTGCCAACAAGAGCGGCGGTATAGTTATAGGAACGGGAGACCTTTCTGAGCTTGCGCTCGGCTTTGCAACCTATAACGGAGACCATATGTCGATGTACGGAGTGAACGGCGGTGTTCCGAAAACGCTTGTTCGCCACCTTGTAAGACACTACGCCGATAATACCGAGGACAAAAAGCTTGCCGAGGCTCTTTACGATATACTTGATACTCCGGTAAGCCCCGAGCTTATTCCGCCGAAGGACAACGGCAGCATTGCGCAGGTAACTGAGGATATAGTTGGCCCTTACGAGCTTCACGACTTCTTCCTCTACTACTTCTTCCGCTTTGGATTTACTCCCGAAAAGATAAAGCTTCTCGCCGAGTACGTCTTTAACGGAATATATGACAGCGATACAATAGAAAAATGGCTTAAAATGTTCTGCAGAAGATTTATGACGCAGCAGTTTAAGCGCTCGTGTCTGCCCGACGGACCGAAGATAGGCTCTGTCTGTCTCTCTCCGAGAGGCGATCTTAAAATGGCGAGCGACGTCAGTCCAAACCTCTGGACGGTTTAAAAAAGCAGCCGTCTTAGGTGCTAAAGGATAGTTAAAAAGCCGATATGGAAATAAATCCATATCGGCTTTTTTATTGCACAGCTATAATCGGTGGCGAGCAGGTGTGCTCTTTCAGGTAAGCTAAACAGGCCTTCCTTATAGAGGAGGGCTTAAAAATTTCCTAAAAAATTTTTAGTTAAATTTATTCATTAAAAAGCCTTAGTTATTTAATCATATAACCGTGATTTTATTACTAAAATTATACAGTGGTGTATTCAGTGTTAAAAAGACATACGCATTATGCGGTTTAGGGGTATTGTTTTTATTTAACTGTAATAAACCGAAGCTTTAAGGAATAAAATTTTAAAGAAATAAAACGCCGTAAAAAGCATTAAAGTGTGAGCGTGAGATTAGCTCTAATGCATAGCTGTTGCAAGCAATGAGTATTTCACAAAGGGTATTTCCCGAAGGCTAAACAGTTTATTTTTTAACGCCGTGTTGTTTTGCGGAGTGAAAGCACGGAAAACACGTCTTGTTTTTTATAGCTGAATGGAGAATGATATGAACGGAGAGTACAGGATAAGTAGGCATAGACTTAAGGGGCGCTGCGCTGTGCTCCTTCTCTTTTTTGTAACCTGCTTTGCGGTGCTTGTCGGCAGGCTTTTCGTGCTCCAGATTATAAAATTTGATGAGTACAGACAAAAAGCGGAGGATAATATTCAGTCAAAAACGCCGCTGAAAGCCGAGCGCGGCAAGATTTATGACAGAAATATGGTGGAGATTGCCACGAACGTTACCTCTTGGAGAGTGTTTATTTCTCCGAGAGATATAAAAGACGATGGGACGGCAGAAACGGTTGCCAGAGGTCTTTCCGATATACTCGGAGTATCTTATGAAACGGTGCTTGCGGGAGCGAAAAACAACAAAACCCGAGACAGAACGGTAAAAAAGAAGGTGGGTGCAGAGGAAAAGGATAAGGTAATTGCCTTCGCGCTTGAAAAAGGGCTTACCGGCGTGGTTCATACAGAGGCGGATACGTCAAGATATTATCCGCTCGGCACTCTTGCCGCGCACGTTGTAGGCTTTATGGGAACTGATAGTGGGCTTAGCGGAATAGAGTCGTATTACGATAGCTATCTTACGGGAACCGACGGTTATTACGTAACCTCTAAAAATGCCGCCGGTGAGACGCTTCCAAACTCCTATGACGCATACGTTGAAGCAGTTGACGGATGCTCTGTGGTAACAACGATAGACGTTACACTTCAGTCGCTTCTCGAAGCGGAGCTAAAGGCAACCTATAACGATTCAAAGGCGAATAATAGGGTTACGGGTGTCGTTATGGATCCCGAAACCGGTGCAGTTTTAGCTATGGCAACCTATCCAACCTTTGATTTAAACTCGCCATATACACTTGATTTTGAGTCAGCGGGAAAGCTCTCCGCGCTTGGTCTTACGTCGGGCACAGCGGAATATCGCGCGGCGTATAACGACCTTCTTTACGGAATGTGGAATAATAAATCCGTTTCCACTCTTTACGAGCCCGGTTCAACCTTTAAAATACTGACAACCTCTGTGGCACTCGAAACGGGAATTTCAAAGGTAAGCGAGGGATTTCACTGCGCAGGAGCGCTAAAAGTTCAGGGCTACGGCTCACCGATAAAATGCCATAAAAGACAGGGGCATGGTAGCCTGAACTTTGCCGAGGCTCTGCAAAAGTCGTGCAACCCTACTATGATGACGCTTGCCGCGAGAATAGGCAACAAGCGCTTTATGGAGTACTTTATTAATTTCGGTTATACGGGGAAAACGGGAATTGACCTTCCGGGCGAGGCGCTCGGCATCTTTCATAAGCCCGAGGACTTTAATACCGTTGAGCTTGCGGTTTACTCCTTCGGTCAGACCTTTAAAACAACTGCTATTCAGCAGCTTACCGCTGTTTCGGCGGTTGCTAACGGCGGAAACGTTGTAACTCCGTACATAGTCAGCGAAATAAGGGATAAAAACGGAGACATAGTTTACTCAAGGACAGCGGATAAAAAGAAAAAGGTGCTGTCAAGCGAGGTTTGCGAGACTATAAGCGATATACTTGAAAAGGGTGTTTCGGGAGACGGCGGCGCCAAAAACGCCGGTGTTGCCGGATATAAAATAGCCGCAAAAACGGGAACGTCTCAGAAGCGTGATATAAAAGACCAAAATCTGTACGTTGGATCCTGTGTCGCTTACGCGCCGTCCGATTCACCCGAAATCGCGGTAATAATAGTGGTTGACGAGCCCAAAAGTCATATTTATTACGGTAGCACCGTTGCCGCTCCGTACGTTTCCGGATTTCTTAGCGGCGCGCTTCCGTACCTTGGGTATGAGCCGAGCTTTACCGAGGAGGAGGATAGGAAAAGAAACGTAAGCGTAGGAGACTATCTCGGTAAAACGGTAAAGGCGGCAAAAGCGGAAATTGAAAAGCTCGGTCTTAAGGTGGAAATTATAGGAGACGGAGAAACGGTAAAAGCCCAAATGCCGGCAAAAAACGTAAAAATAAGTAAGGAAGGCGGCAGGGTTTTTCTATATACCGATGGAAAGGAAAGCGGCGTGGCAAGGGTTCCGGACGTTGTCGGAATGACTGCTACCGAGGCGGTAAAAAAGCTTATTGACAGCGGATTTAATATCCGCATTGTCGGAGTAACCGATTACGAAAGGGGCGTCGGCGCAACGGTGGTAGCGCAGTCTCCAAAGGAGTGTGATATAACAAAGGGCTCTGCCGTTGAAATAACGCTGCGTTACCTTGACGGTGAGGATTAGTGCGTTTTATGAAAAACAGTTTTTTAACGTTAAAGGATTGTAAAATCAAAAAGATTACGCTAAAACGGCGAAAAGCTCTATTATAACATAAAGAAAGGAATATGATTAATGTATAAGCTTACCGAGCTACTTGAAGAAACAAATTTTACCGCTGAAAGATATATTAGTGATGATATATACGTAACCGATATAATAACCGATAGCAGAGAGGTTATCCCAAAAAGTCTTTTTATCTGTCTTAAAGGCTGTAAAAGCGACGGCCATAGCTACATAAAAGAAGCGGAAAAAAGAGGCGCGGAGGTAATAGTGTGCAGCGATAAATGTCGCTATAAAGCTGAAAAAGCGCTAATGATTCGCGTTCAAAATCCTAGAAGCGTGTACGGAAGAATATGGAGAAACGCAGCGGGTAAGCCGGATAAAAGGCTGAAAATAATAGCTGTAACCGGTACAAATGGTAAAACCACGGTCAGCACTATGATATACACGGCGCTAAACGCGGCAGGAAGAAGCTGCGCGCTTATCGGTACGCTTGGTGGATATTTTAACGGAGAAAAAACCTCGCTTGATACAATGACCACGCCCGATCCCGAAAAGCTTTATCCTCTTATGGGTAGATACGCAGACAAGGGCGCGGAATATGCGGTTATGGAGGCGTCAAGCCACGCGCTTAGCCTTGGAAAGCTTGACGGAATGGACTTTTTTCTCGGCGCGGTAACTAATCTTACACCTGAGCATCTTGATTTCCACGGTAATATGGCAGAGTACTGTAAAGCAAAGTCGCTGCTCTCTAAAAAATGCGAAAAAAATATTTTCTGCATAGACGATACATACGTAACGGAAATGTATGAGAACGCAGTCGGAGAAAAGAAGAGTGCTTCGATAAGAAATAGGAATGCGGATTTTTTTGCCGATAATATTACCCTTAACGGTATAAGCGGCGTAAGCTTTGATTTTAATTTTAAAGGCGGAAGGGCGCATATAAAATCGGACATTCCGGGTGAATTTACTGTAAGTAACGCGCTGCTTACCGCCGCCGTGCTTAAAGAGCTTGGGCTTTCCCTTAAAGAAATAGTCAGCGGTATATATTTGCTCCACGGAGTTAAAGGAAGAATGGAAAAGCTGCCGTTAGATACGGACTACTCGGTTTTTATTGATTTTGCTCATACTCCCGATGCGCTTCAAAAGCTTATATTAACCGTTAATAAATTTAAGAAAAACGGGCAGAGAACGGTTACGCTTTTTGGCTGTGGTGGAGACAGAGATAAATCCAAACGATCTCTTATGGGCGCAATCGCTTCAAGGCTTTCCGATTTTGTTATTATTACCTCGGATAACAGTCGCAGCGAAAAAGCCGAAGCAATAATAAGCGATATAATGACGGGATTTGACAAAGAATGTCCTTGTAAAGTAATTCCCGACAGAAAAGAGGCAATAAACTTTGCTATCGAAAATGCAGGTAAGGGAGATATAATACTGCTTTGCGGAAAGGGACATGAGGAGTATGAAATAGATGGTAGCGGCGCGCGTCCGTTTTCGGAGCGTGAAATTGTTTACGAGGCAGTAAGCAAGAGGAAAAGGAGCTAAGGTTATGATGACTGTATCGGAGCTTTTAGACGTAACGGGCGGAAGGCTTCTTTGCGGAAAAAAAGATACTGAAACCGGAGCTTTAGTTATCAGTAGTAAGGGGGTAAAAAAAGGAAGCTGTTTTGTTGCAATTAAAGGGAAAAACAGCGATGGAAACAGTTTTATTGACGAAGCGATTGAAAAGGGCGCTACCGTTATTTTGAGTGAAAAACATCCGGTTGCCTACGGCGGTCTTTACGGTCTTGTTGAAAGGATACTAACGGGTGGAATTTCCTTTATTTTAGTAGAGGATATATATAGGGCGCTAAAGTCGGCGGCAAAATATTACCGGCAAAAGTATCTTGAAAACGTTATAGCGGTAACGGGAAGCGTTGGCAAAACGACGGTAAAGGAGCTTATATATTCCGTGCTTTCCGAAGGAATGGAAATCTATAAAACCGAGGGAAATAAAAACAATCACCTCGGGCTTCCTCTTAGCATTATTTCGGGAAATAAGTCAAAAAATGCCGTATTTGAACTTGGAATAAGCAACTTTGGTGAAATGAAAGAGCTTTCGGAGATTTCTGCTCCTACCGTTTCCGTTATAACAAATATAGGAAGCGCGCATATAGAATTTTTTAGTTCAAGAGAAAATATAGCCGCGGAAAAGCTTAAAATTATAAGCGGAATGAAAAGAGGCGGCACTCTTGTAATTAACGGAGACGAGCCACTCCTTACCGACCGTATAAAATGCCGGACTGAATGGCTGTCAGCATCAGAGCGGTCTGCTGCCGAAATAAAAATCCTTACCGTTTCCGAAAAAAACGAAAGCGCTGACTATTACGTATATAATCTTTCTTTCTCTGCAAACGGCACTTTTTTTGATATAAAAAAACAAGATAGCTTGATTTACAAAGGGCTTTTCGTACCGATAACGGGAAAACACGGCGCGCTCGACGCGGCTTTTGCTGTGGCGGTAGGAGATATTTTTGGCTCCACCGAAGCGGAGGTTCGTAGCGGTCTTGCAAAATTTTCGTCCTGCGGGGACAGGCAAAAGCTTGAAATTATCGATGGTATAATATGTTTTTTCGACTGCTATAACGCATCTCCCGAATCCTTTTGCGCCTCTCTTGATGCTTTTAAAATACTTGCCGACGAAAAGAACGCGAATATCAGGGGCGTTGTGGCGGGAAGCATGCTTGAGCTTGGGGACGCGAGTGAAAAGGAGCATAAAAAGCTTGGAGAAAAGATTTCAGACTGCTGTACGGAGCTTTTGATAACCGTTGGCGCGGAGGCTTCCTTTATTGCAGACGGCGCAAAAAACGGAGGAATGAAAGCGGAGAACGTAATTTCTTTTTCCGACGTAGGGGATATAGAAGCGGTAGCGCTTGCGGTTAAAAAAAGACTTCCAAAGGGCTCTGCTTTGCTGATAAAGGGAAGCCGCGGAATGAGGCTTGAGCGCCTTCGTGAATATCTGAAAAGTAATCTCTAAAGGAAAAGCTATTGGTTGCCTTTAGCTCCGACCTAAGAAGCTTTTTCGGGTATCTAAAAATTTCTCGCCCCCGACTAAGGAAAAGTTTAATAAGCATCTGACCGTTTTAAATATAAATAATAAAAAGAAGAAATAAACATATAATAGGACTATGCTACGTCCAATAAAAAGGACTGTAAAGAAAGGAGAAAAGGGTGGAAAAATATATAATAACTCTTTTGCCGTTAATTCTTTCATTCGTAGGCACGGCGCTGACACTTCGTTTTCTTATTCCCGTGCTGAAAAGCAGAAAAATGGGACAGAAAATACTTGATATAGGACCTCGGTGGCACAAGGACAAAGAGGGAACTCCCACGATGGGCGGGATAGCTTTTCTTGTATTTATCACACTGTCCTCGCTCCTCTTACTGCTTTTTCTGTTTTTTAATGATTATATAGAATTAACCGCTTTTTACGGAATGCTTTTAACCGTTTTATACGGCGTCGTTAACGGAATTATAGGTATAACCGACGATATTCAAAAGCTGAAAAAACAGAAAAACGAGGGACTTACCGCGAGGGAAAAGTATATTTTGCAGCTTAGCGCGGCGCTTTTATATATTTTTGCTCTTTTGCGACTTTCCGCGGTAAACACCACGATTTATCTGCCTTTTTTCGGAGTAAGCTATGACCTTAAAATTTTCTGGTATCTTTTTGCGGTACTCTTTTTAACCGGGTTTTGTAACGCGGTCAACCTTACCGACGGAATAGACGGACTCTGCGCAAGTGTGAGCGGTGCCGTCGCCGTGTTCTTTGCTGCGTACACTATGATTATAGGGGATTTTGGCGGCACGGCGCTTTCCTCTGCGATTTTTGGAGGGACGCTCGGCTTTTTGGTTTACAACCTGCATCCGGCAAAGGTTTTTATGGGAGACACCGGTTCACTTTTCCTCGGAGCAATTATAAGTGGAATGGCGCTTACACTCGAAAACCCGCTGGTTTTATTTTTAGTTGGCATTATTTATCTTTTGGAGGCAGCTTCGGTAATCATTCAGGTTGTATTCTTTAAGCTGACGGGGAAAAGGGTGTTTCTTATGGCTCCGCTGCATCATCACTTTGAAAAGAAGGGGCTTAGCGAAGGGAAAATAACGCTTTTTTCCGTTATAATTACAGCGGTTGCTTCATTTTTGGCTTTTTATTTATCATAACATAAAAATGTCATTTATGATTAAATAAAGGTGAATAATTGCTTTATTTGCTGTTTAATGACGGAAAGGGAAAGTGATATTATCTATGAAAAAAGAACGAGTTAGCGTAGGAAAGGCTTTTTTTGGCATGGATAAAACCATGGCGCTTATAATTTTTCTATTACTCATTTTTGGCTCTGTTATGGTTTTTTCGGCGAGCGCACCGTATGCTAAAAGTAACTACGGAGACGGATACTATTTCGTTAAACGGCAGATTTTTTGGGTAATTATCGGCGTTTTCGGAATGGCGGTGTGCGCTGGGCTTCCGCTAAGCTTTCATAAAAATTATACGACTCCCATTGGTTTTCTGGTTGCGCTTTTGTGTCTTGTTTTGGTACTGTTTTCCGGCGCGGGTATTAAACGTTGGTTGAACCTTGGTTTTTTCAGCTTTCAGCCGTCAGAGCTTATGAAGCCTATGCTTGTGCTTCTTCTCGCGCTTTATATGGAAAAGGTGCAGCCTTACATAAGAAAAAACGGAGTAAGCGGTAAAAAAATCGGTAAAATATCAAATAAAAAGCTTTTCTGGAAATCCTCTTTTTACGGAACCTTTCTTCCGGTAATGATAGTCGCCTTCGTTTGTATTCTTATAATGCTCGAAAATCATTTTTCGGGTACGCTTATAACCTTTATGATAGGTGCCGCCGTTGTTTTTGGCGGTGGGGCAATGATAAGGTGGTTTGCTCTTGCGGGAGGAGTAATGTTTACGGCTGTTTTTGCCGTTTTGTTCGGTACTGATTACGCAAGTGAACGAATAGACATATGGCTTCATCCCGAAAATTTCTCTGTAAGAGACGAAACGTGGCAGACAACTCAGGGACTAATCGCGATAGGCTCGGGCGGTATTTTTGGCAGAGGGCTTGGGAAAGGTCTTCAAAAGCAGCTTTACGTTTCCGCAGCGCATAACGACTTCATTTTTTCAATAGTGTGCGAGGAGCTGGGGCTTATAGGCGCGGCATTAGTTATTCTGTTATTTGTCGCGTTTGTCAAAAGAGGGCTTAAAATCGCCGCGGAGGCTGACAGTATTTTCGGAATGCTTACTGCCGTTGGAATTACCGTTCACGTTGGACTTCAGGCGTTTTTAAATATAGGCGTCGTAACGGGAACTATCCCGAATACGGGAGTTACGCTTCCGTTTTTCAGCTACGGAGGTAGCGCACTCGTTGTTTTACTGTGTGAAATGGGGATACTTCTTTCAGCCTCAAAGCATACGGGAGACGGCGTATAGAAAGAGACGGTAAAAACAGAAAAAATTAACGTAAGGTTGTACTAAAAGAAAATAGCCCGCTGTTAAAGGCTTATACGGTCGGTCTGTTTGTATAGAAAAGAGGGGAGAATATTGAGAGTTATATTTGCCGGAGGAGGAACCGCCGGGCACATTAATCCTGCGATAGCGGTAGCGGATGCCGTTTGTGAGCTTGAAAAAAACAGCGAAATACTGTTTATCGGTACTAAAAAGGGACTTGAAAACCGTCTTTGCGCGGAGGCTCTGTATCCGCTTTGGCACATAGACGTCTCGGGAATAAAAAGAAGCCTTAGCTTTGATAACGTTAAGGCTGCTATAAAGGCGTTTAAGGCAACGGGAAAAGCGAGAGAGATGATAGAAAAATTCCGTCCCGAAGCGGTGGTGGGAACGGGCGGTTACATCTGTTATCCCGTTATAAATGCGGCGTCGCGTATGGGGATATATACCGTGCTTCACGAGTCTAACGCCATTCCGGGAATGGCGGTAAAAATGCTGAAAAACAAAGCGGATAGGATTTTCGTCAATTTTAAGGAGTGCGGAGAGCTTCTCGGAGGCGGAGATAAAATAATAAGAAGCGGAAACCCTATGAGAAAAACGGTGGGTGATAGAAAAAGCATAAGGGAAGAGCTTATGATTACGGGACGTTACAGATACGTTCTTCTCAGCTTTGGAGGAAGTCTCGGCGCAGAGACGGTAAACAGAGAAATATTAAATTTAATGGAGCGCTTTACCTCAAAGCGGAAGGACGTTTTTCACCTGCACGCCGCCGGAAAGGGAGGGTACGCCGATTTTTACAGGGCGTTTTCCGAGCGCGGTCTTACGGAGTGTAAAAACATCTGTGTAAAAGAGTATATTTACGATATGCCGAAATGGCTTGTAGGCGCAGATCTTGTTATAAGTCGCAGCGGAGCTATGACACTTTCTGAAATTGCCTCAGCCGGCAGAGCGTCAATTCTGATACCGTCTCCAAACGTAACCGATAACCACCAATATAAAAACGCAAAAGCGTTTTCCGACGCGGGGGCCGCGTACACGCTTTGCGAGGGCACCGACGAGCTTTACAGGCTTTCAGAGCTTGCGGAAACGGTACTTTCCGACAGAACCGTGAGAGAAAAAATGGAGGAAAAAGCAAAGACGTTTGACTATCCCGGCGCAGCGGAAATGATAGCAAAGGATTTAATAAACAACAAGAAGGCCTCTAAACAAATTTTTTGACCGTAGCGCAGAGACGCACGGTTACTTTGCGCTTTTTAGTTGTAGGCAGTAATATTTGGCTATGTAAAGAAAAGAAAAATCCCCCCGTTACACGGAGGGATTGTTTATTAATTGAATTTACTCTAAAAATATCGCGATAGCAAGCTCGGCACATTTTTTCGCTACCGTCTCCGCCTCGCCTTCAAAAAGCTCGGATACCCCTTCGGTTACAATGTGGTAGTAACCCTTCTCGTCTGCCTTGAAGCTTAAATCAAAGGGTAAGAACTCAAAAGCATCACCCGGTACGCGTCCCGATTTGCGCTTTATAATCTCCTTTGCAACCCTTTCGTATTCCGAAAAGAGAATGTCGTAGTCGATTTCTTTAACGGGAAGAGTCGCGTCCTCCTCGGCGGAAAGAACAGAGCAGCCCTCGTCGGCGCTTCTTATTACCTCGCTTGCAAAAACGAATTTTTTAGCATCGTATTTTACGGTTTTCTCCGCATTTTTTGAAGCCTTCGGCTCAGCGGGAAGCGTAAGCGGAGAGGCTGACATAAAAACTCCGTCATCGCTTAATTTTTTAAAGTCAAAATAGGCCTCTTTAAGCTCTGATGACTCATATTTGGCAAGGTCATATCTTAAAGTTGAGGGAAAAACGTCCTCAAAAGGGAAGGAGAGATAGGTAAGCATATCGAATTGGAGCTCGGTAAGCTTATGTACCGTCGCGCTCTCCGTATCAAGCGCAAAATAATGTCCGTAAAATTTAAATCTGTAAATCATTTTTAAAGTCCTTTCGCAAAAAGGCATTAACACTGCTTTTTGCTTTTTTTATGTCTATTTTTAATTGTGTTTAAAATACGGCGCCGCTTAAGGAAGTAGGCGTGTGCCGTTAAAAAGCGCATACGTTAGCTTTTTTTACGTAAATCCGTCCTTGCTTAACAGAGCGGCTGTTTTACCGTTTAAGGTTATTTGTAGGCGCCGTACCGTCTTGCTATATTTTTTCTTTTCCTTGCCGATGCGCGTGGCTTTTCTCCGCCGCTTTTACTGAGCGCTCCCAAAATGAAAAGCAAAACGGTAAGAGCCATGCGTAAGAACGAGCCGCCGTCAAAGGAAGATGTAATAAGCGAAACCAAAAGGATTATAAGCATTCCGCTAAGTCCCGCGGTAAGTCCGCTAAGAAAGCGTCCGTTTTCGGAGCTTACCGAAAAGCGTCCACCGAGAAAAGCGCTTAAAATGAGCGCGACGTTTGAAAAAACAAGGATAAGACTTGCCGGATCTTCAAGTCGCAGCGCAATAAAGCACAGTATAAGCAGAAGAGACGCGGCGCTTATTGCAAATACGGTAAGTCCTCTAAGGGTGCTAAAAAACAAAGGCTTCATAAATTTTTACTCCTTTTTCATTTTAATAAATCTTATGACAGAAAGTAAAAAAATATGATAGCCTAAGCCTTTTTATTCGGCGTCCTCCGCCTTTACGTCAACGCTTCTGATAGCGGAACGTAAAAATCTAATTTTAACCTTGTCTCTGCCGGTTTCGATAAGCACGGTCTCGTCTTTTATAGAGACTATTCTGCCTATTATACCGCCAATGGTGGTTATTTCATCGCCAACCTGAAGGTTCTCGCGCATTTCGTTAATCTGCTTTTCCTGCTTTTTCTGCGGACGTATCATAAAGAAATACATAAGAGCGAGAAGACCGACTAACATAATTATAGTCATAGTTATACTTCCTCCGCCCTGTGCTGCGGCTTCACCTTCCAAAAAGAATGAAAACATTTTAATTTCCTCCGAGTATTATTAATTATAACACTACTATTGTATATTTTTTTTAACTTCTATTCAACGTTAATTTGTTAATTTTTATTCCCAAAATCAAAAAATCGGCGAATACCTCTTGTTTTGCATATATCCGTGTACGGCTTTTCGCCGTAAATTTCAAAATATTCCGCCCTTAAAATAGAGCAGCAGGCAATATCCCGACGCACTCCCTTGACAAGCATCTTGCTTCGCGCCATTCCCTCGTAGGTCATGCCGCACTTTTCCATAACGCTTCGTGAATAAACGTTTTCTGGCATATATTTTGCCTCGGCGCGCTGTACCCGAAGCTCGTGAAACGCGATGCTTAAAATCGCTTTTAATGCCTCGGTAGCGATACCCCTATGCCAGTAATCGGGGTTTATAACGTATCCAAGCTCTGCTACCGAGTGCTTTTCGTCGTATGATGTAAACCCTACGGTTCCTATCATTTTACGGTTATCCTTAAATATTATAGCAAAGTCGCCGTATTTCCCTAACTGATATTCCTTTTGCAAAAATCGAATGAGATCAGCGGTGTAGAGCGGGGACGGGTGCGGTTCCCAAAGCAGGTATTTCGACGTTTCGGGGCGGCAGGCATAAGCGTACATATCCTCTGCGTCTGACGGGCTAAGCTTTCTTAAAATCAGCCGCTTCGTTTCAAATTTCGGATTTGCTAAGAAAAATCTCTCTAAATTCATACCGTTTCCTCCGTTTCTCCTGTCCTGCTTCAAATGATATTATAAGGGACAGCTTTTTAAATAAAGTTATTAAATTGTAAAATTTTAAAATATTTTTCTAAATTGTTGAAAAATTTATAAATAAGTGATATGATAGTATTTATATAGAACATAGATAAGGGTTTTGTAAAATGAAAAAATATTCGTTTATTGGCGCAGGAAATATGGCTTACGCGATAATCGGCGGAATGAAGAGCGGCGATATAACCGTTTACGATAAATTCCCGTCTCAGTACGCTAAGTTTGGCAGTAGCGTCAAAATAGCCGAGAGTGTGGAAAAGGCGGTAGAGTCCGCTGATTATATAGTTTTATCGGTAAAGCCTCAGAATTTTGCGGAGCTTACCGAGGAAATCCGTAGGAGCGGCACAGACCTTAGCGGTAAAACCTTTATTTCGATAGCCGCGGGCGTTAGCTGTGCGTCTATCTGTAAAGGGCTCGGCAGAGACGTTCCCGTTATAAGAACAATGCCTAACACACCGCTTCTTATCGGAAAGGGCGTTACGGCGCTTTCGAGAAATCACCTCGTCAGTGATGAGGCGTTTAATGAGGTTAAGGAGATGTTTATGGCATCGGGAAGCGCGTTTGAGCTGCCCGAGGATAAAATGAACACCGTTATAGCGGCAACCTCAAGCGCACCCGCGTATATCTATTACATCATTGACTGTATTTACAACGAGGCAAGGGCAGAGGGGCTTGACAGCGATGTGCTCCTTAAAATGATATGCGAGACGGTAAAGGGCTCTGCCGACATGGTAATAAGCTCGGACAAAACACCGGGAGAGCTTGTAAAAATGGTTACGTCCCCAAACGGTACTACCGAAAAGGCCATGGAGGTCTTTTACGGCGAGGGGCTTTCCGAAATGATTTCAAGGGCTATGAGAGCCTGTACAAAACGCGCCGAAGAGCTTTCGGCTGAGCTTTAATGAAAGGAAAACGTAATGGCAAATCACAGCGGTAAAAAAGGGCCTACCCTTTACGACCTTTTTCATAAGAACCCCCTTGCCGGAAAGGGTGTGTCAAAAAACGACAAGCTTCCGAGAACCTTTCGAAACTTTTTTAAGCTTTCGTGGTGGCATATAAGCACTATAATATCTGTAAACCTTCTCTTTTTGGTTGGAAATTTTCCGATATTTTTCCTTGGTCTCGGCTTTTCGGGATTTTTTAACGAGACGGTTCCGTCTCCCGCGTCATCGATATATTCTGTGCTTTTCGGAGCAATGCAGGAGAGCGCCGATCCCGTATCGGCAGCGCTTTACGGCATACACGGAGCGCAGGGAGTTCTGTCAGCGACTACCGCGCCGACTATGATTATGTATGCGATAGGCGCGCTTCTTATTCTTACCTTCGGTCTTACCAACATAGGCACGACCTACATTTTAAGAAATCTCGTTAAGGGTGATCCGGTTTTCGTATGGCACGATTTCTGGTACGCTATAAAGCGCAATCTTAGGCAGGGAATTATAATGGGTATTATCGACCTCTTTATGATGCTGCTCGTGGTTTATGACGTCGCGTTTTTCTATTTTAATATGGGCGCATACGTCGGTTCTATGATGTTCTTTGCCGCTATATTCCTCGGAGCGGTTTATTTCGTTATGAGATTTTACATCTATAACCTTATAATAACCTTCGATCTTTCGCTTCCCAAAATAATCAAAAACGCGTTTATATTTTCGGCGCTCGGTATTAAAAGAAATCTCCTTGCGTTTTTCGGAATAGTATTTCTCCTGCTTCTTGATTATTATTTCCTTATTGTGATTATGCCTCTCGGAATAATGCTTCCCATGATAGTTTTATACGGCT
The DNA here is from genome assembly GCA_045638685.1 of Eubacteriales bacterium. Taxonomy (GTDB): domain Bacteria; phylum Bacillota; class Clostridia; order Oscillospirales; family CAG-272; genus SIG673. Next base: position 104,892 of record JAZUBT010000007.1, on the reverse strand, counting down.
ACTGTGCTTATATCGCAAGCTACGCCGCGTGGCCGAAAATTAAGGAGATTATGGTTGATCCTTATGAAGCGGCAAACAAAACGGCAGAGGAAGCGGAGAGCGAGGAGCAGGCAGAAGCGTCTATCTTTACCGACGACGTAAAATAAGATCCGAAACGTCGCGGAAAACCGCTGAAAACACAAATTTTTGTAATTACTGAATGGGACGTATTTCTTTCCCGGAAAGGATATAAAAGTCAATGAAAAGACGGAAATTATACGACGGTGTAAAGCCTTACGCCTACGTGGCATTCAATTACCGAGACGCGGCAGAGGCGGAGATGGTTCTTGACAGCCTTGAAGAGGCGGGGTACCGTTTCTGGCTGAACGCAAGGCTTGAAACAGATGAAAACGGGCTTACGGAGATAGCCGATAAGGTAAACAAGTCCTCGGCTTCCGTTTTAGTGCTTTCTGAAAATTCACTGTCAGATAGGGTTATCGACGTGGTTATAGAGCGCACGATATTCAAAAGAAACCCTCTCGTTGTATATATTGCAGAAGAAACTCCCGAAATAAGCGTGTATCTCGGTATGCTGCTTGAAAAAATAGGAACCGTAGTCGTTATAAGAGTATGGGAACAGGAGTTTAAAGCCTCAAACGCCGCGCGTCAGGCTCTTTCCACAGCTAAGGGCCTTACCGATGAGCAGGGGGCGTACTACTTTAATTCCGGACTTCGGGTTTTGCAGAGCGGCGGAGCGTCAAAGGAGCAGCTTACAAACGCGATGAAAAGCATCAGCTACGCTGCGTCTAACGAATACTGTCCCGCGCTTGACTTCCTTGGAGACGTCGCGCTTGAAAAGGCGAGAAACGGATACGAGTCCTATTCCACTGCCATTTCGTATTATAAGACGGCGGCTGATCTCGGCAGCATACATTCTATCTATACACTTGGCTGTATGCTTGCTGACGGAGAAGGCTTTGCAAAAAACTCCTATAAAGCGGCAACCTATCTTTCGATAGCGGCGCAGTACGGTTATCCCGACGCACAGTACCGTCTGGCGGTAATGACCGATAAGGGAGACGGCATAAAAATAGACAGGGTAGAGGCGTCAACGATGTATAAAAAGGCTCTTGAAAGCGGAGACAGACGAGCCTACATGAATCTTGCGTACAGATACCTTAACGGAGATATGCTTGCAAAGGACGAGCAGAAGGCCGCTGAGTATTTTCAGGAGGCGGCAAACGACGGAAACGTTCAGGCGTATCTTGAAATAGCCAAGCTTTACAGGGTGGGTAAGGGAACCCCTCAGAACGAAAAGCTTTCGGCGGAATACTTTTTAAAGGCGGCTAAGGCGGATATAGCCGAGGCGCAGTATTATTACGCCCTTTATCTGCAAAAGCAGAGAAATTACGTTGAAGCCTTCAGATGGCTTATGGCGGCGGCAAGAGAGCGCAAGGACGGAGCCGAGGCAAGCGCCGAGACGTTCTACGCCATAGCGCAGTGCTACGAAAAGGGCAGAGGCGTAGAAAAGGATCGACGCACGGCATTTCTTTACTACTACGAGGCAGCGGAAAAGGGAAGCGAGAAAGCGAGAGCAGCGGTCTCCGAGTGTTACAGAAAAGGCATAGGGGTACCGATAAACAAAAAGGCGGCAGCATTTTTTGAGTGATAAATTTCCTTTTATTCCAAGTTAAATCTCGTTAAAATCTATTGACAAATATTTTTCTGTTTGATATAATATAAGTAGGATAAAACCTAAAAATACTTGAAAGGAGAATTGGTATGAAAAACAAAATTTTTAAGCTTTTGACACTTATGCTTGTAGGAGTAATGCTCGTTATGACTCTGGCATCCTGCTCTTCTTACGGTAAAATTAAATCCAACTTCAAAAGCGAGGGCTACATAGAGCTTGAAAGCGAGGAGAACGATACCGCAAAGACTATTACCGCAGAGCTTGAAAAGGGTAATATATCTTGCGAGGTGCACTTCTTACAGAAGAAGCTTGACGACGAAGCAAGCGCACTTGATAAGATCGCAAACGCCGCGACTACGGTAATCATTCTTGAGTTTTCCTCTGATAAGGAGATAGCCGACGCTGTTGAGGAAAGCGGAACGCTTTCCGGTATAATCAAGGACGTGCAGAAATCCGAGTACGTAAGAGATAACTGCGTTCTTATTCCGCTTCTGAATACCAACGCAAAGGACATCTTTAATAAGTAAAATAAGAAACAAAAATCCCTCCGCAATCGCGGGGGGATTTTTTATTATATAAATTATGCAAAAGAAACGTAAGCGGTTGAGCGGTAGCCCTTTTAAGACTTAACCCCGTCCTCACGTTTACCGCAAGCGTCTCGGCAACCGTTACAGCCGGAGCAGGAGCCGCAGCACCCGCCCTTTTTTCTTTTCCTTACAGTTATAATTAGTGAAACTGTAAACCAAATGGCGATGGCACCGATGACTAAAAAATCGTATATATTCATTTGTTTACTCCATAAATAAACGTGCTGTTTTAGGTATGTACTTACTAAGACACAGCTTTAAATTTAACCTATAATAAGGCAAAGCTGATAAACGAGAGCGGCGAAAAGCCACGCGATACCGCATTGCATAATAACTACGCCGAGAGCTTTTGTGCCGGAGTTAAGCTCGCGTTTCATAGCCGCTATCGCCGCAATACAAGGGGTATAGAGAAGGGTGAATATTAAAAAGCTTATTGCCTGCGCGGGTGTTATGAGAGCCGTTAAAACGGAGGGGAGCGCCTCGGCCGAGGTTCCGTTAAGAACGGCAAGGGTGCTTATTACCGTTTCCTTAGCGGAAAGTCCGGTAATAAGAGAGGTGGTGAGTCTCCAATCGGAAAGACCGAGGGGCGCAAATATAGGAGCGATAAAGCGTCCGATAGAAGCCAGCATGCTGTCAGAGGAGTTTTCTACTATGTACAGTCTGAAATCAAAGGTCTGTAAAAACCAGATTATAACCGTTGCTACTAAAATTATGGTAAACGCCTTCTGAACAAAGTCCTTGGCCTTGTCGTACATTAAGCGAAAGACGGTTTTTGCGGAGGGGAAACGGTAGTTGGGAAGCTCCATAACAAACGGAACCGGATTGCCTTTGAATGCGGTAACGTTAAAGATAAGCGCCACGAGTATTCCTACCACAATGCCGGTAACGTAAAGCGCAATCATTGCAAGCGGAGCGGTTTTCGGGAAAAACGCCTTCGCGAACATAGCGTAAACGGGAATTTTAGCGGAACAGCTCATAAAAGGCGTCAGTAAAATAGTCATTTTTCTGTCGCGCTCCGAGGAGAGCGTTCTCGTAGCCATTATTGCCGGAACGCTGCAACCAAAGCCTATAAGCATAGGCACGAAGGAGCGTCCCGAAAGACCGATTTTACGCAGTAGCTTATCCATAACGAAGGCTACTCTTGCCATATATCCCGTGTCCTCAAGAATTGAAAGGAAGAAAAAGAGAACGACAATCGTAGGTAAAAAGCTGAGCACGGAGCCGACACCGGCAAACACGCCGTCAATAATCAAGCTTTTAACAGTCGGATTTATACTCAGCGCGTCAAGTCCGTTTGAGGCAAGTGTTGTTAAAGCATCAATTCCGAGTGTCAGAATGTCTGACAGAAGTGCGCCGATAACGGAGAAGGAAAGCCAGAAGATGGTTAGCATTATTGCAAGGAAAAGCGGTATTGCAAGATACTTGTTGGTAAGCACCGAGTCGATTTTTACCGAGCGGCGCCTTTCCTTACTCTCCTTGCATTTTACTACGGTTTTATTGCAAATCTGCTCAATAAAGGCGTATCTCATGTCTGCAAGCGCCGCATTTCTGTCAAGTCCTGTTTCGCTTTCCATTTCGGTTATGGAGTGCTCCATAAGCTTAAGCTCGTTTTCGTTGAACTTAAGCAGCTCAATTATTGGCTCGTCTCCCTCAATAAGCTTAGTAGCGGCGAAACGCGAGGGAATCTCTGCGCGCCTTGCGTGGTCGTCAATAAGATGAACCGCGGCGTGTATACAGCGGTGAACAGCGCCGTCGTCGCAGAAGTCTATGACCTTCGGGAGCGTTTTGCCGACGCTAAGCTTCATAATTTCGGAAACAAGGTCGTCTATACCCTCGTTTTTTGACGCTGATATAGCAACACAGGGAACTCCGAGAAGCCTTGAAAGACCGCCAATGTCTATCGAGCCGCCGTTACCTCTTACCTCGTCCATCATATTAAGAGCTATGACGGTGGGGATTTTAAGCTCTAAAAGCTGAAGCGTCAGGTATAAATTTCTTTCTATGTTCGTTGCGTCAATAATGTTGATAATACCGCTTGGGCGGTTTTTTAAAAGGAAGTCTCTCGTAACCGTTTCCTCACTCGTATAAGGACGCATCGAGTATATTCCCGGAAGGTCAACGATAGAGATTTCCTTGTTAGAGCGCAGAGCACCGAGCTTTTGTTCAACCGTTACGCCGGGAAAGTTTCCGACGTGCTGATTTGAGCCGGTTAATTGGTTAAACAGAGTGGTTTTACCGCAGTTCTGGTTGCCGATAAGGGCAAATGATAAGTTCATAAAATTCTCCGTTCCGTTTACGTAGATGTTTATTTGAAAATAGGTTTATTTAAAAAGCTCAGCCGATTTTATTCCTCGGGTTCAACAGTTATCTTTTGCGCGTCGTCAAGACGTATTGTAAGAGAATACCCGCGGACGTAAAGCTCTATGGGATCTCCCATAGGCGCTACTTTGACAATTTTAACGGCGGTTTTGGGCGTAAGTCCCATATCAAGCAGCCTTAAACGAAGTATTCCTTCGCCGCCCACCGAGGTGATTATAGCGTTTTTGCCAAGCGTAAGCTTATCAAGTGTCATGCTTTAATATTCCTTTCGTGTTGGTTTTTAAGGCAATTTTACCGTACAGGCTTACGGTATTAAAAAGCTTAAAGGTTATAAGATGTCTTATATCAGTTAGCCGTCGCTAACCGTAATACATTATACTACTTTTTTGCGTGTTTGTCAATATTTTCCCATAAAAATTTAGACAAAAATTTCTATTTTGTTTATTTTTTATAACTTGGTTAGCCACTGCTAACCTGTATAAACATAAAATTGCACAAAAAACGGCTTTGTAATAAAATTATTACCGTAAAACGAGCGATAGTTTTGCTGCTACACATTCATTGACAATTATTTTTCCATTTTATTTAACTGTAATTTTTAAGTAAATAAAAAAACGCCCTTTAGATATAATAAGAATAAGCGAAAAAGGGCGGTAAATAAAATGAGTTTAAATATAATTGAAAGAAAAGCGGAGCTTGCGATTAATATCGCGGTTTCGCTTCTTGAAAGCGGAGCAGAGGTAAAGAGAGCAGAGGAGAGCGCGGAAAGAATAGCGTTAGCTCTCGGAGCAAAATCCTGCGAGGTTCTTGCGCTTATTTCTTTTATACTGCTGACGTATGACGCACCGGGCGGAGAAAGCTACACTAAATCGAGGAGGGTTAAGGGTGGAGCAGCTGATTTTACAAGGTTTGAAAGACTAAACGCCCTTTCAAGAAAAATATGCGAGGGTAAAATAGACCTTGACCGTGCGGAGGCAGAATTTTTAATCGCAAATCAAAGGACAGAGACGAAAAGTGTAAAGCTTTACTTGCTTTCAATGACGGTCGCGTTTTGCTTTGCGCTGTTTTTCGGCGGAGGGCTTCCCGAGGCACTTTCCTCGGCGCTATGCGCAAATACCGTTCAGCTGATGAACAGTAAAGCGGGTGGCAGAATAGGAAACAGACTTCTTTTTATATGTATAACCTCGTTTGTGGCGGGAGCCGCCTGCCTCAGTACGGTTAAAATTGGGTTAGCGAGAAACTACGATACAGTCGCGATAGGGAATATAATGCTGCTTGTTCCCGGTATCTCTCTTGTAAGCGCCGCAAGAGATTTTATAGGCGGAGATCTTCTTTCCGGCATAATGCGTTTTGCGGAATCGGTGCTGACCGCACTTGCGATAGCCGTAGGATTTGCCCTTCCGTCATTACTCTTATAAAGCATAAAAAAACTTATATAACTTAATTAATAACAAGATATGGGTGAATATTTATTTAAATTTATTTTGACGCTTGTTTCTGTTTCGGCGTTTGCGATACTTGACAGAGCAAAAAACGCGGTGGTTTTTATCTCCTCGATCGGAGGAGCGCTAACCTATACAGCAGAGTATATTCTGCTTCAAAAAAGCGAGAACATATTTCTCGTTTATTTTCTTTCGGCGGGAGTAACCTGCCTTTATTCCGAGATAATGGCAAGGGTAAAAAAGATACCGGTAACGGTAATAATGCTTCCGGGGATAATACCGCTGGTTCCTGGTTCGCTTATATATTATTCAATGAGAGGACTGCTTGAAAACGATTACCAAACGTATATGTCTAATCTTATTGAGGTGCTGCTCTCGGCAGGCGGAATAGCGACGGCGGCGGCTCTCGGCGGAGCACTTGCGACACTGTATAAAAAAACGGTAAATTTCTGGCTTAGAAAATTAAAAGAAACCGGTGTGTAGGCTCTGAATATTTCCGTGGAAATACAGCGACGGCTTTTGATAAATTAAGTGTTACGTTAAAAAATATAAAGTGTTAACAAACGAGGTCGGAATTTATATACTTTTACTATACAAAACGTGAATTTAGCCGGTTTTAAAATCAATGTGTACAATTTTAATTTTAAATATAAATTATTTTAAAAAAGTATTGCATAAAAAAATCTTTTCTGCTATAATTGATATAACTTTTATTTTATAAGGGTTATTTTATATCAAGGAGGTACGGTAAGGATTTACCCTTAATTCCTTAGTATGCAGCAGTGCTGTATGCGGCTGCACGATTTGTTTTTCACCTTCGGTATAATGCCGAATATCCGAGCTTTAAGCGGAGACGGTAACCGAAAGGCTTTCCGGGTGTTTTTTTCGTGTAGCAAAAACGGCGCGTATAAATGCGCTGTCTCCATTTTATCTTTTTATTTTTAAAGGAGTTTTTGAAATGAACAAAAACAAAATCATTGAGCTTAAGGCTATTTCAAAGGAATTTAACGGTGAACAGGTGCTAAGTGAAATCAGTCTTGATATTCACGACAACGAGTTTATCACCTTGCTCGGCCCATCAGGCTGCGGCAAAACAACCACACTTAGAATAATAGCAGGCTTTGAAAACCCAGATTCGGGAGACGTCTTTTTTGACGGAGAGAGAATAAACGATCTTCCCCCATACAAAAGAGAGCTTAATACTGTATTCCAAAAATACGCTTTGTTTCCTCACCTGAACGTTTTTGAAAACGTTGCTTTCGGATTAAGACTTAAAAAGCTTCCCGAAAGAGAGATAACGGATAGAGTTAAGGAAGCGCTTAAAATGGTCAATTTAAGCGGATTTGAGAGAAGAAACTCGGAAAAGCTTTCCGGTGGACAGCAGCAGCGAGTCGCAATAGCGAGAGCGCTGGTTAACCGCCCCAAGGTTCTTCTTCTTGACGAGCCGCTCGGAGCGCTTGATTTAAAGCTGCGTAAGGATATGCAAAACGAGCTGAAAAATATTCAGCATATGACGGGAATAACGTTTATATTCGTTACTCACGATCAGGAGGAGGCGCTGTCTATGTCGGATACCGTTGTCGTTATGGCAAACGGTAAAATTCAGCAGATAGGCTCGCCTACCGATATATATAACGAGCCGGTAAACGCGTTTGTTGCCGATTTTATTGGCGAAAGTAATATTCTTGACGGAATTATGCTTGCCGATTATAAGGCGAGATTTGCGGGACATACCTTTAAATGTCTTGACAAGGGCTTTGAAAAGAACGAGCCGGTCGATATTGTCGTAAGACCTGAGGACGTTGACGTTGTATCGGTAGAAAAGGGAATGCTTAAAGGAGAGGTAACGGCGGTTACCTTCAAGGGCGTTTACTACGAAATAATCGTTGATATCGGCGGCTTTAAGTGGATGATACAGTCCACAGACTATGTTGCGCCCGGCGAGAATATAGGGCTGTACATAGAGCCCGACGCTATCCACGTAATGAAGAAGTCGGAATATTCGGATATGTTCGGAGATTATTCCTCCTTCTCTGACGAGCTTGACCGTCTTTCGGATATAGAAGAGGAGGAGACCGATGAAAATGAATAACGAAGTAGTAGAAACTCCTCCCGAAAAGAAGGCGATAAAACGGTTTAAGCCGTTTTTCTCCGGTGTGGAGGCTTCTCCCCATATAGTCTGGTCGGTACTGTTCATAATAGCTCCGCTTATATTCGTCTGCTATTACGCATTTACCGACAGCAGCGGAAACTTTACTCTGAATAATATACAGGCGCTCAGCTCCCATACGCAAACCTTCGTGCTTTCTATAAGCTTTTCGCTTATCGCTACGGTTATCTGCTTGCTTATAGGTTATCCCCTTGCGTTTGCAATATCGAGAGCGCCTAAAAAGAGACAGACGCTTCTGCTTATGCTTCTTATGATTCCTATGTGGATGAATCTTCTCATAAGAACCTACTCCTTAATGGCGATACTTGACGACGGTGGGTTTTTAAATACCGTACTTAAGAATATAGGTCTTGGCGAGCTTCATATAATCGGAACGAGCGGAGCTGTTATATTCGGTATGGTTTACGACTTCCTTCCGTATATGGTGCTTCCGATATACTCGGTAATGGCAAAGCAGGACGACAGACTTATCGAGGCGGCTTATGACCTCGGCTGTCATAGAATAGGAGCGCATCTCAGGGTAACGCTTCCGCTTTCGGTTCCCGGTATAGTATCGGGTATTACAATGGTGTTCGTGCCTTCGATAAGCACCTTCTACATTTCTCAAAAGCTCGGAGGAGGAACGATATTCCTGCTCGGAGATACGATAGAAATGCAGTTCCAGAATAAAAGCACGTATAACGTCGGAGCGGCAATATCTCTCGTTATGATGATACTGATATTAATTTCCGTCGCGATTATGAATAAGTTTTCAGACAGCGACGAGGACGGAGGTATTATCGTATGAAAACGCTTTCAAGAGTCTTTATGATACTCGTTTTAGGAGTGCTTTATATTCCGATGCTGGTTTTGGTGCTTTATTCCTTTAATAAATCAAAAAGCACGGGCGTTTTTACGGGATTTTCGCTCAGATGGTACGTGGAGCTGTTTTCCTCGGCAGAGACATTTACAGCGCTGCGTAATACGCTCATTTTGGCGGCAACCTCTGCTATAATCGCCACGGTTATAGGAACGATGGCAGCGGTCGGCATAAACAAAATGAAAAATAAATATCTTAAAACCTCGGTTATGTCGGCAACCAATATTCCTATGATGAATCCGGATATAGTTACCGGTATTTCGATGATGCTTCTTTTCGTTTTTGTTGGAAGCCTTCTCGGACTTTCCGAGTATCTGTCCTTCTGGACTATGCTTATAGCGCATACAACCTTTAACCTGCCTTACGTAATTCTTTCGGTGCTCCCGAAGCTCCGTCAGATGGATAAGCATCTTCCCGAGGCGGCGCTTGACCTTGGTTGTACTCCGCTTCAGGCGTTTTTTAAGGTGGAAATTCACGCGATTCTTCCCGGAATTATTACCGGAATGATGATGGCGTTTACGCTTTCGCTTGACGACTTCGTTATCAGCTTTTTCACCTCGGGCAGTGATTTTGTAACCCTGCCGCTTCTCATTTATTCAATGACGAAAAAAGAGGTAACGCCCGATATGTACGCGCTTTCAACCCTTGTTATGGTTGCGATACTTGTGCTTATGCTCATTACCAACCTGAGAGGAGAAAAGCACGAGGGAGAACGTAAAACTTCAAAAAAAGTAAAGGAGAACGTTTAGATTGAAAAAAACTATATTAACTTTGGCTCTGGCAGTACTTCTGCTTACAGGAGCGTGTATTATGGTTTCCTGCGGTGGAGACGGAGATGCAACCGTACTTAACGTTTATAACTGGGGTGAATATATCTCCGACGGTTCGGAGGGCAGCCTTGACGTTAACGCAAAATTTGAGGAATACTGCAAGGAAAAGGGACTTAACGTAAAGGTAAACTATACTACCTTTGATTCAAACGAAAGTATGTATAATAAGCTTAAAAGCGGAGCTGTTTCCTACGACGTCGTCGTTCCGTCAGAGTATATGATAGAACGAATGATAAAAGAGGAAATGCTCACACCGCTTAACATGGCTAATATACCGAACTATCAGTATATTTACGACTCGTTTAAAACGCCTTTCTACGATCCCGATCCGAATAACGTTTATTCGGTTCCGTATTTTTACGGATTTGTTGGAATTATATATAACACCGAGTACGTTGACGCAGCAGACGCCGAGAGCTGGGATATTCTCTGGAATGAAAAGTACGAGGGAAAGATACTTCAGTTCAATAATCCTCGCGATGCTTTCGGAACCGTTCAGTATAAGAACGGAATTTCGGTAAACGATACCGACGAAGCGAAATGGAGAGCCTGCCTTGAGGAGCTTAAAGCTCAGAAGCCGCTCGTACAAAGCTACGTTATGGACGAAATTTTCAATAAAATGAAGAACGGCTCGGCTTATATCGCGCCTTACTATGCGGGTGATTTCCTTTCAATGTATGAGGATAACGACAGCCTTGCGTTCAGCATACCGAAAGAGGGAACAAATATATTCGTTGACGCTATGTGTATTCCTAAGGACAGCAAAAACAAGGAATTAGCGGAAATGTATATAAACTTTATGCTTGAAAAGGAAATAGGAAGAGAAAACTCTGAGTTTGTGTATTACTCAACACCTAACAAGCTTGTAAACGAGGATCCGAAATATATCGAGACGATGAACAGCGTTCACGAAAAGGCCATGGAGTACATCGCGCCCGATTTCATTAAAGACGGATATGAAGGGGATTACGACGTTGAGTATTACCATAACCTTAACGAGGGCACGCTTTCCCTTATGAACAGTCTCTGGGAGGAGCTTAAAATAAAGGGAAACTCAGGTTACGGAATATATATTGCGTGCGGAGTTATAGCGGCAGCGATAGCTGCATTTGCGGTTGTAAAGGTAGTCAAAAATAAGCGCAGACTTTATTAAAAAAACAGTAAAATAAGGCGGAAGCGTTATCTGAAAACAGGTAGCATTTCCGCCTGTTTTTTACTGTAATTGTTAATTTTTTTATAAGAAAATTTTTCCTATTGACTTTTATATAATTGTATGTTAATATTAATATAGAATTTTTGTGTTTACAACTAAACATTTAATATAAATAATAACAGGGAATAATATCTTGAAAAAAATTGATTTTAAAACGTTTGCAGTAAGGGTATTACTGCTTATGGCGTTACTCGGTATAGCATTTATTCCGATTTTCTTTATTTTCCAAAGAATTGACGGAAGCCTTTGGTCCGCACTTTGCAGCGGAAATCAGCAGAAAATAGTAACAGAAGTACAGAAATATGACAATCAGTGGGGAGCACTCATTATACTTATTCTGCAGATTGTTCAGGACATATCAATAGTTATCCCAAGTGCGCCGATACATATTGCAGCGGGAATAGTTCTCGGAACGTGGAAAGGCTTTATTGTCTGTCATATCGGAGACGTGATGTATAACATGGCAATATTCCTTTTATACAGAAAAATTAAGAAATCTGTTGATAAAATAGTGCCGTTTGAGGATTCGTCAAGAACGGTGAAGTTTTTAAAGGACGGAAGAAGTCCTACATATATGGTTGTTATGGCGTGCATACTTCCCGCGATACCTAACGGATTTATTCCGTACGCGGCTGTAAACGCAAAGGTTAGAGCGAGAAATTACTTTTGTGCGGTGCTTATCGGCCCCGCGATACCGACGCTTGTTCTTACCCTGCTTGGAGACATAATATTCCAGGGCAACTGGCTTCTCTTTGTTATTCTCGTTGCGATTTCATTTATCGGAGTATTTTTCCTTATCAAATTCCAAAATCAGATTATATCATTTTTTGAGAATATAGTAAAGTTTTTTGGAGTTAAAAGCTTGACAAAGGAAGATAAGGCAGATAGCACCGAGGAAAATGATGGGGCAGAGGAAACGGTGGCCGGAGAGAAAGAAAAAGCTATCGCAGATATAAAGGAATAAAATAAGATAAGGCTGAATAAAATTGTTCAGCCTTAGTTTTATTAATTTTTTCAAAACACTTGATTTTTCAGTAGCATTATGATATAATATACAAGGAAAATCCAAGCCGGCATGATGGAATGGCAGACGTGACGGACTCAAAATCCGTTGGTGGCAACACCGTGTGGGTTCAAGTCCCACTGCCGGCACCAAAAAAAGAACAAGCCAACCAAAGGTTGGCTTGTTCTTTTTTCCGTGTAGAGGGTAACGCAGAAGGCACGAACGCAAGGCGTTCCGGTGGGCAACGTTTACGAAGTAAACTTGCAGGCTTGCCCTTGCAAGCCTTGTTCAACCGTCCCACTGCCGGCACCAAAAAAAGAACAGGATAGCCAAAGGTTGGCTTGTTCTTTTTTTCCGTGTAGAGAGTAGCGCCGAACCCACGATGCAGTCCGAAAAGTGTATCGAAATAAGAAAGAGATAAGAGGACTGCATTTACTTTTCCCGTGTTTGCGAAAGCAAATTGGCGGCAAAGCTGACAAGGGAAAAGGGGAAAGAGCGCCGAGCTGTGTAAGAAAAATGGCGCTCTTTTATTCAACCGTCCCACTGCCGGCACCAAAAAAAGAACAGGATAGCCAAAGGTTGGCTTGTTCTTTTTTTCCGTGTAGAGAGTAGCGCCAAACCCACGATGCAGTCTTAAAAAGAGTGAGGGAAAGAGAGATTTCAAGAAAGAACAGCACCCTCTTTTTTATTTAAAGGGACATCTTTCGCCGATACATTGATTATTCTGTGCCGAGTGGATACATTTAATATCTTCGATTTCCATTTCTACACCGAGGTGTTTCTTTGCAAATTCAACGGCTTTAATTATGGAAAGATATGAATCACGCTTACAGCAACGGGGGCCGCCGACATCGCCGATTGCACCAAGGGCGGAGGCGGTCATTCTGTTGGATAAGCCCCATTCCTCATTTGCAAGAGGTGTTGAGCCCGTTAAGATAGATATAAACATTCCGGCACTAACGCCGGCACCGCAAGCTCCCCAAAATCCACAAGCCCCGCCGGGAACCTTCTTGCCACGAGATTGCATCTCGGATAGGGCTTTTTGAAGGTCTATATCACCGCCTGCATTCTTGTATGCGGTGAGCAGAGCCGAACCAACCATTACATGATGTTCGGGGCCGTGCATATGGCAGAACGGGAGAGCCATCATTTTTTGAATAATATTTATGGGATTCTTTGAGCTTTCAGCAATACATAATCCGATAATGGCATCCATTCCTTGTGTATGGCAATCATTGCATACATAGTGTCCGTTATCGCATACGGTCTTGCTGTTTTCTTTTTTGTGGCAGACGGCACACTCCATCAGCTTGTCATTTTCTAAATATTTCAACGGCGCACCGCAGATCAGACACTCGTCTTTCATATGTTATCGTCCTTTTGTTTTGTATTTTATTGCTTTATATTCCCCGTTTTTCTTATCAGCCTTTTCAGAAAGCAAAATAATTAAAACAGAGGGAAAAGGGTAAGGAATGAATCTAATTTTTAATTTGAAATGTTATTTTGACGTAAGCATTTCAATCGCTCTTGCAACACCGTCGCTTTCGCAAGTATCTGTTACGTAGTCGCAGAGTGCTTTTACGTTATCCTGGGCGTTACCCATTGCGATCGATATATCGGCGCATCTGAACATTTCCGCATCGTTAAGAGAGTCTCCGATAGCTACGGATGTACCGTGTTCAATGCCTATTTCTCGCTCGGTTATTTGCAGAGCTGCGCCCTTGCTAAAGCCCTTTGGTACAATTTCGGAATACGTCGGATGTATCATAACGTCAAATTTATCCTTTACATCATCAAACATCTCGTAGCTGAAATTTCCCGAGAGCATATTAAAAGAAAGCTTCTGCACTTTAAGAGCCTTCCGCTGCGCTCCTATGTGGTCGGCATTCGTAAGCTTTTTAAAACCCGCGTTAAGATACCACGGGATTTCGACGCCATAATAGTAGTTCGTATCGTTGCATTCGATAAGCATTGAAAATTCGGGAGGAAAGGCTTTTTCAAGCGCCTTGACAGTCTGCTTCACCGTCTCATCGGAGAGAAAGTTTTGGTAGATAACCTTTCCGCGGTAGGTGATAAACGTTCCGCAGCCGGAGCAGATGCCGTCGAAAATCTCGTCGGGGAAAATTTCTTTAGGTACAAGCCAGTACGGACGGGCGGTATTAATGAAAAAACGCGAGCCGCTCTCCTTTGCCTTAAGTATTGCTGAAATTACAGCGTCGGAAATTTTCCCTTCCCCGTGGTTAATGAGCGTACCGTCTATATCGATAAAGAAATTAAATTTTTTCAACGTGTTATGCCTTTCTGTAAGGGGGAACAGTAGTGTAATGCTATATGTTTTGGCTGTGTATATAGTGAGCGAGGATGCTCGCAACCCCGTTTTTATCACAGTCAGGGGCAATATGCGTACAAATTCTTTTTACCTCGTCGGGCGCGTTACCCATGGCGTATGAGGTAGGCGCGTAAAGGAGCATTTGAACGTCGTTCAGCGAGTCGCCGATGGCAACAGTGTTTTCGTGCGGAAGCCCAAGCGCCTGCTCGGTTTTCCTCATTAAAAACGCCTTGTCGTGTCCGTGAAGAAAGCCCTCAGTATAGGTCGGGTGAGTTATAACGCCGAAATACCTTTCAATTTCACGCCTTACCTCGCTATCCGGCTCACCGCTTTGGCAGAGATAGTATTTTTGCAGTTCGTCTCCGTCAAAAACCGTATCAAGCTCGTGTATAAGGTTAATCGAACGGTAAATTTTATCTGAGTAATGAGGCTGTTTTTCGCCAATATAATATCTGTTACGAAGTCCGCCGATATTAAAATCAATTTTTTTATCCATGCTCATAAGAGCCTTAAAAAGCGATTTAGCATTCTCCTTAGGTAAAAAGCAGGAGTATATCGGCTTTCCCTCATATTGTACGTAATCTCCGCCGCTGCATATACCGTCAAAATATTTTGTATCAAAAAATTCCTTCGGTATATCGCAGAATGGACGCCCTGTGTTGACAAAAAATTTGTGTCCAAGAGCCTTTGCCTCTTTTATCGCGAAAAGATTTCTTTCGGGGACAAAGCTTAATCCCTTCGGAATAAGAGTGTCGTCAATGTCAATAAAAAAATTATAAGCTTTCACTTTTTGTCCTTATTTGTCAAGATAGTACATACTGTCTCTTAAAACGGGATGTATGTCGGAGTAAGCCCGGCGGTGTCCGAAGACGTGCTCAGCGTAAAAGATTGAAAGACCGTTTTTCGGGTCAATCGCAACGTAAGCGCCTGCCGCTCCGTCCCAACCGAACTCCTGCTCGGTATCCCCATCGGAGTTTGCCTCGGCCTTGTTATACATTGAACGTACGCCGAGCGCATATTTATAGCCTACTTTAATAGGCGGAGTATCCTCGCGCTGCTGATTTTCGCGCATAAGAGCTATGGTTTCCGGTTTTAAAACCTGATAGCCATTAGCAGCGGTTCCGTTACACGCCAAGGCATCTGCGAATTTAATGTAGTCGTTTACAGAGGAGAAAAGTCCCGCTCCGCCGCTTTCATAGTTTTCGCTTAAACAGTATGCGCAGCCAACGGGAGTTTCAACATAGCTTTCGTTTTC
This sequence comes from Eubacteriales bacterium, assembly GCA_045638685.1. GTDB lineage: Bacteria > Bacillota > Clostridia > Oscillospirales > CAG-272 > SIG673. The sequence continues at coordinate 89,213 of JAZUBT010000007.1, read as the reverse complement.
GTAGCGGTACTGCGCGGCAAAGCGCTTTTTCTGCTCCTCGGTGGGGAAAAAGCCGGTGTCATTCATTCCGAGAGGCTCGAAAATCTCACTTCTTAAGTATTCCCCGAATTTTTTTCCTGATGCAATTTCTACGATAGCGCCGAGAACGTCGTGGCAAAGACTGTACTGAAATCCCTCTCCCGGCTCGTATTCAAGGGGAGCCTTAATAAAGCTTTTTACAAGCGAAAGAGTGTCGGCCTTGTTACCTGTTTCCCTGCGAAGCGCCAGTATCGGCTCGGATCTGATGTTGTAATTAAGGCCGCCGCGCATAGCAAAGAGGTGGCGCACCGTCATAACCTTCTCGCAGGGCTTTACTCCATCCGCTGATTTGTAGGTAAGAGTAGCATATTCGGGAATGTATTTAGATACCGGATCGTCAAGTCCTATAATACCTCTTTCAACAAGACGCAGAGCCGCTGTGCTGGTTATAACCTTTGTTCCCGAGCAGATATAATAAAGCTCATCTCCCGTTATCGGCTTTGTTTTAGCCGAGTCCTTGTATCCGCAGAAGTAGCGGTAGATTTCCTTATGGTTCTTGTAGATAATTACGTCAGACGAGGGAATCCCCTTGGAATTTAAAAATTCAGCTATATTGTTTGTATGCATTTTTGTCTCCGTTCCGCCATTTATCGGCAAGTTTTTATAATTTTAAATTTGTAGGGGAGGGGAATCTTTTTTCAAAAGATGCTTGCCCTCCCGCTACGATTTGGTTTTAGTTTCGCGAAACAGTTTTGTTTTTGCTGTGCATTATATCACGGCTATATGCCACCTAAGGCTCCCCGACACTATATATCGTACTTCGAAAGTATTTCGCTCGGAGTCTTGCGCAGGAGGTTGAATATCGGGATAAGACCGCAGATAAGACATACGGCGTAAAGAACCGCGAGTATCACTCCGGCAAGCCATACGGGGTAGTAGAGAATAGAGTCAAGAAGTGAAACCGATGCCGAAAGACCAAAGAGTATTCCGCTTGATATTACGTATCCTATAAATACCGTAAACGTGGTAAGCACGAGCGCCTCGACGAAGAAACGGAAGGTAAGGTTTTTCTTGGAAACACCGATAGCGCGGTATATTCCAATCTCCTTGATTCTTGCCATAAGAGAGGAACGCATAATGAAGTACATACAGAGGCTCATTATAGCAAGGAATACGGTAAGAACTATAATTTTTGAAACAACGTCGGCTTTAAAGTCAGACATAAAGTCTTCAAACATACCGTCGGGCGTGTATATCGCCTTCTGGTATTCGGGATCGGCAACCTGTGTTCCCTCAAATTGTTTAAGAAATGCCTCGGTTGCCGCATGGTCGGTAGAATGAATTGCGGTATAGTACGGCAATCCGGAATTTACGGCGATGTCCGAGCTTTCGTATTTTCCGCCGCCGATAATGATACCGCCACCTATTATGCCTCCGAAACTGCCATCACTGTTTAAAAGACTTTCGTGCGTTTCTCCAAGCATGGTTGAAAGAGAAACGTAGTCGGCTTCGCAAAGCAGGTAACTGTTTCGATAGCTATACGCGTCGGGATTTGCCTGATAGAATTCGTTACTGTACTGACTGTGAAGCTCGTTAAAGTCATGCTTGAATTCGTTTGCCAGCTCGTTTCTGTCTGTGTAGTAGAATTCCTGATAGGTAGGATATCTGCCGTTTTTCTCTTTAAACATTAAAATATAGAAATAATCGGTGTCCCAGATGTTGTTGAATTTCAGCTCTTCAAATCCCTTTTCAATGTAAATCCAAGAGTTAATATCGGGTCTTATTATATGGTTGTGCTTTACGTATCCGTCTAAATGCTTGTAGATCTCCTCGTAATATTCAACAAGGTGCTCACTGATGTACTCTTCAACCCTAGCTTGGTATTCACAATATAATTGATGGTTATCAACGTTAGTATCATAGGGATACTGCGAAAGATAGTCAGCTTTTACTGCTTGTATTATATTCTCATTTTTCTTGTATTCAGCTACCTTTGTGATGAATTCAATATATATAGCTTTCTCTTCGGGATTATTACTCCACTGGTATTCATTAATGTTCGGGTGCTCTGAAAAGAAGTTATCCTTTACGTAGTTTTTAGCGTACTCATCTAATTTATTTGTGTATTCCCAGTTCTGGTAGTTTTGGATATTCGGGTGTTCGGGATAAAACTCGGCTTGAACAAGGCTTCTGAAATATTCGTCAAACCCTATACGTTCTATATACTGTTGTTCCGGCTTATCCGGGTTATTAAGCTTGACAAGCGGGCTTCCTATAGAGAACAAATATTCATCGTAGTTATGATAATACGAAATAACGTCCTTTACCTTAAAGTCTTTTCCGTTTATTTTAACAGTTTCGTCCTTGTTCGGGAAGCCGACGGTGTTGCCTTCGTCAGAAAGTATAAGGTAGGTCTCGCCGCTATTTAATGTAAGAGTGCTGTATTTGTTAATTTTAATGTTAATTCCCATACTGTTTAGAACGTCGTTTGCGCTCTTTACGGAGGAACGGTAAACCGCGCTTTCCTCGGACTGTATAACGCCGACTATTCTTACACCGTTCTGATTAACGTTATAAGCGTTAATCTTTGCGTAGAGTCCTAAAAGATCGGCGTAGCTTTTAACGTATCCAACCGTAGAGGCCTCAATAAGTCTGTCGGCAAGAACGCTCGTTATAACAACCTCGCTGTCCGAAAGATTATCGGCTTTTCCTGCGATAACGGTCGGAGCTCCGGCGAATTTAATATCGAGAACGTCTGCGTAGGCTTTAAAAGATGCCTCGTCGGTTGCAAAGCTCTCAAATCTGCCGGGGGACACTATAAAGCTACCGTTTCCGTAGGGAACGCCGGGGTAAAGCTGAATATTGTCTATTCCGTGCTGTCCTACCGCCTCGTTAAGCTTATTCGAAATATCGGCAGAGTTTGTGTAAACGTAGAACATATTTTGGTTGTACTGCAATTTCACGTCGTCAATGGTCTTGAATGCGGTTCCGAAGCTTGCCGACATAAATATGAGAACGAGAGAGAACAGGAACATACAAGCGCGGAGCGCTTTCGTGCTTTTCTTGTTCTTTTTGAAATTTGCGTTGTATCCGCTCTTAAAGGAGCTGCGGAAGTTAAAGAGACGTCCGAAATGCGAGCCGGTTATCGGGGGCAGCTTAGACATATCAATATTCGCCTTGTTTTCCTCGGTGCGCGCAACCTCGGTGTAAACGCCCTCGCGGAGCTTAACCTCGCTTCCGCTGTCGAGTATCTGTACGCTTTCGCTGTCAACACTTAAATAGATTTTGCCGCCGTGGTTAACAATGCGGAGCCTTACGGGAGCGCTCGGCGTCTGTCCGTAATATTCTACGTTTACGCCGCCCGCGTTTGTCTCGGCTTTCTCATATTCACCGAGGTATATGTCGTTTTTGCTTCTCGCGGCAAAGCCGTTTGCGCCGTAGTTGTCTCTCGTCGATAATATCTTGCCGTCCGAAAGCTCTATAACCTTGTCGCAGTAGTAATCAACGAGGTTTGCCTCGTGGGTAACGAGAATAACGAGATGGTTTTCCGCAATCTTTTTAAGAAGATCCATTACCTGAATGGTGTTTGCCTCGTCAAGGTTACCGGTAGGCTCGTCAGCGAGAATTATTTTCGGGTTTTTAACTATTGCTCTTGCAATAGCGATACGCTGCATCTGACCGCCCGAAAGTGTGTCGGGAGTACGGGATTTATACTTATCCATGCCGACGCACGCGAGCGCCGCCATAACTCTTTCCTCGATAAGCGCCTTGTCGGTAATTCCGCAGAGATAAAGAGCGTTGGCAACGTTCTCAAAGCAGGACTGCTGATTGTTTAGGTTGTAGTTCTGGAAGATGTAGCCGATGTATTGGTTTCGTATTACGTCGGGCTTTTTTCTTGCGTCCTTTCCGTCGATAAGTATAGAGCCGCTTTGCGTCTTGTCAAGTCCTCCGATAGCGTTTAAAAGCGTCGTTTTACCGCAGCCGCTTCTACCGAAAAGAGCTACCATGCCCTGCTCGGGGAGGTCGAGACTGATGTCGTTTATAACGTGAATTTCATTCTGCTTGTTTTTATTAAAATACTTGTGTAACGATCTAATGCTAATCATTCTGCGTTACCTCCTTTCAGGGATTTTTTAACGCTTTCCTTAAACAGCTTTTTGACCTGCTTACGCGTTACCATATATGTAAGTAAAATCATACATACGGCTATGATAACGTACTGATAGGGGTAAAGATAGGTGAAAAAGCCGTTTATTGTGGGAGAGGTGTAAATAAAGTAAGGACATACGGCAAGTAAAATAAATGCGGGGATAAGGGAAACGAACATTCTTACGTACATTCCCGCCTTTATAACGCTTACCGTTATACCCATAGAACGCATTATCGCCATATCGCTCTTGAACGCACTTAAGGTTCTCGACGAGCAAAGGTTAATAAAGAACGCAAGGAACACGGTGATAAATACGAAGATAATAAGCGTGAAAATACAGTTCAAGGTGCTTGAAATCATGCTCATCGGATCGGGCTCGTAGGTGGTGTTTGCGGGAACCGCAAGGTATCCTTCGGCGTTGAGCTTTTCCGCAGCGGCGGCAGCCTCTGCGTCATTTTCAAAGAAAACGGACGCCTGAGCGTAGGAAACGCTTAAATATTCCTCCATAATCTCGATAAGAGCCGCGGGGCTGAAAATAATTCTCGCGCCCGTAACGGTATTCGTTTCGTTAAATACCAGCTTATCCTCGGAAATAGTCTTTTTAAAACTCTCGGATTTGGGCTCATATCCGGTGTAAGTGCTGTAATTGTAGTTAAAGCGTAAGATTTGGGTTATTTCCGACACGTCAACGCCGGCGGCCTCTTTCCAATCAAGATAGGACGAGTCGCAAATAGCTATTTTACCGTTCGGGACAATGCTTTCGTCAAAGGAAATCGTTATAGATTCTTTGTAAATGTATTCGTCGTTGCTGTTATAAGACTGCTGCGTTTCTTTGTTATCGCTTGTATCCCAGAAGTAAGCGTTGAAATACATATTGAGATCGCTATATGCCGTATTGTCGGAGCTAAAGGACTTGTTGTAAACCGACATAAACTTAAAGCCGCTTTCGGAAAGAAGCGCCTTTGGAGTAAGGTTGTTGTCGGCGTAGTAGTGAACACCGACTACCTTATATTCCATATCGCCGATTTCTACCTCGGTTATTATAAGCTCGGTTTTTCCGAACAATGTCTGATAGCTTATAGGAAGAGAGAGAAGAAGCTCGTTTTCCTTTTCGGGAAGACGTCCGACAGAGGGAGTAATATTCTCACCGAAAACGTAGTTTGCTTCGATTCGCGGCTTGCTTCCGTTTGGCTTTTCGTAGCTGATTCCGCCGCGCCAGTCGTTTGACATATTTTTGTCAAGCAGAGAATCGAAATGAATGTAGCTCTTTGCGCCGTATTTCGTTTTGATATCTTCAAGCTCACTTTTCTTTATAACATCGCCCGTCCGTTTAACGAGAACAACGCGTCCTTCAATGTTATTAAACATATACGAGGGCTTAAACATATCGGTAAAGTTACCGAAGGTGGCAATAGACAAGAAGATACCGAGTGTACCCACAAGCATAAGCAGGCACATAAAGAAGGAAAGCTTCGGCGTTGCCTTGAAGATAGCGCCTCCGAGAGTAAGTCCGTTTTTAAAATCGGACATCTTCTTGCGTTTATTCTTTCTCGGGGCTGCCTCCTCGGACGGCTCCGTAACCTTTTCAGCGGGACGGAGAGCCTGATCTGACTCAATGGCTCCGTCGTAAACTCTTATATGACGGGTAGCGTAGTCCTCAACCTGCTCAAAGTTATGGGTTACCACGATAAGAAGCTTATCTCTCGCGATTTCCTTCATAAGCTCGATAATCTCCGCAGAGGTTGCCGAGTCAAGGTTACCCGTCGGCTCGTCAGCAAGGATAATAGGGCTGTCCTTGGCAAGCGCGCGGGCGATAACGGTACGCTGCTTTTGTCCGCCGGAGAGCTTACTGCCCTTATGCTTAAGATGAGAGCCCATTCCGACGCGGTTAAGGAGCTCTATTGCCCGTGCGCGGCGCTCTTTCTTGTTTTCAATGTGCATAAGGGAAAGCTCAACGTTCTGAAGCACCGTGTAGCTTTCAATTATGTTGTACTCTTGAAATATAAAGGATATGTATTTCTTTCTGTATTCCTCCCAATCGGGTTGCATAAAGTGCGAGGTGGGCTCGTTTTCAATAAACAGCTCGCCTTCCTCATATGTGTCCATACCGCTTATGACATTAAGAAGGGTAGATTTACCCGAACCGGAGGCACCGGTTATGGCGACGAACTCACCCTTGTCAAAGCTTAGATTTACGCCTCTGATACCAACCGAAACGTTACCCTCTGAAACGTAAATCTTTCCAATGTCTTTTAACTGAAGTAATGACAAAATTACTTACCTCCTTTGATGTTATTTTCGTTATACCTTTATTATATAAAAATATTATGAATATTTCAATAATTTTTAAAATAAAAAGTAAGGAAAAATAAGGTTTAAACGTAATACACCCGTAAATTAAAGCAAAAAAATGGTGCATAGAATGCTTTACTGTGCGATAAACGGCGGGAGGGCTCTACCGCCGTTGCCTTTAAAATCAATTGAGTGAAACTATCCCATTTATAGTACAGTTGCTGTGATATAATATGAGTGTAAAAGGAAAAACACAGTGAAAAAACGGAGGGAAAAGAAATGTCCGACAAAAGAAGAACGCAGTGGTTTATACTTGAGATCCTGAAAAAATACGGAGATAGGGGAGACGGTATCAGCGTAAGCGAGATAACGAGGCTTCTTAAAACGGAGTTTAACTGGGAGGTTGACAGAAAAACGGTTAAACGCAACCTTCTCTTGCTTATGAGCTACGGTCTTGCCGATATTTCGGAAACGGACAAGCGTTTTTGGCGCGCCGAGCGTATTTTTACCGAAAGAGAAAAGGAAATGCTTGCCGAAAGTATAGCAATAAACCCTAACGTGCCCAAAAGCGAGGGCGCGGAAATACTTAAAAAGCTGACAGCGCAGGTTGGCGATTTCGGTGTGTATCAAAAGGTGATTTTTGCGGGCAGAAGCACGGTTAACCATAGCTCGTGCAGGGAAAAGCTTTCGGTAGTGCTCGGAGCAATAAAGGAAAGAAAAATGCTTAGCTTTTCGGTTATTATTTATCAAAAGAACGGAAAGATTAGACTTAAAAGAGACGAGCGCGGTCAGGTTATCGAGTACCTTGTAAATCCCGAAACGGTTATAAGCACCGGAGGCGGCTTTAAGCTGCTCGGCGCGATAGGAGACAGCGGAAGATATATGTATTTCCCGATTGACAAAATGTACGACCTTACGGTAACCGACATAGTAGGAAAAAGCGCACTCATCTCCTACGACGGCTATCTTCCTTATAACAAGGTTGAAGCGGAAAGACCGTATTTTGATAAAAAGGAGAGAATAGTATTTATCGCAGGGCAGAACGCCCTTGAAAGAGTATATGAAAGCTTTGGAGAAAGCGCCGAGGCGATAAGGGATTTCAGAGGTAAGGTAGAAATGCAGGTTTACTGCGAGGCGGAGGCGTTTAAATCCTTTGCGCTCGGGCTTTGCAGCGATATAGAGGTTATATACCCGAAGGCTCTGCGTATAAGCATTGCGGAGAATTTAAAGAAGGCGTACGAAAGCTACCTTGCGGAAAAAGGCATCGGATAAATTTCCGGTGCTTTTTACAGGCTTTTAATTTAAATCAGGAGGAATTTTGAGATTTCGATTTATTTTTTCGTGTCTTTTCTTGTTTCTCCGAAGAAAAAAGAAAAGGCACCAAAAGAAAAAAGAGCGTGGGTGGAAAAGCCCGGCCTTGCTGCGTACTAATGCCGCCAACCCCACGGCGGCATTTTTTCAAAATTTCGTCGTAGCGAATTTTGAAAAACGTAGCCTTTGTTTTTCCGTAAAGGTGGAAATTTTAAGCCTTGCTATCCGCTAAATCAGCCAAAAAGCACGGCTGATTTTTTGAATGAACCCAAAGGTTACATTCAAATCGCGGGGTGGAGCACGGCGGTTTTTCTCCGAGGTGGGTGCTTTTCGAATCGCGGGATAAAATTTTCTGAAAAGATAGTAAGGGTACGGCCTCTATGCTGCAAAAAGTCGAAAAACCACGAAAAGACACGAATTTTTTATCTTGACAAAGGTTTTCTTTTGTGTTATAATATCAATGCTCAACAAACTAAATATTAGCAAACGCGTTTATTTTGAACAAGGGATAACTATGCCCATTTTGTCCTTATATACAGAAAGACTAGGAAAAATACAAATTCCAACTGTGTATAAGGGTATCAAAGTACCGTTTGCGTAGGGTTTGTTGAGCGACGAATCGGAGTTTGTGTTTTGTGCGGCAGCTTCGGTTGTCGCATTTTTTATTTTAAGAAAACGAGGTTAAAAAATGGAAAACATTGGTGTTAGAAAAGAGATAGACTGTATGGGGAGAATTTGTATCCCTAAAGAAATAAGAAAGCTTTTTAACCTTGATAAAGATGTGGAAATTCTGATTACTAAAGAAGGCGTACTCATCAGAAATCCCAAATACGTTCTTGTAAAGAAAGAGGAGCGCTAAAACGTAAAGGTGAGGTTATCGATCTTCGGATTTTCTTTTCGCAAAATTTGTAGGGGAGGTTATTAACCTCCCGTTTTTATTTGTAAAAAGAAAATAACCGTCTTTTTGCAAAAAAGCATATAAAATCTCCTTAAAGAATTGATTTTCAGCGTAAAATATGATATAATTAGAAAAAAGCCTTTTTTATGAAAGGAAAACCGAAAATGAAAATCTCCGAGCTTTTTAAAAAACAGTCTCCGACACTCTCGTTCGAGGTGTTTCCGCCGAAAACGAGCGACACGTACGAAACGGTAAAGGACGCTGCCGAGCATATTGCGGTGCTTAAACCCGATTTTATGAGCGTAACCTACGGCGCGGGCGGTGGCACAAGCAAATATACGCTTGATATTGCAAGGGACATCGAGGAGAGATACGAGGTTCCTGTTATCGCGCATCTTACCTGTGTTTCCTCGTCAAGAGAAACGGTACGTGAAAGGATAACGGATATGGCGTCTGCCGGCATCAAAAACGTTCTTGCGCTTCGCGGAGATATTCCTGAGAGCATGAAAAACGACGACAAAAGCGAATGGCATTACAGTCACGCCGCAGAGCTTGTCCGCGAGCTTAAAGAGAGCGGGGAGGATTTCTGTATAGGTGGCGCGTGTTACCCCGAGGTGCATCCGGAAAGCGCGTGTCAAAAGGAAGATATTAAATATCTTAAAGAAAAAATTGACGCAGGCTGTGAGTTTTTAACAACACAGATGTTTTTTGACAATAACCTATTTTATAACTTTATGTATAAAATACGCGAGGCGGGAATTACCGTTCCCGTTGTCGCAGGCATTATGCCTATAACCAACGCAAAGCAGGTGGAAAGAGCCATAAAGCTGTCCGGCTCACATATGCCGCAGCGCTTCAAGGCGCTTGTCGATCACTTTGGTACAAATCCGCGCGCTATGATGCAGGCGGGAATCGCTTATTCTACCGATCAGATAATAGACCTACTTGCAAACGGTATAAACGCAGTTCACGTTTATTCGATGAACAAACCCGAGGTCGCGGCAGCTATTCAAAGCAACCTTTCGGAAATCATACCGAAAAAATAAGAAAAATACATAAAATATTCCCGAGCAATTTGACAGAAGCGGGTTTGCTCGGAAAATCTAATGAAAAGGGTAAAAAGATGGATATACTTTCAAGGCTTAAGGTAGAGAGACTTTATTTTGACGGAGGCTACGGCACCCTTCTTCAGTCGAAGGGACTTCAAAAGGGAGAGCTTCCCGAAAAGTGGAATATTACTCACCCGGAGATAATAACCGACCTGCATTACGAGTATCTTTGCAGCGGAGCCGATATTCTGAAAACCAACACGTTTGGAGCAAATTATCTGAAATACAGTCTCGGTAATGACAAATTCTGTCTTGAAAATGTTATTTCCTCGGCAATAAGCAACGCAAAAAAAGCGATAAAACGGTACTACGAGGCTTCGGGCAAGAGTATGGGAAAATACGTTGCTCTCGATATAGGACCGTCGGGAAAGCTCCTTGAGCCTATCGGTGATTTTAAATTCGAGGACGCCGTATCTCTCTTTGCTGAAACGGTAAGGCTTGGAGTTAAATATGGAGCGGACCTTATACTTATTGAAACGTTGAACGACTGCTACGAAACAAAGGCGGCGGTTATCGCCGCAAAGGAAAACTCCGCGCTTCCCGTGTTTGTAACCAATGCGTATGACGAAGGCGGGAAGCTTATTACAGGTGCGTCTCCCGCCGCAATGGTTACGATGCTTGAGGGACTGCGGGTTGACGCTCTCGGTATAAACTGCAGTCTTGGCCCTGAAAAAATGCTCCCTATCGCAAAGGAGCTTATTGAGTGCTCGTCTCTGCCTGTAATTGTAAACCCAAACGCGGGACTTCCGAGCATAAAGGACGGAGAAACGCGCTTTGACGTTGACGCGGAAGCCTTCTCGGACATTATGGTTAAAATGTGCAGCCTCGGAGCGACGGTTCTCGGCGGCTGCTGCGGAACCGCTCCGACATACATAAAAAAGACGAGGGAAAAGACGGAAGGGCTTCCGTACAGCTACCCCGAAAAGAAAAATGTAACGGCGGTTTCCTCTTATACGCACAGAGTTGTTATTGGAGATAGCCCCGTGCTTATCGGTGAGCGCATAAATCCTACGGGAAAGTCCGCATTTAAAAAGGCTCTCCGCGAGGGTGATTTTAACTACATTTTAAACGAGGGAATAAAAGAGGAGGAGGCAGGTGCCGATATTCTCGACGTAAACGTAGGCCTTCCCGAAATTGACGAAAAAGCGACGCTAATGCGCGCCGTAAAGGAGCTTTCCGCAGTTACAAGCCTTCCGCTTCAGATAGACACGGCGGATGCTGCCGCTATGGAAGGTGCTATGCGTATTTATAACGGTAAGCCGCTTGTTAACTCGGTAAACGGCAAAAAGGAAAGCATGGACGCGGTTTTTCCGTTAGTCGCAAGATACGGCGGTACTCTTATCGCGCTTACGCTTGACGAAAACGGCATTCCGGATACAGCCGCTGGTCGAGTGCGGATTGCGAAGAAAATTATTAAAGAAGCAGAAAAATATGGCATAGAGAAAAAGGATATAGTCGTTGATCCGCTTGCGATGACGGTAAGCGCATCTCCTGCGTCGGCTCTTGTTACGCTCGAAGCAGTAAAGAAGCTATCCGAGCTTGGAATTAAAACGAGTCTCGGCGTTTCTAACGTATCGTTTGGACTTCCAAGCAGAAATATAATCAATTCAACCTTCTTTACAATGGCACTTTCAGCAGGACTTAATGCCGCGATAATGAACCCTTATTCGGGGGAAATGCTTGATGCATACTATTCTTACCTCGCGCTTACGAATAAGGACGAGAGGTTTGAAAAATACATGGCTTATACCGAAGCTGCTACGGTCAAAAACAAAACAGAGGTAGCAGAAAAACCGATAGAACTAACGGTAGAAGAGAGACTTAAAAGAGCGGTTGTTAAGGGACTTAAGGAGGAAGCGAGCGAGCTTTCCGAAACGCTTCTCACCGTAAAATCTCCGCTTACGGTTATTAACCTCTGTATAGTTCCGGCGCTTGACGAGATAGGCAGAGCCTTTGAAAGCAAAAAAGCCTTTTTGCCCGAGCTTCTTATGAGCGCAGAGGCGGCAAAGGCGGCGTTCGAGGTAATTAAAAATAAGCTTTCCGAGAGCGGCGAGCAGAGAGAAAAGAAATATAAAATAGTAATAGCCACCGTTAAGGGTGATGTTCACGATATAGGTAAAAATATAGTTAAGGTTCTGCTTGAGAATTACGACTACGATGTAATTGATCTCGGCAAGGACATTTCCCCCGAAACGGTTGTCGGCGCGGCTTTATCAGAAGGAGCGCGTCTCGTCGGACTTAGCGCGCTTATGACTACCACGGTTCCCGAAATGACGAAAACGGTTAAGCTTTTGAGGGAAAAGGCTCCCGACTGTAAGGTAATGGTGGGCGGCGCCGTGCTCACCGAGGAATACGCAAGAGAAATGGGCGCAGATAAGTACGCGGCAGACGCTATGGAAGCGGTAAGGTACGCGGAAGAATTACTTTAAGACTGCCAAAATTGTAAATTCAATTTGTTTTACGTGTCATTTTGAGCGTAAGTCGAGCCCACAGGACAAGGCCGTCCCTCTACTAATATTCAACTAAAACACTTTGCTTACAAAACAGATAAACGAAAAATGAGAGAAAACAATATAAAAGATTATAGTAAAAAGCTTGTTATTTCGGGACTAATGCTTGCGCTCGGACTAATTCTACCTTACGTCCTTGCTCACGGTCTCGGAATTAAAGGAAACGTTCTTCTTCCTATGCATATACCGGTATTTCTCTGCGGGTTTCTTGCGGGCTGGAAATACGCGGGAATACTTGGCTTTACGCTTCCGTATATAAACGGAGTTTTAACGGGAATGCCAGAACTATACCCGACGGGAGTGCTTATGTCGATCGAGCTTACAGCTTACGGACTTATAACCGGACTTCTTTATTATAAAACCCCACTCCGTAAATATAAGCTTGGAATGTACCCCGCGATGCTTTCTGCAATGGTAGTGGGCAGAGCGATATACGGACTGTCAATGAGCTTACTTTTGCGCTTTGACGGTTCGCTTAAGGCGGCAACGGTTATAGCCTCTTTAATAACGGGAATGCCGGGAATTATCGTTCAGCTTATAGTCGTTCCCGCTATATTCATTACGGTGCTGAATTATCCGAGAAGGAGGCACAGAGACGCCGTCTCCTCGGCAGTTAATTTGATACTTGAGGAAAGCGCGTCCTGTGTTCTTATAAGGGAAAACGTAATAGAAAATACGGTTAACGCGAGAGGGATAGCGCCCGTTATAAAGCTTTACGAGGATGGACTTCTTGAAGGCGGTTATATCGTTGATAAAATAATTGGAAAAGCGGCGGCTATGGTAATGACTCTCGGCGGTGTTAAAGGCTGCTACGGAGTTACGATGAGCCGCGCGGCGGTAGAATGGTTTAATGAACACGGCGTGTCTGTGAGATACAATAAGCTTGTCGAATACATAGTTAACCGCAGTGGCGACGGAATATGTCCTATGGAGGAAACGGTTAAGGATATTTACGACGGGAAGGAAGCGTATCTGGCGCTTAAGGCAAAAATAGCGGAGCTTCGGGCGGCAAACGGTAATTAAATAAGACAAAATGAAAACCCCACCGTTATGCGGTGGGGTTTTTATTACCGCGGAAAGCGCGGATTTTTATTGCTTTAGCCGTGTTTTTTACGTCGCGGGCTTTAGTGTCGGGAAGCTGTCGCCGGGCTTTATTTCCCAGACGTCGGTGCTCCAATTAAGAACGTGGAGGTTCCCGTATGTGGCCGAGGTAATCGCGCTGCCGTCTTTCTGAATTTTATCGTTAGCGTTATCGATGGTGTTATTAATGTAGAAATTCATATTCTGGTAGTAGCTGCTTTCAAGTATAAAATTGTCCTTAACCGACGAGTCGGTGTAGATAAGCGTTCCGATAAAATAAGCCATAGTAGATATTTTAACGTTTACGTTTCCTGTTGAAAAGCATTCCTCTATACGGGTATCGTATGGGTACGGGGTGGCTTTTTCATTTTTGTCGTCCTCGTAGTTAATTAAATTTGCGATAAGTCCGGCTGCATATACGGCGTCTGCCGTGCTTTCGCCCGTTACGTTTGAACGGCTGTAACAGTAGGTATATATTCCGAATGCCGAGTAAGCTGCAAATCCGCCTGCGTAAGCGGCGTTTTTGTTTCCCGTAGCGGTAACGGTACAGGTGTCGGTTGTATAGGACTCGGAAAACTCCGATCTGTTATTAAACGTTGGTGCGGTAACAATTGCGGCAAAGCCGCCTGCGTAGGCAGAGCCCTTTTTGCCCGTTTCAGGGGAGTGGGAGCTGACTGTTGCGTTGACCGCGGAAGCGGCTACGCATTTTGAAACTTTACTTGACGAGCAGTATCCGATAAGACCGCCTGCGTATGATTTTCCGTATTTTGCTACCGATGAAACCAAGCCGCCGGAGGAGCATCTCGTAAGAGCACTTTCTTCTCTTAATTCTCCCGTAATTCCGCCGCAATAAGCGTCATTAAGAGACTCCTTTGCGTTTAACGTCGCATTGACAGAGCAGTTATTTGCCGAGGAGGTCCACATCGAGCCGGTCAGTCCACCGACGTAAGTTATATGTTCTACGCTTCGTGCGGAAATCACGGTGTTTGTTACCGTAATACCGTTAAGCACGGTGTTTTTTGCGTATCCGACAACCGTTCCGGCGTATATAAACGTATTTTCCTCGGTTAAAGAGATATTAACGGTAATACCGTCAAAGGTTACGTCCTTAACAGTCGCATTTTCCGTTACTCCGAAAAACCCACCGTATGCGTACTTTAAGGCAAGAGAAACGTCGCCCTCACTGACGGCAGGCTTTTCGGTTACCTTGAAGTTTGAAATTTTAAAACCGCCGCCGTTAAAGGTACCCGCAAACGGGTGCGCCTTGCTTCCGACAGGTTTCCACTCCGCGCCGCCAAGGTCAATATCAGCCTTAAGAACGTAGGTGCCCTTCATTTTGAGCTTTGTTTTTAAGTCTTCCGCAGTAAAAATTTCATACGTTGCGTTCGGATCACCCTCGTCAACCGGTTCCTCGGTTTCCTCTCCGCCCGGATTTTGGTTTCCGTCCTCGGGAGCGATGGAGCCGGAATAATCGTCTCCGCCGTCATCCGGTTCGGGTGTTTCCTCGTCCTTTTTGCAGGCGGTGAGCGTTACGCAAAGAAGAAGGACGGATAAAACGAAAATAAGTCCCGTTTTTAACTTCATATTTAAGAAATCCTTTCGTTTTTGGGGTGCTGTTGTTTTATAAATGTCAAAATAGGGAAAGTCAAAGAGCTTTTGCTCCGTAGCCTTTTATTCTGCGCCGTTTTCCTTTTCGGTTTCGGGTGCGTCGCCGTTTTCGGGGGATACGCTACCCGTTATCTCGTCCTCGTCCTCATCGATAAAGTGGAGAGAGCGGATTTTATTTCCGTTTTTATCATATCTTCTGCGTGGCGGAAGAGTCTCTTTTGGTGCCGGTGTATCGGTGTTTACGCTGCTTTCGCTGTTATCGACGGTATCACTGTCGGTTTTATCGGCGTATTCTACCTCGCGCACCTCGTCGTCAATGTTATGCAGAGACCGGACGGTGGATTTTACGGTAGGCTTAACGTAATTCTTGTTCATTTCGTACTCAACCTCGGCAATCTGCTCCGGGGTGAATACGGGAATCGGATATAACTTGTAAAGAGCTATCTGAGTAATCGCTCCGAAAATGCTCTGATATATCCAGTAAAGACCGAGAATTGCGGGGAATGAAAGCGCCATAAAGAAGGTCATTAAGGGGAAAATAATGTTCATATAGAGCATTGTTTTCTGCGTCTGCTCCGCACCGGGGGCTGACATATCCATTTTAGGACCAAATATCTTCATTACAAAGGAGCCTAAGAATTGGAAAAGCGCGGCGAAAAGAGGGATTAAAATTATAATGCTTGTAAACGTAGGAAGCTCGGCGAGGTTTATAGCGCCTCTGAAAATAGTGAAGTCGGGATAAGTCATTGCCGAAAGACCGTGTCCCTCAAGAATAGCCGAAAACTGCGAGCCGTTTTTCTCCATAACACTCAGCATCTCAATTTCGGATATACCGAATTTATTTAAGTCGCCTCCCGCGTCGGTAAAGTGCTTAAGTATTTTTTCCGAGGTGTTTGCCGCGTTTAAGGTTCCCGTGCCGAAAAGCTCAAATATTTTAGTCCTTAAGTCTCCGATAGCGGTTACGGAAGCCATACAGATATACTGAAGCGGCTTTGTGATAATCTGATAAAGGATATAGATTATCGGAATTTGGATAAGAAGAGGCAGGCAGCCACCCGCGGCGGAAACCTTTTCCTCCTGATAGAGCTTCATAAGGTCGTTTGAAAGCTCCATTCTCGCGCTTTGGTCGGTTCTGCCGACGTAACGCTTTCTTATCGCCATTTCCTTAGGTCTTATTCTTGCCTGACTCTGCGACGCCTTTTGTTGTTTGATGCTCAGCGGCAGAAGAATAAGCTTAAAAAGAAATGTGAAAATAAGGAGAGCGAGCGCGTAGCTATTTGTTATATCATAACAAAATTTTAAGAGATAACCAAACGGTTTTGCAATGACGTCCATATTTTTCTCCACTTCCGCCGTAAAATACGGCAATTTATTTTTTATGTAGCCTCTGACTGGGGTATAAACGCTGCATGCAGAAAAACAGCGCGGAGTTTATTTGTTTTAAAAAATATAAAAATAACCTTATACATTATACAACAAAATTATATTATAAAATACAGTAAAGTTTTGAAGAAATGTAAAACTTTTAATAAACCGTATTGACAAGTAATTAAAAATGGGGTATCATATATTAGAAATATATAAAACTAATGTTTTTTTGGAAGGACAGGAAAAATGCTGGAAATTAAAAACCTTTGCTTTACGGTAAAGGACGGAGACAAAACTCTTGAAATTATTAATGACGTAAGTCTTACCGTTGCCGACGGGAAATTCGTTGTTATAACGGGACCTAACGGCGGCGGAAAATCAACGCTTGCAAGACTTATTATGGGACTTGAAAAGCCTACGTCGGGAAAAATAATATATAACGGAACGGATATAACCGACATGTCGGTAACCGAGAGAGCGAAGCTCGGTATAGGATATGCGTTCCAGCAGCCGCCGAGATTTAAAGGTCTTACGGTAAGTAAGATGCTTTCTCTTGCGGCCGGTAAGCCTTTAAGTGAAAAGGAAAGCTGCGCGTATCTCAGTCGCGTGGGACTTTGTTCCGCGGAATACGTAAAAAGAGAGCTTGATGCATCTCTTTCGGGTGGAGAAATGAAGCGTATTGAAATCGCGACTCTTATGGTAAGAAAGCCTGACCTTGCGATTTTTGATGAGCCTGAAGCCGGAATAGACCTCTGGAGCTTTTCAATGCTTGTTGAAACCTTTAAGAAAATGCAAAAAGAGGCGAGCGGTACGACGGTTATCATTTCTCATCAGGAGAGAATAATGTCTCTTGCCGACGAAATGGTTGTTATTGCCGACGGTAAGGTCAAGAGTCAAGGAAGCGGCAAGGAGATGCTTCCGAAGCTTATGTGCGAATTTTCGCCCTGCTGCGCCGCCAAAAAGCAGGCTGACTGATTAGGTAATATTGTTGAAAGGCAATTACCGAAACGTCTGTAAACGGAGCCAAAAAAGAATTAACGTAGTAATAAAGCGGTAGAACGGAGACTGAAATGGAAAAGATAGATAAAGAGCTTCTTTCGCAGGTCGCGGGACTTCACGAAATACCCGCCGGCGCGTATAACATACGCAAAAACGGTGGTAGCGGCGGTAGAAGAAGCACGGAAAATATAGAGATAATCACAAAAGAGGATAAAGCTGGAATTGACATAAGAATAAAGCCCGGAACAAAGAACGAGTCGGTTCACATGCCGGTAATTATAACTGAAACCGGAATAGACGATATGGTATATAACGATTTCTACGTAGGCGAGGACGCCGACGTTCTTATCGTCGCGGGCTGCGGAATCCATAATAGTGGAGACAAGGATTCAAGGCATGACGGAATCCATAGGTTCTTTATTGAAAAGAACGCGCGTCTCCGTTACGTTGAAAAGCATTACGGAGAGGGCGACGGAAAGGGAGAGCGAATAATGAACCCCGCCACCGAGGTAACGCTTGGAGAAAATGCCGTTTGCGAGATGGAAATGGTACAGATAAAGGGCGTTGATTCTACGGTAAGAAAAATGAACGCGTATCTTGGTAAAAATTCAAAGCTTACGGTTACCGAGAGACTTATGACGCACGGCAGTCAGTTTGCGCAGTCGGATATGGAGATAAATCTTGACGGAGAGGACTCTTCGGCGCAGATAATCTCGCGTTCCGTTGGTAAGGACGACTCAAAGCAGGTGTTTAACCCTATTGCGGTAGGAAATAACTCTTGTCGCGCGCATATTCAGTGTGATTCTATTATTATGGATAACTCCAATATCCGTTCAATTCCTGAGATTGCGGCAAATCACAGAGACGCGCAGATAGTACACGAGGCGGCTATCGGTAGAATAAACGGAGATCAGCTTTTAAAGCTTCAGACTCTCGGTCTTACTCCCGATGAGGCGGAAAACGTTATTATCGACGGATTTCTTAAATAATCCCACAAAAAACGTAAGAATTTTTATCGTAGCGAAAAAAGAAAAAGCCGAGATTTTTATCTCGGCTTTTTTCTTCCCGCTTTTTGAAAGAAAGCTAATTATTGCAAACAATAATGCAAAAACTTCATTTACGGCTACGCCCGACACTTTTGACCGAGCGAAAATATTTAACCTTATACGTCCGTGAGTGCTACCCGCCAAAGCCTTGGTTTTAGCGATGCCGGCTATGTTTGCTCAAATAAAACCGTCGCCATTTGCCCGCAGGTGCTTACCTGCCGACGCTGGCTATGTTTGCTCAAATTAAACCGTTGCCATTTGCCACCGGGTGCTACCCGTTAAAAACCATCGCTTTAAGCACTGCCGCCTGCGTTTTGCCGTCGGGAATTTCATTACGCTTTATCATTTCGATAACCTCGTCAAATGGGATTTTTATAACGTCAAGAAACTCGTCCTCGTCAAGGCTGCGCTCTCCGAGGCTAAGACCGGTTGCGACGTACATATAAATTCTCTCTCCGAGAATTGCGGGAGAGGGGTAGTACTCGCCTATAAATTTAAATTCCTTTGCGGTGTAGCCCGTTTCTTCAAGAAGCTCACGCTTTGCGGCAAGGAGCGGATCTGTCTCGCCCTTATCAAGCTTTCCCGCAGGAATTTCCCATATAACATCATTAAACGGGTAACGGAACTGACGCTCCATTACAATTTCTCCGTCGTCGGTTATCGGTACGACACAAACCGCGCCGTTATGAAGTATTACCTCTCTGGTTGAGGTTTTTCCGTTCGGAAGCTCTACCGTATCCTTTATGAGGTGGACTATATTACCCGTAAATATCTCCTCTCTGGAAAGCTTTTTTTCGGAAAGCTTTTTGTTTTCCTCGATTTTATTAATATTCATAGCCTATATCCTTTCAAACGTAGTAGCTTTATATTAAAATGCTTATTTTTCCGCTTTGCTTTTCTTACAGCCCCTGACCAAGAAGAATTTAAGTCGCGGCGCCGGCCAGTAAAAAAGGCAAAAGCCTATACACACTATATAAATTTTAATACTTTCGGAAAATTTAGTCAACAGTATTTTGTGAAAAATATTGCAATTTAAGAAAAAAAGCGTTATACTTAAAATAAAAAGCGCGTATGCGTCCGATAAAGATATATTTAACACCCCTTCATAATAAAATATTATGAGAAAGCTTACTACGTCAAGGGGTGAAATTTTGGATAAAAAAAGTCTGCCGATAGGAATTATCGATTCCGGAGTCGGAGGTATAAGCGTTTTAAAAGAGATAAAAAAACTGCTTCCAAAAGAAAATTATCTCTATTTGTCAGATACTCAAAACGCGCCGTACGGCACGAAAAGTGAGAGCGATATAATACACCTTACCGAAAACGCAGTAAAAAAACTCCTTCTTTACCCCTGTAAAGCTATCGTTATTGCCTGTAATACCGCTACCGCCGCCGCCGTTACCACGCTAAGAAAAAGATACCCCGATACACTTATTATAGGACTTGAACCTGCGGTTATGCCCGCCGCACGTCATTTTTCGGGGAAAAACATTCTTGTTTTATCAACCGAGGCAACCGAGAAAACGGAACGCTTTAAAAGACTTGTGGCACTTGCATCGGAGAAAAGCAGGATAGTCTGTTTGCCCACTCAGAAAATAGTATCCTTTGTTGAAGCGGGAATGGAGGACAGCCCCGCGCTCGTTTCTTATCTTAAATCGGAGTTTTCGCAGTACAGAAAACTAAAATTTTCGGCGGTTGTTCTCGGGTGTACGCATTTTCCGTTTGCCAAAAAAGCGATAGAAAAGGCGTTAGGATATAGACCGTGCTTTTACGACGGAGCCATAGGGGCGGCTAAACGACTTAAAAATCTTATCTTTAAGGAAGGGCTTTTGAACGAACGCAGCGGTGGAGGAGAGATACTTTGGCTTGAAAACGGCTTTTCAGAATTAGGTAGAAAAATGACAAAATAAAGCAATAAATGACAGATATTAAGTTATAAGGTGCAAATAAAATGAATATAGTCCTTAATAAATCCGATAAAGAAAAACTAAAAAAGCTCATTAATATCAGTAGCGGCAACTTTAAAATTCTTGATATTTACGCGGAGTATCTGAATAACTGTCCGACTCTCGTAACGCCCTCGCTTGTCAGAGAAATAGTAGAGGAATGCAATGTTTCGGAGGAGACGGCATTCGTCAGTATTTTAAGCGCCGCGTGCGGTTTTAATACCGAAGAAAGCCGAGACGACAGAGCGTTTGAGGAAAGATATTTTATACCGTCGGTAAAGAAGGCCCTCGTCTCGGAATATCAGGATAACGCGTATTTGAGTAACATTAAGCTTCCAGACGTTAAAATGGGCGATTGGGAGCTTACAACCCTCAGCTATAAGCCATATGAAGGATTTGTATGCGGAGATATTATACTAAAGGACGACCTTACCGAAATTCCCCGTCTCGGATTTTTTGACGCCGAATACCGTTTTCCCGCCGTTTTACAAAGCGGAAGAGAGTGGATGGCGGTTAAGCCTAACGAGATAGAAACTATGAAGGAGCCGATTTCTGCCGTTGGCGGAAAGGTGCTTACGCTTGGACTCGGGCTCGGTTATTTTACGTACATGGCGTCTGAAAAGGAAGCCGTAAGCGAGATTACCGTTATTGAAAAGGACGAAACGGTTATAGAGCTTTTCAAAAAGCATATTTTTCCGCAGTTTAATAATAAAAACAAGGTTAATATTATCAGTGCCGATGCGTTTGAATACGTTGAAAAGAAGCTTAAGGACGGTCGGTATGATTTTATTTTTGCCGATACATGGCACGATGCTTCGGACGGATTTCCTATGTATCTGCGCTTAAAAAAAGAGGAGAAGCGCTTTTCAAAGACTAAATTCCTTTATTGGATAGAAAAAACACTTCTTTCGCATCTAAGAACACTTGTTTTTGAAGGTCTTGCGGAAACGGTGCTTCTTGATAGCGCTCAGGACGGAAAAGGGGAGCCGATAAGAGACTTTGACGGAGTAAAAAGGTTTCTTTCCGACGAAAATTTAAGGGAGCTTGCGAAAAATATACGCAGAATATAGTTTCTGCGTATTGTTTGCAACGCGGTAATAGACGCATATAGTAATATATTGCGGTAAAAATAGGCTTTCTGTAGCGATTAATATTAAAATAAAATTTAGCGGACATGCCCAAAAGAGCATATCCGCTTTTAGTTTACGACTGATTTTACCCGTACTTATTTAAACGTGCATTTCAGGTTATTATTAAACCCTATTAACCTTTAAAACGGTCTATGACAGTCTCTTAAAAATCTTAAATCGTTTTTATCGGCGAAGTCTCTGCGGCTTGTATCAGCGTACTCTCTGCGGCCCGTATCAGAAGCTGAACGAGAGGAGACGTTAGCCGAAAGGAGTATATCGGTATCGCAGCCGCGCTTTTGCGAGGACGCGCCCTGACCTGCGGTGCAGTTCGGCTTGCAGCCTACGTCAAACGACGGGTTGGTGATATAGAAGTTATTTTTACATTCAGCTCTTTCGGTCGCGATACCGAGAGCCTCGGCAAAGCGCTGATAGTGAACTATCTCACGGGCGCGAAGGAATTTAATAGGCTCGCGAACGTCGGGATCGTCGGTAAGACGAAGAATGTTGTCGTAGGTTGTGCGCGCCTTTTGTTCCGCGGCAAGATCCTCGTTTAAGTCGGTTATTATATCGCCCTTGCTCTGCATAAACGCGGTAGTGTAAGACATACCCGAAGCCGCCTGAGGATAAATACCCGCGGTGTGGTCAACGAAGTAGGTGTCAAAGCCGCTTTCCTTTATCTCGCATACCGACAGATTTCTGGTAAGCTGATAGAGAATTGTGGATACGATTTCAACGTGCGCAAGCTCTTCCGTTCCAACGTCGGTTAAAATACCCGTTACCTCGCGGTAGGGCATACCGAAGCGCTGCGAGAGGTAGCGGAGAGAGGCTCCGACCTCACCGTCAGGGCCGCCGAGCTGGGAGATTATTACCTTTGCAAGTGCGGGATTGGGATTTTTAATATTTACAGGGTATTGAAGGTTTTTCTGATAGATCCACATGTCTTAGTCCTCCTTTTCCCACGGAAACGGCTCTTTTACCCATTTAAAGCAGTCGGCGTCTCCGGAAACGTTAAAGGGAAATATCGGGCCGTAAAGGGCCTCGTATTCCTTTATCGCCGTTTTACGCATTTCGCTGTACTTTTCAAGAGCGGCGAGCGCTATTTCGTCAAACGGGTGGGTGTCAAGATATAAATTTGTTTCAACAACCGCAAAGGACGCGATTTGTATTTCCTTCATTAATTTACTACGGTTTTTACAGTCTGTCATTTGCATCCCCCTCCGCATTTACATTTGTCTCCGAAAAATGGCTTGTGAAGCTCGTCAAAAATGGTGCCTCTGTCAAAGCCCTCGCAGCCGTCGCTGATATAACGCCAGGTCTGTGAAACCGAATAAACCATAGCGAGGGAGGGTCTATCGCTTACGGGGACTGCCGGTTCACATTCCGAGCCGCGCCTATACGGCGCGTTATTATAGCAAGCACTGTTACCGATAGAGGAGCGCCTACCGCGGTGCGTGTTGGTTTTATTATACATTATAATATATCTCCGTTCTTTCATTTAAAGCTTTCTTTCGTCAAAAGCCCCGATACGTATGCGTAAATAAGCCGAAAAAAGACAGATAAGCGTCATTAAGCGGTGAGGTGGTATCTAAAAAACGCAGTTTTAATATCGGACGCAGCTTGATGAGAGATTTTAGCTAAGATTTTTGGAGCGTTTAATTAAAATGCCAATAAAAAACATTTGAATGTTTATTTCCTCGGCAATATAAATTTACGTTCCTTTTAAATTATATGTCTAAGTTGTAAACAATGTCAAAGTGTCGAATAAAATATCGGTCGCTCGATTAAACCCCAAAAGGAAGATTTGTCAAAATACCGAAAAAATGACCAAAAATGAGGGTGAAAAATAGGTTGTTTTGTATATTTACAAAATAAAGTGTTTGTTGTATAATAATGACACTTTGATACCGTACGGAATAACAGTGGCATGACCTGCCAATCTTATGGTAGATGCTTACGTTGCTGTTAAACCGAGCGTCGGTATTTATTTTATTCGATCCACCTGTCATAGGCGGATCGGCTAAAGGTCATATCCTTATGCGGGTATGACCTTTTTGTTTTGTGTGAGAGGCGCTCCGGCTAGTAGGAATGACCTTTCGTACGTTTTGCGGCGGAGTGCACTCTTGCAGTAACGGTTTCCGCTATCGGTCTCATTGTTTTGTAGGGAAATAAAGCCTTAAAAAAGCAATACTCCGGACAGCTCGCTAAAAAAAGAAAAAAATTCAAATTACCCCTTGACAAACCGATTTATATATGATATAATAATTAGGCTCACTTGGAGAGATGGCTGAGCTGGTCTAAGGCGCACGACTGGAAATCGTGTGTCGGCTAATACCCGACCGAGGGTTCGAATCCCTCTCTCTCCGCCAAAAACAGAAAGCATCCTCGAAAGAGGGTGCTTTTTGTTTGGGTGGGATATAATAAAAGGGATTCGAACGCAGCGAGAAAAGGCTCCGGTGGAGCGTTTTAGAGCGGTGACCGAAGAATTTTTCAAAATATAACCTAAGCCTGAGCACGAAATATTTTGAAAAATTCAAGAACGAATCCCTCTCTCTCCGCCATTAAAAGCACTGCCTTTACGCAGTGCTTTTTTATATTTATTCCAATGAATTGTTATGGAATTCGTCGCGGTAGCCTTTGTCTCTGTTTTGACGGTAGGATTTTTTCGAAAAAACATTAAAAAGACGTTTTTGGCGCGTAAATGCTTTTCTTTTGCTAAAATTCATATTTATTACTTGAAAAAAAGTTTTTTATATGCTAAAATAAGTAATAATATAAATGAAATTATGATTTGCCAGTAAAAAGGAGGGAGAAAATGTATTATTTAAGTGAAACCGTTAATGCGTTTGAAAAAATAGTTGCGTTTTTCGGAATAAGAGCTGAAATGCCGCGCGCTTACGGCGTTTTTCATACGGTCTCTATCTGTATAATACTCTCGCTCTCTCTCGTAGCAATTTTCTTTAGAAAAAGAATTACCGAAAAATTTATCGCTCACAGTATGCTTTGGTCGGGAATAATAATGCTCGTTTTTGAAATCTATAAGCAGATTGTAATGTCTTATAGGCCCGCTAACGATACGTGGTCGTATCCGTGGTATATCTTTCCCTTTCAATTCTGTTCAACGCCTATTTATCTTACCTTTATCGCCTTTGCTCTTTATAAATTTAACAAAAAGGAGCCTTTTAAGGCATTTACGGCGTTTCTCGGAACGTATAGCCTTATCGGAGCCATAGTCGTTCTTTTCGTTGGAACTAATAGCGTTTTCAGTCCTATAATCGGTGTAAGCGTCCAGACAATGGTGCACCACGGCATAATGTTTATCTTGGCCGTAATGATACTTGTATCCGGTACCGTTTCCTACAATTTAAAAACCGCATTTAACGCATATAAAATCTTTTGCGTGCTTGTCGTAATGGCTCTGTTTTTAAACAGAATATACGGGGACGGAACGAAATTCGATATGTTTTACCTTGCGCCCGAAAGCGATTTCGTATATCCCGTTTTTAATAACCTTTTCGGCGGAAGGCTGCCACATTTTGTCTATGTTATCGGATATATAATCCTTTTTACACTCGGAGCGTTTCTAATAATCGGTATCGGCAGGGCTTTTACACGGAAAAGAGAAAAAAGAAAATAAAAAAAGAGCTGAAAAATTCAGCTCTTTTTACTTTTTATGAAAACAACACGGGGGCTTATAGATTTTCGCAAAGCTTTTTAAGCTCCTCGGCAGTGTAGAGCACGTTGAGTGCGGATAGGAGAGCGTTTGGCGAGATTTTCGGGGGAAAGCCAAGTGATACGGCAAGCTTTTCTCTGAGGAGAGAGGCGTTTTCGCTGCCCGTCAGCCCGTACTCGTACATTACCGCTTTACTGATATTGCCTTTAGGCGTGAACTCAACATCGGCAAAGGGCTTAAGGATATCTAAAATAATTTTCGTATCCGTTCCCTCGACACCGAGAGTGCCTTCCTTTCCCGGCGCTTTTTTGCGCTTTTCCTTTCCTTTAACGGACGGAATATAGAGATTTATAAGCTTTTCGGCGGGGAAAAGAGATTTTAAATGGCTTCTTATCATAGTGCCGCCGCCGTCGCTGTCGGTTAAAATTATAATTTTTCCGCGCTTTTCGGCAAGGGCTCTGAAAAGAGTAACCTTTTCCTCGTTTGTAAATATACCAAAGCCGTCGGTTGTGAATATATCGGCATCGGTAATTGAGGAAAGCTTGATTTTATCGTATTTACCCTCAACAATAATCGGGTAGGGAATTTTAAGTTTTTCCATAACGGTTTCCGTTTTTTATATTATTTTTTTACAGTCAAAAGGCGCTGTAAAGCCTTTTTATATTGCTGTCGGTCGGCATGTTTTAAAAGCTGATATGCCGCGACTTTAAAGAAGGTCGGGACGGTTCTTTTTGGTTAATTCAAGAGCGGCTTCCTTACGCCACTGCTCGATTTTTTTGTGATCTCCCGAAAGAAGAACGTCGGGAACCGTCATTCCTTTATATTCGATAGGTCTTGTATATTGCGGATATTCAAGCATACCGTTCATAAAGCTTTCCCTTGAATAGCATTCCTCGTCTGACAGAACGCCCTCAATCATACGCGAGACGGTATCTACAAGCACACAGGCGGGAAGCTCGCCGCCTGTCAAGACGTAATCTCCTATGGAGATTTCGTCGTCGCAGAGAAGCTCGACGGCGCGACGGTCAACACCCTCGTAATGACCGCAGAGAATTATAAGTCTGTCGTAGGTCGCAAGCTCTCGTGCGACACTCTGAGTTAAAACGCGTCCCTGCGGAGACATATAAACGGTTTTCGTTTTAAGATTCGGAGCCTTTGCAAGAACGGCGCTGTGGCAGGCGTCTATCGGCGGCACAGCCATAAGCATACCCTTTCCGCCGCCGCAAGGAGTGTCGTCAACGCGGCGGTGCTTGTCCTCGGAATAATCCCTTATATTGTGCGCGTGGACAGAGATAATGTTTTTATTTCTTGCGCGTCCGATAATGCTTTCGCTTAGTACGTTTTCAATCATTTCGGGGAAAAGCGTCATTATATCAAATCTCATTTTCAGTTTGTCCTTTCGTGGTGAGACTGCGCTCGTTATAGAACTTAAACGGCGCCGTATCGGAAATTAATCGTCAAGAAGTCCGGGGATATTATTAACGTAAACGCATTTTTCGTAAACGATCTCCTTTATAAAAGCGTCAACAGCGGGAAGCAGCTTTATTCCCGATTCGGTTCTTACCTCATAAAGCATTTGCGAGGCGTTTGTGTTTACCCCCTCGATTTTTCCGTAAACCACGCCGCTTTCGGCGTCAATAACCTCAAGACCGATAAGGTCGGCTATAAAATATTCTCCGTCCTCAAGCTGAAAGTCATCTCTTAAAGCGTAAAGCGTTTTCCCCTTAAGTCTTACAGCTTTATCAATAGAGTCTATTCCGGCAAACGTAAAGATAACCGTGTCCTTGTAAACGGAGGCGCTTTCTACGGTAAGCTCGACGTAAACTCCCAGCTGCTCGGTAAATACCGAGGGGAGAGAGGCGAGGACCTCGGGGGAATCGCACCAGGAAAGAGCTTTAACGGCTCCGGCTATTCCGTGAGTATTAGCGATAGCTCCGCATTCAATATATTTATTCATTTTCGGCCACGTCCTTTCTTAAAAAAGAAAAAATATTTTTATTTATTTTGTAACTTTTTCCGCAAAAGCGGTATTAATTATGCAGAAAGCATTGATTTTATAAAAAATATATGGTAAAATAATAATAACATATTTTTTCCCATTTGTCTATACTTAAAAAGTAAATAAAAGAAAAGGAACTGAAAAATATGGCAAATTACGTAATTATTACAGACTCCGGCTGCGATCTTACCGCGGCACAGGTTAAGGACCTTGATATCTCTGTTGTTCCGATAACCTTTTCGGTAAACGGAGAAAACTACAAAAGCTATCCCGATAATCCGGAATATCCGGTTGTGAAATTTTACACAGACCTTAAGGCGGGAGCTACCGTTTCCACCTCTGCGCTTAACCCTTACGAAATAGAGGACGCGTTTAAGCCTGCTCTTGACGAGGGAAAGGACGTTGTTTATATCTCCTTCTCATCGGCGCTTTCCAGCATCTGCCAAAACGCCAAAATAGTCGCCGAGGAGCTTTCTGAGGAATATCCGGAGCGTAAGATAGCGGTTGTTGATTCGCTCGGCGCTTCCTGCGGACAGGGACTTCTCGTATATCTCCTTGCTAAAAAGAGACTTAACGGAATGGAGTTTGACGAGCTTGTAAGCTATGCGGAGGAGTTAAAGAAAAATATATGCCACGAGTTCACCGTTGACGATCTCGGTCAGCTTAAGAGAGGTGGCAGAATTTCCTCTGCGGCAGCGTTTTTCGGCTCTATGCTCCAGATAAAGCCTATGCTTTACGTTTCTCCCGAGGGAAAGCTTGCTCCCTATGATAAGATGCGTGGACGTACCCCCGCTATAAAAAAGCTTAAGGATATGATAGTATCCGAGGCGGCTGATACAAACGAAACGCCTATATTTATAAGCCACGCCGACTGTGAGGACGACGTAGATATGCTTGTAGATATGATAAAGGACGAGCTTCCGGAGAAGGAATTTATAGTGAACTATATCGGTCCGGTTATAGGAGCGCACGCGGGTTACAGAACAATTGCGGTTTTCGTAGTCGGTAACAACGAAAGAGGCGCTGACAGAGAGAAGAAATAAGTAATTTAAAGACTGAAATTCAGTATAGCGTTTCATTAAAATAAATTGAAAAGGATAAAATCCAATGATAAAAGATAATGTAAATACCGCTAAGATTATTGACGGAGAGCTTTATCGCGATATGGTAACCTCCGCGTCAAACGCGCTTGATAACGAAAGAGACGAAATAAATAATCTTAACGTTTTCCCTGTTCCTGACGGAGACACGGGAATAAATATGAGCCTTACAATGCTTCCCGCGAGAAACGGAGAGCTTGCAGGCTTCAAGGGAAATCTTGCCGAGGTTTCGGATAAGGTTGCAAAGACCTTCCTTCGCGCAGCGAGAGGAAACTCCGGAGTTATTCTTTCCTCGTTTTTTAAAGGCGTAGGAAAGGAGCTTAAGGAAACAGAAAGCGCCGATACGGTTAAAGTAGCAGCTGCGTTTACGCGTGGCGTAGAGCTTGCTTATAAAGCTGTTATGGCTCCTAAAGAGGGAACTATACTTACAGTTATGAGAGCGAGCGCGGAAAAGGCCACCGAGATGGTTAGCGCAGAGGGTGGCGCGACCGACGATATGGTAGAGCTTTTCGGCGGTATGCTTACTGCGGCTCGCGAAATGCTTGCGAAAACCCCCGATATGCTTCCCGTATTAAAGCAGGCAAACGTTGTTGACGCAGGCGGAAGCGGTTTCGTAGCAGTTCTCGGAGGAATGCTTGCAGCTCTTAAAAACGAGCCTGTTGAAGCAAAAAACACCTCTGAAGCCAGCGAAACCTCACAGGCTGATTTTTCGCAGTTTGATACCGAGAACATAACCTTCCCCTACTGTACCGAGTGCATAGTTACCAAGAGCAAGGAATACGAGGGAGAGGGAACGGTTGAAGCACTTCATGAATTTGTAATTAATGCGGGAGACAGCGTAGTTTTCGTTGAGGACTCCGATATTATAAAAATTCACGTTCATACCGACGATCCGGGACGTGTTCTTTCCGAGGCTGTAAAATACGGTTCGTTCTATACCGTTAAAATCGAAAACATGAAAAATCAGCACTCCGGACTTATTGCTAAAGAGGAAAAGGCGGAGGAAAAGGACGAATTTGTATCCGTTCCCGCAGAAAAGCCTTACGGATTTGTCAGCGTTTGCTCCGGCGACGGAATTAAGGAGGTATTTACCGACCTTGGCGTTGATAAGCTCGTAACGGGCGGTCAGACCATGAACCCAAGCACCGAAGATATGCTTAAAGCGATAGCGGCAACGCCCGCTGAAACTGTATTCGTTCTTCCGAATAACAGTAATATTTATCTTGTTGCTAAGGCAGCGGCAGACCTTACCACCGATAAGAGGGTAGAGGTTATTAAGACCGTCTCCGTTCCGCAGGGCGTATCAGCAATGTTTGCCTTCTCCGAGGACCTTTCGGTTGAGGAAAACAGAGCGGCTATGGAAGAAAAGATAGCAGAAACCAGAACGACGTCGATAACCTACGCGGCGCACGATTCCACGTTTGACGGTAAGCATATAAAGACAGGTCAGATGCTCGGACTTGTTGAAAACAAGGTAAAATACGTAACCGATACGAGAGACGAATGTCTTGCGCTGGTTGCCGAGGCTGTTAAAAAGAACAGCATAATTACCGTTTACTACGGGGAGGACGTAACTGCCTCGGAAGCTGAAAAGGCTGTTGAGATAATAAGCGAGAAGGTTAACCCGTATGCGGAGATAACACTTGTTAACGGCGGACAGCCCGTTTACGCTTACGTAATTTCCGGCGAGGACTGATAAACAGTAAAATATGATAAAAATGCAAGATTTCACTGAAGCTTACAGAAAATCTTGCATTTTTAATATCCTATTTATTGGAATAATTCAAGCGCTATTGAATAAAATTCCCATTAAATCACATAAAAATAAAAAGGAGCCGAAAAATTCAGCTCCTTTTGTTTATTAACTTAAATTAGTTAAGCTCTGCGAAGTACTTAATGGTTCTAACCATCTGAGAAGTGTAGGAGTTCTCGTTGTCGTACCACGAAACAACCTGTACCTGGTAGGTGTCGTCGTCGATCTTAGCAACCATGGTCTGAGTTGCGTCGAAGAGAGAACCGTATCTCATTCCGATTACGTCGGAAGAAACGATCTGCTCGTCGTTGTAACCGAAGGACTCGTTAGAAGCAGCCTTCATAGCAGCGTTGATGCCGTCCTTGGTGATGTCCTTACCCTTAACAACAGCTACGAGGATAGTCGTAGAACCGGTGCAGGTAGGAACTCTCTGAGCAGAACCGATAAGCTTACCGTTGAGCTCGGGGATAACAAGTCCGATAGCCTTAGCAGCTCCGGTGGAGTTAGGAACGATGTTCTGAGCAGCTGCACGAGCTCTTCTGAGGTCGCCCTTTCTGTGGGGGCCGTCGAGAACCATCTGGTCGCCGGTGTAAGCATGAACAGTAGTCATGATACCGCTCTGGATAGCAGCGTAGTCGTTAAGAGCCTTAGCCATAGGAGCGAGGCAGTTGGTGGTGCAGGATGCTGCGGAGATGATCTTGTCATCAGCAGTAAGAGTGTTCTCGTTTACGCTGTAAACTACGGTCTTGAGGTCGTTTCCTGCAGGAGCGGAAATAACAACCTTCTTTGCGCCGGCCTTAACGTGAGCCATAGATTTCTCAAGAGAGCAGTAGAAACCGGTACACTCGAGAACAACGTCAACCTTAAGCTTCTTCCAGGGGCAGTTAACAGCGTCCTTCTCAGCATAGATTTTGATGGTGTTTCCATCTACGGTGATGGTTCCTTCTTCGTCGTTAGCCTCTACAGTGTGTCCGTCGTAACGACCCTGAGCGGTGTCGTACTTAAGAAGATGAGCAAGCATAGAGGGCTTAGTAAGGTCGTTTATAGCGACAACCTTGTAACCCTTCGCACCAAACATCTGTCTGAATGCGAGACGGCCGATACGGCCAAAACCGTTAATAGCAACTTTTACCATTTTGAATTCCTCCGTTGTTTTTATATAAAATTATTTTTAATTGCCGTTAATTATTTTACACAAAAATTTCCTTTATTACAAGAGCTTTCCCAAAAAGTTTTATTTTTTGTTACATTTAATACAAATAATAAATACTACTTGAATATTTCTCCGAAAGATGCTATAATTAAATCATAAAAATACGGGTGGTAGATTATGATTAAGGATTTAATGTTTGATAAAGTAAGATCGAATTTCGGATACGGGCTTGTAAAGCTAAGCGCAGATATGAAAATAATTGATAAAAACGTTAAAGCGGTGCAGACGCGCGTTTTTCCGAAAAGAGGAGCGAGTGTATTAAGTCTTACCGATGACGGCGGAAAAAAGCTTCTCGCTCTTTCGGATAAAATAGGGGATAATACGGTCATTTCCTTCACCGACGGAATAAAAAGAGTTGAAGCACTTGCGGTACGTGAGCAAAGCGGAGAAATAACACTTCTTTTGCATCCGCTTATTACCTCGGTTACGCTTGGTAAAAACGGTAAAATGTCAACTGCGTACGGGAAAAACATTCTTGGAATTATTTACGGTGAAAATATAGAAAAGACGTATTCCGCCGACGAAATATTCCCTTTTTCTCATATTTCCGTTAAACGCCTTACGCTTGTAACCACGGCCGTGAAAATGATAGCCGAAAAGCTTAGCAAAATTAATTTTAAAAACAGTATAACCGTTAATTTTGACGGTATGGAATCAAGTCTTTCGCTCGCGCTTGATTTTACGTCGGCAACATACGCACTTACCGAAATTCTGTCTCTTGAAAACACCTTTTCGGACGGCAAAAGCGCTACCGTAACGTTTTCCTGCGCTGAAAAAACATTTGACGTTACTTTAAAGGCGAGAATGAAGAAAACCGCAGTAAGCGACAGCACGGTTTTTAACAGACTTTTCACAGAAGCGCTTTCTCTTGTCGGTGTAGATGCTAAGGTGGAGCTTACCTCTGACGGTTTTATTTTTGCAAAGGCTTCTGTAAAAACCGAGATAACGACAAGCTACGTAAGAGAGCCGGGTGTATATATCGAGGAAGCACTCTTTGGTTACTTCGATTACGCTATGCGTTATTACTGTTTTGGAGAAAATGAACAGTAAAATTCACTTATCGTACATTATTAATTAATATTTTTGTTTTATAATTTTAATATAAATTTATTTAATGGAGTAATCTCTACGTATAAGTCTTTATTTAGGAAATCGGGACGAAAGGAATTTAACAATGAATAATTATGATTACATAATTTGCGGAGCAGGTCTTGCGGGAGCATCCGCGGCAAGACTTCTCGCAGAAAAGGGAAACAAGGTTTTAATCCTTGAAAGACTTTCTCATATCGGCGGCAGCGTATATGACTCCACCGATGAGCACGGCATACTTATACATAACTACGGACCGCATATTTTTCATACCAATAATAAAAAAGTGTTTAATTTTCTGTCCCGTTTTACCGAGTGGAACGGATACAGCCATAAGGTTGAGGCAAAGCTTTCCGAATGCAACGTTCCTGTTCCTTTTAATCTTAAGTCGATAGAGCTTGTTTACGGCGCGGAAAAGACCGAAAAGCTCCTGTCTCTCGTTAAAGAGGAGTTTGGAACAGATACCGTATCGGTAATGTCGCTTGTTGAA
Organism: Eubacteriales bacterium; assembly: GCA_045638685.1. GTDB lineage: Bacteria > Bacillota > Clostridia > Oscillospirales > CAG-272 > SIG673. Next base: position 56,434 of record JAZUBT010000007.1, on the reverse strand, counting down.
AGCAAAAACGAGGAGCTTTCAGCCCTTGGAAAGTTCGTTTACGATAACATATTCTTATATTACACCGTCAAGCAGTGGGGTAAAAAGCCGTCTGAGGTTGATCCTAAAACAACGTCGCGCGTTCCCGTTAGACTTTCATACGACGACAGATATTTTACCGACGAGTATCAAGGACTTCCGCTTGTAAGCTATACCTCTATGGTCGAAAATATGCTAAAGCACGAGAACATAACCGTTATGCTCGGTGTTGACGCGCTTGATAAGCTCAGTCTCAGCGACGGTAAGATATACTTTAACGGAGAGAAAACTGACGCAAAGGTGATTTATACCGGCGAAACTGACCGTCTTTTCGGTTTTATTTACGGACGTCTTCCTTACCGTACCCTTGATTTTAAGTTTGAAACGCATAACGTTGACTCTTATCAGAGCGCTGCAACGGTAAACTACACTGTAAGTGAGGATTTTACCAGAATAACCGAATTTAAAAAGCTTACCCTGCAGAAAAAGGACGGAGTAACGACCGTAATGAAGGAATATCCGCGCGAGTATGAGGGAAAGGACGGTGAAATACCGTATTACCCCGTTGCTTCCGCCGAAAGCAGTGAAATGTACGGACGGTACGTTAAGCTTGCGGAAAGTTATTCCGAGCTTATACTTGTTGGAAGACTTGCCGAGTACAAATACTATAATATGGATGCCGTGGTAGCGCGTGCAATGGAGCTTTTTGAGTGAGACCGCTACTTTAACGTACGCCGTGGGGCGTAATAATAAAAATATTTGAAAGGTTTTATTTATGGAAAAGTTAATTACTTTCGCAATACCCTGCTACAATTCGGAAAGTTATATGGAAAAATGTATAAAATCCCTTCTGAATGCGGGAGAGGATACGGAAATACTTATAATAAACGACGGTTCAAAGGATAGAACAGGTGAAATCGCCGACAGATACGAAAAGGAGTATCCGAACATAGTAAGAGCCGTTCATCAGGAGAACGGCGGACACGGAGAGGGAGTTAATCAGGGAATACGGCTCGGACGCGGAATGTATTATAAGGTTGTCGATTCGGATGACCGCCTTGATCCGAAGGCGCTTGACACTCTGCTTAACCGTATAAGAGAGAACGTAAAAAACGGTATCAGTGTTGATATGTACGTAACGAATTACGTATATGACCACGTTGCAGACAATACGCAGAAGCCTATGAGCTATAAAAAATTCTTCCCGCATGAGAAGGTTTGTACGTGGGACGACGTAAAAAGCTTTGGCGTGTCAAAATATCTTATGATGCACTCGGTTGTTTACCGTACAGAGCTTCTCCGTGAGCTTAAGGTAGAGCTTCCGAAGCATACATTTTACGTTGACAATCTCTATATGTACTGGCCCTTCCCGAGCGTTAAATCAATATATTATATGGACCTCGACCTCTATTACTACTTTATAGGCAGAGACGATCAATCGGTTAACGAGAAAAATATGATTAAGCGTATTGACCAGCAGATAAGAGTAACTCAACTTATGACGGAGTGCCACGACCTTAACGAAATTAAAAAACAGAGTAAGCAGCTCTATAAATATATGTTCCACGAGCTTGCGATGATGTACACCATATCGACAGTTTTTCTCTTTGCTTCGGGAGAGAAGGAAAACTTTGAGAAGGAAAAGGAGCTTTGGCGATTCCTTAAGGAGAGGGACGCGGGAATTTACCGTAAAATGAGAACGCTAACAATTAACGCGCTTACGCATTTCCCGGGAAGGCTCGGCCGCTTTATTACCGTCAAGGGCTACCGCATAGCTCAGAGAATATTTAAAATGAACTGAAAAATCTAATATACACAAAAACCCACCGAAAACAAGCGTTTTCGGTGGGTTTTATCTTTTTCTGCCTTACTCATGGTTAAAAATTAGAAAACTCCGCGGCTTGAAAAAAGCTTTATAAAAGAACCGCAAGAATGAGTATTCCTGCGGTTCTTTCGATTAGTTTAGAAGTTTTTATAGTAGTTGATAAGACAACCGGAGAGAATTATGGTTTTCTCGTCCTTTGTAAGAGCGGGAAGGTTAAGAGTTATCTCCTTTAATCCGTCCTTTGCAACAACGTAAGCGGAAAGTACTTCCTTGCCCTCGCTAACGGCATTTTTGATACCCGGAACGAATATGAAGCTGTCGTTATCAAACGGAAGCTCGTTTTCGTCGCAGTCAAAGGTGAAGGGAAGCATACCCCAGTTAATAAGGTTGGAGCGGTAACGCTTGGTTGCGTATTCCTTTGCTATGTTTGCCATACCTCCGAGAACCTTCTGGCAGGACGCCGCCTGCTCACGCGCAGAGCCGTCGCCGGGCTTTACCGCGTAAACAACCGAGCCGATAAGAGCATTTTCGGGAGCGTCAAAGCCACCGCTTTTAATCGTTTTATAAACCTCGGCGAGGATATCTCCACTTCTGTCGGCGTTCATAGCTCTTATTGCCTTTGCGCGTCCAACGTATGCAGGATCCTTTCTCGAAAGAGTAAATTCGGAAAGCGCCTCGGGATTAGAGCGGTAGGAGGACGTCTCACCCGACGGAATAAGCTCGTCTGTGGTGGTTACGGGATCCTTTATAACTGATGCGACACGTATAAGGAGATCGTCGGTGAGAGCGGGCATTTCCGGCCAGTCCTTGATGTTGGGGCCGAATCTAAGCTCCTCGTCGGCATTTGCCTTACCAAATCCCTTATATACTCTGTTTCTATAAACGGTGTCGTCAAACTTGTACGCAGAGGGGGTGTAGCTTACGTCAAGGTCGGTTGCCGCGGTGAGGATACCGCCGTTTTTAGCGGTTGCTGCAATGGAACGCGCGTCCATAAGAGCAACGGAAGCGCTCTGTCCCGCGCCGGGCTTAGAGCCTTCTCTGTTCGGGAAGTTACGTGTGGAATGACGGAGACTGAAGCCCTTATTAGAGGGAACGTCGCCCGCTCCGAAGCAGGGACCGCAGAACGCGGTACGAAGCGTAACTCCGGACTCCATAAGAGTTGCGGCAAAGCCGTTTCTTATAAGGTCTATATAAACGGGCTGAGATGCGGGGTAAGCCGAGAGAGCAAACGCGCCGTTTCCGATAGAGCCGCCCTTTAAAATATCGGCGGCGGCGGTTAAGTTGTCATACGTACCGCCTGCGCAACCGGCAATAACGCCTTGGTCAGCGTATATTCTGCCGTCCTTTCCGAGCTTGTCGGAAAGACCGTAGTCTTTAAGAATAGAAGAAGCGTTTTCTTTAAGCTCATTAATAGAGAACACGTTAGAGGGATGCGAGGGCAGAGCAATATTACATTCAGTCTTTGAAAGGTCAATCTTAACCATTCCGTCGTAGTACGCAGTACCCTTAACGGAAAGCTTTTTGTAGTCCTCGGGACGGTTATGAAGCGCAAAGTATCTATCGGTTACCTCGTCCGTTTCCCATACGGAGGAGAGACAGGTTGTTTCGGTGGTCATAACGTCAATGCCGTTTCTGAACTCAATGGGGAGAGATGCAATGCCGTCTCCGATAAACTCAAGAACCTTGTTTTTTACGAAACCGGAAGCAAAAACAGCGCCGATAAGCTCAAGAGCAACGTCCTGCGGACCTACACCCGGACGGGGAGCGCCGGTAAGATATACGCATATAACCTCGGGGCGTGCGACGTCATAGGTTTTTCCGAGAAGCTGTTTAACAAGCTCGGGACCGCCCTCGCCGATAGCCATAGTGCCGAGAGCTCCGTAACGCGTGTGGCTGTCGGAGCCGAGAATCATTTTTCCGCATCCGCTCATAGTTTCACGCATATAGGAATGAATAACCGCCTGATGCGCGGGAACGTAGATGCCACCGTATTTTTTAGCAGCGGAGAGACCGAAAACGTGGTCGTCCTCGTTTATAGTACCGCCGACAGCACAGAGGCTGTTATGACAGTTGGTAAGCACGTAGGGAACGGGGAACTCCTTAAGTCCACTTGCTCTTGCGGTCTGGATAATTCCGACGTATGTAATATCGTGAGATGCGAGAGCGTCAAACTTGATTTTTAAGTTATTTTCATCTCCCGATGTATTGTGATTTGATAAAATTCCATAGGAAATAGTATTTTTTCTTGCAACGTCTTTGGAAACGGAGCATTCCTTTTCAATTTTTCTGCCGTCTGTAACAAAAACGCCGCCGCTGATAAGCTCTGCCATTTTATAAGTCCTTTCGATTAAACAAATTTTACAGAAAATATTATACAGTAAAAGCACGGAAAAGTCAATAGTTTTAAATTTATTTATAAAAAATATAAGATAGGTATTGCAAAAATATAAAAAAAGGTATATAATATATAATTATAGTATTATAATGGAGAGGTATGCCATGGACTTAAGAAACAAAGGGCTTGAGGCTTCGTATAAAATTAAATGTGCGCTAAGGCTTATATCTGCGATTTCGGCTCTTACATTAGCCGTGCTGTTTTCACTTGCGTTCTTTTGGCATTTTGAAGCCGACACCTCTCTTTTTAAAGCCGGCAGCCGTCTTATATACGTTACCGAAACACTTGCGATAGTTGTTTTTGTAGCCTTACCGCTTTTAACCTTTTTACTCGTGCCGAAATCTGACGGAGTGCCGCAGGTTTTCCCAAGCGAGGCGGAATATAAGCCCTACTACAAGGTAGAGTCTATGCCGCTTAAGCTGTCAAGATACCTTGCCTCTGCGGTTATTTTGGCTGAGGGGAGCGTAAGAATCTATCTTATGATAAGCGGAAAGCTTCAAATATTTATTTCACCGTTTTTAACGGCGATTATGCTTATGCTTTCGGTACCGCTTGCGCTCTACTTCCTTCCCGAGCTTGTAAATAAGCTCACGAACGGATATGAAAAAACGCATCTTATCTGCGGTACGCTCGGAATCGGCTGGTTTATTCTTAACGTTATTAACACCCACTTTAATAATACGGTGGCGTACTCCTCGCCTTACAGAGCGCTTTGTCAGCTAACGTTTCTTGCGGTTATGGTAGCGCTCGTTTATGAAATTAAGTTCCGCACCGACGCTCCCTTTACGAGAGCGAGACTTTCAACGCTTCTTGCGGCATTTCCGATTTGCGCGGGTTTTACCTTCGGCAGAGTAATAATGCTTCTTTCCGGCAAAGCGGTTTCGGCGGACGACACGGCGCTTGTCTTTACATTCGTCGGCTTTTCGGTTTATCTCGGCGCAAGACTCTTTTGCTACGACGAGGATTAAAAATATTAAAATATGTTAAACTTCTTTATGGAGAACTAAACAATGGATGTGTTAAAGCTTTTCAGGGCGGTATTTATTCTTTTCTGCCTTATGATACCCGGATTTATAATGAAAAAATTAAAGCTTGCGGATGACAAAACACCGCTCGGCTTTACAAATACTATACTTTACATAACACAGCCCGCTCTTTTGTTCGTAGGATTTTTCAGACCGTACGACAAGAATATCATGGGCGGAGCCGTCGCGGTTTTCGTGTTTACCTTCCTTGTACACGCACTGTTTTTGCTGACTGTAAGGCTTTTCTTTAAAAACGCTCCGAAGGAAACGGCAAAGGTTTACCGCTTTGGAAGTGTTTTCGCAAACGCAGGATATATGGGAATTCCGCTTATAACGATGATCTTTGGAGCCGAAGCCGCTATCTACGCTTCCGTTTATACGATAGGCTTTAACTTTTTCGCGTGGTCATTCGGATACCTTATCTATTCCGAGGATAAGTCCTATATCTCCTTTAAAAAGATGTTCATTAACGCAGCAACCGTGCCGACGTTTCTCGGAGTTATAATTTTCGTAACCAATCTTTATTCGTATATTCCCGAAGCGGCATCGGGTATTGTAACCGACGTCCTTACTATGCTTAAGGACACGGTTGCTCCTATGTCGATGATGGTAATAGGAATGAGACTTGCCGATCTTAATCTTAAGGGGGCGTTCAGGGACGTTTATCTTTACATTGGGCTTTCGCTTCGTCTCGTTTTATTCCCCGCAATGGTATTTTGTGTGCTTTTACTCTGTAAGCTGCTCGGATTTTATAATGAGATAGCCTTCTCGGTAACGCTTATATGCGCCGCAACACCCGCCGCATCGGCAACCTGTATGTTCGCGGAGAAATTTTCCTCGGACTCGGTTACGGCGTCAAAATTCGTTTCAATCAGCACGATTTTGTCTCTCGTAACTATGCCGCTTATGGTAATGCTTTTAAAGCTTTTGTAAAACAGCTTTTAATTACAGCCAAAACGACCTTCGTTTTTGACGAATGAAAATTAAGTTTAAAATAATACCGCTGACAGCGGTAACAGGAGAATATATATGGATAAAAAAGACTTTTTCCCCTTTGACAGCGAGGAGCAGTGCGCAGCGCTCGCGGAGCTTCTTTTCCCGAACGTAAGCGAAACTCCCGAGGAGTGCATCGCCCGTTTTCCCGCGAGAAATCTTCCCGAGGGAGCAAAGGTAACGCGTTTTGCGCCAAGTCCTACCGGATTTCTGCATTTCGGTGGACTTTTTCCCACAACGGTAGGCGAACGCCTTGCTCACCAGAGCGGAGGAGTATTTATACTGAGAATTGAGGATACAGACGCTAAAAGAGAGGTTGAAGGCGCTGCGGAGAGCCTTATAAACACACTTTCACACTACGGTATAAACTTTGACGAGGGAGCGACAGCCGACGGAGAAACGGGAATTTACGGACCGTACCGCCAAAGTCAGCGAGGCCCTATTTACCATGTTTTTGCAAAGCAGCTGGTTAAAGAGGGTAAGGCTTATCCCTGCTTTACAACCGAGGAGGAGCTTAACGCCCTCAACGCCGTTGATAAAAAAGAGGAAATAAAGTCAAAGGATTGGCATATAGACGCCGAGGCGATAAAGGAGCAGCAGCTTAACCAGCGCCGCTTTACGCTTGACGACGTTAAAAAATCGCTTGAAAACGGCGAAAGCTTTGTTTTAAGAATTAAATCCGACGGAGATATTTCGGTTAAAAGACCGTTTACCGACCTTATAAAGGGAAATCTCGAGGTTCCGGAAAACGACGAGGATTTTGTTCTTTTAAAAAGCGACGGAATACCGACCTACCATTTTGCGCACGCTGTTGACGACAGACTTATGGGAACAACCCACGTAATAAGAGGTGAGGAATGGCTGCCGTCTCTCCCGAAGCATATTCAGCTTTTCCGTTATCTTGGCTTTAAGCTTCCGAAATATATGCACATAGCTCAGATAATGAAGCTTGAAAACGGAGCTAAGAAAAAGCTTTCAAAGCGCGATATGGGCGCGAATATGAACGACTATAAGAGAATGGGATACACTCCCGACTGCGTTATGGAATACGTTATGACGCTCCTTAACTCCAACTACGAGGAATGGCACGCGGGTAATCCCGACAAAAAATATACCGATTTCCCGTTTTCCATTAAGAAAATGAGTACGTCCGGCTGTCTTTTTGATTTTGACAAGCTAAACGACGTAGCGAAAAACGTGGTTTCGAAATATACAGCAAAAGAGGTTTATGACCTTACCTACGAATGGGCAAAGGAGTTTGATACTGATTTTGCCGAGCTTTTAGGAAGAGACGAAAATTACGCTACGGCGATATTCTCGATAGGTAGGGGCGGTAAAAAACCGAGAAAGGATTTCGGCGCGCTCGGTGAGGTTAAAGCCTATATGGGATTTTTCTATGACGAGCTTTTTGAGGTTACCGAGCAGCTTGACGAAAAATACGATAAATCCGACGTTAAAAGGATACTCCTTGATTTTTCAGAAAGCTATGTCGAGAGCGACGACCAGAACGCTTGGTTTGACAAGGTCAAAGCGGTTGGCGAGGCGCTCGGTTACGTTTCCGATATGAAGGCGTATAAGGCAAGTCCCGAAAGCTTTAAGGGCAACGTCGCGGACGTTTCCTCGTTTATAAGACTTTCCGTAACCGGCAGACTGAATTCTCCCGATATGTACGAGGTAATGAAAATACTCGGAAAAGAAAGGGTAGTAAAAAGACTTAAAGCTTTTGCGGAAAAGCTTTAAAGACACTACGTTTGAAAAGATTTTAAGAGATTTATAAAAAGGATGGAATATAAAGCCATGGAAGAAATAAGCTCAAATTTTATACACGAAATCATAGACGCTGACCTTGCCGAGGGAGTAAATGACACCGTTCACACACGTTTTCCTCCCGAGCCTAACGGATACCTCCATATAGGCTCTGCGAAGGCTATATGGATAAACTACACCACCGCGAAAAAGTACGGAGGCTCCTTTAACCTTCGTTACGACGATACCAACCCCGCAAAGGAGGACAACGAATACGTTGAATCCATTTACCGTGATTTGACGTGGCTTGGCGCCACTCCGGACGGAGGTATCTTTTACGGCTCCGACTATTTTGATAAGTGCTACGAGTTTGCCGTAAAGCTTATAAAAGACGGCAAGGCGTACGTTTGCGACCTTTCTGCCGACGAGCTTCGCGATTACAGAGGAACACTCACCGAGCCCGGAAAGGAAAGCCCGTACAGAACGAGAAGCGTAGAGGAGAACCTTGACCTTTTCGAAAGAATGAAGAACGGAGAGTTCCCTGATGGCTCAAGAACGCTCCGCGCAAAGATAGATATGGCGTCTCCCAACATCAATATGCGAGATCCCGCTATTTACAGAATCGTTCACACCTCCCACCACCGTCAGGGTGATAAGTGGTGCATATATCCGCTTTACGACTACGCTCACCCGATTCAGGACGCTCTTGAGGGAATAACCTACTCCCTTTGCTCGCTTGAGTTCGAGAACCACAGACCGCTTTACGATTGGGTTATCGACAATATCGGCTTTAATCCGAGACCGAAGCAGAGAGAGTTCGCGCGTCTTAACGTAACTTATACCGTTATGAGTAAGCGTTATCTCCGTAAGCTTGTAGAAACCGAGCTTGTTGACGGCTGGGACGATCCCCGTATGCCTACTCTTTGCGGACTCAGAAGAAGAGGATATACTCCGGAGTCTATATTCGAGTTCATAAGACGTACAGGAGTTTCTAAGGGAAACAGTCTTGTAGCGATAGAGCAGCTTGAGGCTTGTATAAGAGATGAGCTTAACCTTACGGCTGAAAGAAGAATTGCGGTTCTTTCTCCGATAAAGGTTGTTATAACCAACTATCCGGAGGATAAAACCGAGTATTTTGAGGTTTCCAACAACCCGCAGAACCCTGAGGCGGGAGTAAGAAAGCTTCCCTTTACGAGAGAAATTTATATAGACAGCGATGACTTTGCCGAAAATCCCCCTCCGAAGTTCTTCCGTATGAAGGAGGGCGGCGAGGTAAGACTTATGGGCGCCTATATCGTTAAATGTAACGAGATAATAAAGGACGATAGCGGTAAGATTACTGAAATTCGCTGTACGGCTGACCTTGAGGCTGCAAACGGAAATCCGCTTGACGGCAGAAAAATTAAAGGAACCATACATTGGCTTTCCGTCGGACACGCGGAAAAGTGTACGGTTAAGCTTTACGAAAAGCTCTTTACTATTGAAAACACCGGAGACATTCCGGAGGATAAGACCTACGACGATTATCTTAATCCCGAATCCGTCGTTACTCTTACCGACTGTGTAGTAGAGAAGTCGCTTTCGGAGGCTAAGGCAGGCGAGCGCTTCCAGTTTGTACGTACCGGTTATTTCTGTAAGGATACCAAAAACGAAAACACCTTTAACCGTATAGTTACTCTTAAAGACGGATCGGGCAAGAAGCTTTAATATAAAGAAAGCTTTGTCTTACTTGGCGCGTTATACTCAGGCGTCCCGATAAAGAATAGGCTGTCTTTTGACAGCAAAAAGGAGAATATTATGAAATTATCAACTAAATGTGTTCAGGAGGGCTACACTCCGAAAAACGGAGAGCCGAGAGTCCTCCCGATAGTTCAAAGCACTACCTTTAAATACGAATCCTCTGAGCAGATGGGTAATCTCTTTGATTTAAAGGAATCGGGTTATTTTTACACCCGTCTTGCCAACCCCACCTGCGATGCCGTTGCAAATAAAATAGCCGCTCTTGAGGGCGGCGTCGGAGCCATGCTCACCTCGTCGGGACAGGCGGCAAGCTTTTATTCAATATTCAATATCTGCTCCGCGGGCGACCACGTCGTAGCGGCGGCAACAATTTACGGAGGCACCTTCAACCTCTTTTCGGTAACTATGAAAAAGCTCGGCATAGACTTTACCTTCGTTCATCCGGACGACGACGAGGAGACCATCTGCAAGGCATTCAAGCCCAATACCAAGGCGGTTTTCGCGGAATCTCTCTCTAATCCCGCGCTTATTGTGCTTGATATAGAGAAGTTTGCCCGTATCGCTCACAAAAACGGTGTTCCGCTTATAATTGACAACACATTCCCGACTCCTATAAATCTTCGTCCGTTTGAGCACGGCGCGGATATAGTTGTTCATTCCACCACAAAGTATATGGACGGACATGCTTGCGCGCTCGGAGGAGTTGTGGTTGACGGCGGTAAATTCGATTGGGACGCTTATGCGGATAAGTTCCCAGGACTTACCACTCCCGATGAATCCTATCACGGACTTACCTACACCAAATCCTTTGGAAAATCGGCGTATATAACCAAATGTCTCGTACAGCTTATGAGAGACCTCGGCTCAATGCAGTCGCCCCAGAACGCGTTTTTGCTTAACCTCGGACTTGAAACGCTCCACCTTCGTATGCCAAGACACGTTGAAAACGCCACGGCGGTTGCGAAATTCCTTGAAGGGAACGAAAACGTCGCTTGGATTAACTACCCCGGACTTCCGTCAAGCAAGTATTATAGCCTTGCAAGAAAGTATATGCCGGATGGCACCTGCGGAGTTATTTGCTTTGGTGTTAAGGGTGGCAGAGAGGCAGCAACGAAGTTTATGGACAGCTTAAAGCTTGCGGCGGTTGTAACCCACGTTGCGGATGCGAGAACCTGCGTTCTTCACCCTGCATCTACAACCCATAGACAGCTTAGCGACGAGCAGCTTATGGACGCCGGTGTAGGCCCTGATCTTATCCGTCTTTCAGTTGGAATAGAGGACAAGGACGACATTATAGCCGACATAGAGCAGGCGCTTAAAAACAGTAAATAAATTTACGGTTAAATAAAAAAAGAGCTAACCCACGTTAGCTCTTTTTTGTTAAGATTATTTTTTAAACTATAATTTTTAAAAATTTCTAAATAATATGCAAAAACCTCTCTCCGTTTTTTCGGAGAGAGGTTTAGTTTTATTTTAAGGTTAAATTATTAAACTCTCTTAATGAGTCCACGCTCGAGAAGAGCCTCGTTGGTCTCGTAGGGGAGTGCGTAATCAACGTCCTTAACCTCAGTCTGCTTTACGCCGTTCTTTTCCATCCAGATGGAGATAAGCTCAAACGCATACTTAAGAGCACGAGCGCTGCGAACACGAAGCATCATAGGAGTCTTAACGTACTTAGCCTTGTCGGATACGTCGGTGTGGTGGTACTTAGAAAGGCTGTAATCCTTAGGATCAAGCGCTATGTACATGATAACCGTCTTTCCGCGGATGTTAAGCTTTGCGCAGTGATTTCTACCCTTGTTGAAGGAGTCAAAGAACCAGCTTACTCTGGAGTTTACGCCCTTGTATGAAAGGAGGTAGTTCTTAAGCTGTGAATAGTAGTCGGTGGTTTCCTTTTCAGCCTGAATGAGACGGCAGAGGAAGGAGGTCTTTAAACGGGAGGAATTACCGGAGAACTTAAATTCTTCGCTGCTTTCTTCTTCCGATTCCTCAACGATTTCTTCGGTTATAACAGATTTGTTGTCAACCGCTTTTTCGGTTGCTTCTTCGGAAACCTCAGCTTTTTCTTCTGTGGTTTCGGCAGCTTCTTCAACGGTTTCCTCAGCAGCTTCTTCAATAACCTCAGTCTTTTCTTCGGTTGCTTCTTCGGTAGCAACTGTTTCCTCAGTGATTTCCTCGGCGGTTTCGGTAACCTCCTCGGTTTTCTCCTCGATAACTTCGTCAGCGGCTTCTTCCTTAACTTCCTTGGTTTCAGGAGCAGCTACGGTAATAACCTGAACGGATTTGCTTCCGAAAACGGAACCGTCGGTATCAAGAGCCTTTGCAAAATGTGCAATCTGATATACCATAAATCCGAGTACCGCAAGAGCCATTAATAATACGGTGTATGCAAGAATTATCGCTACAAAGATGAGAGCAATAATTGCAAGTACAATGAGAAGAACGTAGATGAGGTTTAAGAACACTCCGGTTGATTCAACGGTGATTTTATTTGCCTTTGTAACAGCAAGGATTATGTAAACTATAACAGCTGCAACTAAAAGGAGAAGAACGTAATATACAATGCCGAATAAAACCTTTATTGCTTTATTTTCCGAGTCCTTTTTACCATATCTCGATGTCATGGATTTGATTACTGCTCCGGAAAAGATGTTTCCGACGAGCAGAACAAGACACGCAACAAAAAGCGTAGTAAATATAATCCACGTATTAAACATTACGTTGAAGGGCTTAATTTTAAAGAAATTAAAGAAATCCGTAATGTGTTGGTTGTTGAGGAACGAAAAATATTCCTTTCTTATGTAGTTTCCTTTGTCAATTATCAGCATAGTAAACAGCGAGCATATAAGAAGCGCTGCAGATACTAAGTTTCTGACTGCCTTTGACTTGAAAAACGAGAAGAGTTTTGCGTATGCGTTAGGACGCTTTTGGATGTTTTCCATAGTTATCCACCTCACAAATTTATTTTTGTTATACTAAATTATATCATAAAAATAAACAATTGTCAATGTATTGTTAAAAAATTATTAAATGAAAAGTGTTAACAATTTGTAAAATTTACTTATTGCAAATCAAAAGCTCATTTATTTTGCCACGCATATCTGATTTGCTGTTAATCATTCTGGGAGCAGAAACCCTTTGGATGTTATAGCCCTCGTACAAATCCTCAAAGAAATTGTCATCCTCATTAACGTTTTTGGGATCTGAATTGCTTAGAAGCACAGTGGCACCGGTTGTGCTTATTTCTCTTATGAAATCTGCAAGACGTATCTGCTCGGCATCACCAAACACATCGCTGTTGTATGACGTAAAGCCGGATGTTTCGGATATGGGACGGTAGGGAGGATCGATATACACAAAAGAGTCTTTATCAACAAACTCTTTTGCGAGCGTGTAATCTCCACAGATTATGTTTACGTTTTGCAGAGCCTTGGAGATACTGCGAAGGTTATCCTCGTCGCAGATTGTTGGCTTTTTGTATGCACCCATAGGCACGTTAAACTGTCCGTTTTTGTTAACTCTGTAAAGCCCGTTAAAGCAGGTTTTGTTTAAAAAGATAAACAATGCTGCCTTTTCAAGAGCTGTTTCGTTTGAAAGCTTAAGCTCGTTAAATTTTTCTCTCGCAGTATAATAGTGATATTTTCTGCCGTTTTCGTCCATAGGAAGAAAGGAGAGCTGCATTTCGGAAAGCTTTTCAATAAGCGCTGTAACGTCGTATTTGATAACATTATAAGCATTCATAAGCTCGGGGTTAATATCAAGAATGTAAAGCTCCTCGAAATCATACCTTGTAATGACGTTGAAAAAGAGAGCTCCGCCACCGACCATTGGTTCAATATATTTTTTGGGTGTTTTACCGTTTTGAGCGGGTATAAATTTTTCAAGCTCCGGTAAAAGCTGAGTTTTTCCGCCAACCCATTTAACAAAAGGCTTAGGCGCCGGAAGGGTTCTTTCACTATCGGCAGAAACGGAAATTTGTTCGGTAGGATTTTCAGCTGTGCTTGGAATTTTCCAAATGTTTCCGACCATTATAGCGCCGTTAATTTTATTTTCAGAGCAAAGTTTTATAACCTTTTTTTCTGAAATGCTCCATTTTTCCGCGGCTTCCTTTGCCGAGATAAATTTTAACATAAGGTTTCTCCTAAATGCTTTATAGTTAGTTTAAATATATTATATCATATTGCAGTTGCGTTTTCAAGTATAAAAAAATATTTTTTTGCTTTTTTTAATAATTAAAATTGATCTGTAATGTTTAAGAGGACAAAGCATACCATTAAGTGTTACGCATGAGCTTTTGAGAAGGGAATGGGTTAAATAACGTATAACTTAATTAACTTTAGGATTTGCGGGGTTCGATATTTAAGTGTAGCAAAAAACACCCCTTTAACAAGGAGTGTTTTTATTTTTGGAGCCGTAGGGGAAGCTGAACTTAAAGTCGGCGTGAATCTTTGAGGAAAAAGCTTTGAATAACGCACACTTCTTAGCAAATCAAGGATTTGCGGAGGGCAATTCAAAAGCCGTATTACGAAAATAAAGCCCCCCTCGAACGAGGAGAGCTTTGTTTTGGTGACCCGTAGGGGAATCGAACCCCTGCCTTCGCCGTGAGAGGGCGACGTCTTAGCCGCTTGACTAACAGGCCTTTTTAACTGCCTTACTATCATAACATATTTTTTGATAAAATGCAATAGGTTTGGCAGAAAAAATTATTAAGTTTTTTTAAACATTTGTTGTTAAAAATGTTATATAAGCGTCTCGGCGTGTCTGGCTATATGACAGTTTACATTAATCGCTACCGGAAGTCCCGCAATGTGGGTAGGGAAGTACTCTATGTTGACAGCAAGAGCCGTTGTGTCTCCGCCAAAGCCCTGAGCACCAACACCTGTTTTATTAAGCTCGTCTAAAATTTCTTCCTCAAGAGCCGCGTAAAGTGGATTTGCGTTTCTTACCGAGATGCTGCGCGCAAGCGCTTTCTTGGCAAGCACGGCGGAATAGTCAAACGTTCCGCCTATTCCTATTCCGAGAACAACGGGAGGACAGGGGTTGCCACCGGCCTCCTTTACCGTTTGAACGGCAAATTTTATTATGTCGTCCTTGGTTATTGACGGATTAAACATTTTAATCTTACTCATATTTTCCGAGCCAAAGCCTTTAGGTTCAACTGTGATTTTAAGACGGTCTCCGTTTACAAACTCGGTATGAATAACGGCAGGTGTGTTATCGGATGTGTTTTTTCTGTTAAAAAGCGGATCGTCAACGATCGAACAACGGAAAAAGCCTTCGGTATAAGCTTGTCTTACCCCCTCGTTTACAGCATCGGTAAGGGTATCGCCCACAATATGTATATCCTTTCCTATTTCACAAAACACAACAGCCATGCCCGTATCCTGACAGATAGGCATTTTCTCGGTTTTAGCCGCAATAAGGTTTTCCTTTGCGGTACGCAGAGCTGCCGCGGAAACGGGCGAGGCTTCGCGCTCGCACGCTGAGCAAATTTTTTCCTCGGTATCCTTGGGAAGAATAACGTTAGCCTTTAAAAACAGCTCTTTTACCGTTTTTGTAATTAAAGCAGAATCTATCTCTCTCATTTTTACAGTCCTTTTTACGTTAATTATCTTTTAAAGCACTTGCCAAAAAGCCCAAAGCCTTCGCGCGCCTCGTTAATTCGTCGTTTAATAAAAATATTTGTTTTTATTTTTCTTATTTTTACATTTATTTTTTGCAGTAATAATGCAAAAGGCTTACTTAAAAGTCTGAAAATCGGTATAACGGTTACCGAAAGTGTAAGTAAAACAAGCTTTTTTATTCCTTTTATAATAAAATCTGAAAATAAAACCGTAAGCCGTCCTACCGTAAAGTAATAAACAGAAAAACCGACAGCCGCGCCGAAAAGCGCAAAACCGCGTATCTCTCCGCCGTTAAGGTGGAAAAGAAGAATAATTACAGAAATCGTGGTAGCAAGACAGAACAGTAGATCTGAAAGGAATATTGCAATTCCCGAAGGAGAAAACACCTTTTGTGTATGACTAAAGGCAAGAGCGCGGCTGACATCCTTTTCATTTGACGGAAGCTTAATAGGGGAGAATGCGCCTGCTTTTCTTTTTCCGTAGCATACAATTCTTATTATACGGAAAGTATCCCATAAAACTCCGAGAAAAGCTCCGACAGTAAGTGAGTATAACAGTAAAAAGACAAGATTTTCTTCGGGCATTCCCATTATTTTGCCTTTTTCCGGAAAAACCCGCCCCCGCTTTTACTTATGCTCCCCGGATAGATAATACCGCTGACGCTTCCCGAAATTGATATTTCGCCGCTGTCAACGTTTAGGCTTACTATATGAAGCTCCTGTCCGTCAATAGATAAAATACCGCCGCTCGTCTCTAAAACAACAGAGCCTTCGTCAAAGTTAATTACGTCGCTTACTCCGGTTATGCTTACGCTTGTTCTGTCTATCATTTCAATACGGTGTTTTTTTAATGTTTCTTGGTTATTTAAAGCCATTGTAATCGCCCTTTCGCATACTTTTTTAAAATGTATATGAAAAATCGGAAGATTTTATGATTTTTGTATAACCTTAAAACGAATTAAATTGACAGAAGGGGAGAATTATTTTTCGGGCAATTCCGAAGTAACCTGTCGTTGCTCAAGTACCTCATAAAGAGATGCGGCGTCAGCCTTTAACGTATGTTCTTTTACATCAAGAACCTTTACTTTAAGCACTCTTTGACCGAAGGTTATTTCAATAATATCGTTTTCCTTTACGTCATAAGACGCTTTGGCGCGCTTTCCGTTGACGGTAACGTGTTCCGCATCGCATGCGCCGTTTGCTACTGTGCGACGTTTTATAATTCTCGAAACCTTTAAAAATTTGTCAAGTCTCATTTTCTATCTCCGTTTACACAAAAAATGTGTTTTATCTGGCAAAAAAGCAGATAAATAGTGAAAACACATAATCAGTCTTAAATATTTATGCAAAATTTTACGCAAATATCAATGTGTTTTATAGCTTATTTCGGCAAAAAAACCGATTTTCAAACAAACGCATTAAACGGTTATGTTTGAAAACCGGTCTCCTGTGCCTTAGTGTTATAGATTAAGCATTAACAGCGTCTTTAAGAGTTTTTCCTGCGGAGAACGTAGGAGTTTTAGAAGCTGCGATGGTAATCTTTTCGCCTGTCTGGGGATTTCTTCCTTCACGTTCTTTATTTTCTCTTATCTCAAATGTACCGAAACCTGTAATCTGGACTTTTTCTCCCGCAACAAGAGACTCCTCAATAGCAGCGAGAACAGCGTTTATTGCCTTTTCCGCGTCGCATTTTTTGAGCTCGGTCTTCGCTGCAACGATTTCGATTAAATTAGTTTTTGTCATAGTTTTTGCTTCCTTTCATTTTAAGATAAACAATTGTTTACCTTTTTTCTATATTATAACACTACGCAATAAAAAAATCAATACTTTTTAAAAAATTCGCCATTTGGTTAAAGAAAAACACGTATATTTTGGTTAAAATGCCCAAAAAATGTTAATAATTTTCGATTAAATAAAAATTATAGTTAAAAATTAACATAAAACTTGTTGACATATAGGCAAGGTCTTGTTATAATGAAGAAAATAATATTTACCTATAATATATATTTGGAGAATTACTATGAATATAACTGTTATCGGTTGCGGAAGATGGGGGTCCTTTCTTGCGTGGTATTTATCGGAACAAGGACATAGTGTGCTTATGTACGGAAGAAAGGGTAGCCGATCTTATGAAGAGCTTAAAAACCGAAGGGAAAACGAGTATCTTGCGCTGTCTGACAAGGTAAGCTTTACCGACTCGTTAAGCGAGGCCTTAAATCAGAGCGGCACCGTAATTATTTCGGTAGGCGCGCAGGGGCTTCCCGCACTCGTAAGTGAAATCAAGGAAACCCTTTCCGGACATGGCGGTAAGGAGTTCATACTATGTATGAAAGGAATCGTTGAGGACGGAGGAAAGAGACTTTCCGAGGTTGTATATGAAGCTCTTGGTGAGGATACGAAATGCGCTCTCTGGATAGGCCCCGGACACGCTGAGGATTTCACAAAAGGCATACCTAACTGTATGCTGTTCGTTTCAAAGGACGAAAATTATACCAGAGAGCTTTGCGAAAGATTCGGTTCATCGCTCATACGCTTTTATTACAGTACCGATGTAATAGGCTGTGAGGTCGGCGCAGCGGCAAAAAACGTCATAGGTATAGCCGCAGGAATGCTTGACGGCTTTAATTATCCCTCGCTTAAAGGGGCGCTTATGGCGCGCGGTCCGAGGGAGATTGCAAGGCTTGTAAGCGCTATGGGTGGAGACGAAAGAAGTATTTTCGGCCTTTGCCACCTTGGAGACTACGAGGCAACGCTCTTTTCTCCCCACTCTCATAACAGAAAATTCGGAGAGATGTTCGTTAAGGGCGAAAGCTACGATAAGCTTGCAGAGGGCGTTTACACGGTTCGTTCGCTTATGTATTTAAAGGAGAAATACGGTGTAGAAATGCCTATTTGCTCTGCGGTAAACTCGATAGTGCACGAGGGAAAGGTGCCGAGAGAGGTTTTATCCTCGCTCTTTTTAAGATCGCAAAAAAGTGAGTTTTAATTCTAAAAAACACATCATATAATTATTTTTATCAAAAAAGCTCGGGAGGACGATTGTCTTGAATAAGGTTTTAACCTTGGAAACGCTTACGGAGAGACTTAAGCCGCTTAGCAAAGAATGTAATAAGGGTACTATGGGTACGCTTACTGTTATTGCAGGCTCAAATAATTTTCGCGGAGCCGCTGATCTTGCGGTGGGCGCCGCGCTTCGTAGCGGATGCGGTATAGTAAGACTTATTTCTACCGAAAAGGTGATTTCTCTCGTTGCCGTACGTCATCCGAGCGCGATATTTTTGCCTGCTGCGGAAAATAATGACGGTATGATTTCGAGGGCGGTAATATCAGACGTAGCGAAGGTAGCGGAAAAAACCTCGGCTTTTTTGGTTGGACCGGGCCTTTCGCAAAGTTCGGACAGCGCCGCTACAGTGTCGGCTGTTGCTTCATTTTCAAAAAAGACGGTTATAGACGCCGACGCTATTAACGTTATAAGCCAAAACAAAGAGCTGTTAAACGCCTTTAAAACGCCGTTTGTTATTACACCTCACGTTGGAGAGATGTCAAGGCTTACGGGGCTTTCAGTAGAGGAGATTAAGAAAAATCCCACGGCTGTAGCATCAGAGTTTTCAAAAAAATATGGCTGTGTTACCGTTTTAAAGGATTTCGTTATATATCTTTCAAATGAAAAAGGAGAGGTATATGAAAGCCGCCTCGGAAACGCGGGCCTTGCAAAGGGTGGAAGCGGAGACGTTCTTTCGGGACTAATCGCAGGCTTTTTAGCATCCGGATATTCCGTGGAGGATGCGGCTGTTATCGGAACCGTGCTACACGGTCTTTCCGCTGCAAAGTGCAGAGAGGAAAAAGGAATGATGGGAATGCTTCCGAGTGATCTTGAGGAGTATGCAACAAAGGTACTTATGGAGCTTGGATATTAATTTAACGTAGATTTTAGTAAAGAAACGTAATTTGTTTCAAAAGAAAGGAACTGTAAATATGGGACCGGGATTTCCTATGCCGCCTATGCGCAGGGAGCAGAAAGAGCAGTCGATACCGAAGCCTAAAAATTTAAAAGAGGTACCGACCTATCTTAAAACGCTGTTAAGCACATTTTTCTCCCGACTTTTCTATATTTTCTCCATTGTGTGGGAGACAGGACCGTGGATACTGTTTTCCATGGTATTTATTTCGGTATTTAACGGAGTAATGCCGGTTGTCGGCGCCTTTATTACCGCTAATATCATTAACTCGCTCGCCGAGGCGTTTGGCACGTTAGCCGTAGGACTGCCTCTTGCTCAGCAGATAGATGCTATGATGGAAAACGCTGCTTGTCGCGCGGTCGTTTTCTGGCTGGTTGTTCAGCTTATTTATACGGTAGTAAAAAGCATTTTTACAAATATTGATACCATAGTTACAAGAATTTCCGGAGAGCTTGTTGTAAACCGTATAAAGCTTAAGATAATGAATAAGGCGAAAACAGTTGATCTTGCGAGCTTTGATACCACGGAGTTTTACGAAAAGCTGGAAAACGCAAACAGAGAAGCGGGACACAGACCTATTCAGATACTTAACGCGACGTTTAAAATATTCAGTACGCTTATAAGTATCGTTTCCTTTGTTGCGGTTCTGTGCGCTGTAAGTCCTTTGGCTCCGGTGTTTA
Organism: Eubacteriales bacterium; assembly: GCA_045638685.1. GTDB lineage: Bacteria > Bacillota > Clostridia > Oscillospirales > CAG-272 > SIG673. Next base: position 36,430 of record JAZUBT010000007.1, on the reverse strand, counting down.
TTGTTGTTCTTGCTATTCCGTCGGCTATAATAAACTTTATTTACCGCAGAAAGAACGTAATGTACATAAGACACCGCTCAAAAGAGCGCCGTATGATGAACTATTATTCGGGAATTATAACCAACAAGGATATTGTCAAAGAGGTAAAGCTGTTTTCGCTTTCGGATATTTTTATCGGAAGATATAAGGAGACCTTTAAAAAATACTTTGCGGGACTCAAAAAGCTGTTTATTTCCGAAGGGCTTTGGCATATAGGTCTTACCGTTCTTAATACGGCGGTTAACTGCGCGCTCTTTGTGTATATAGCGATACAGGTATGTAACGGAACAGAGGCGATAGGTAATTATTCGCTCTACGTAAGCGCTCTTACAAACATTTCGGGGGGCGTCGGTACGCTTATAGCCACTACCGCGACGATATACGAGGGAACTCTCTTTATCGAAAACGTAATGGACTTTATGAAAACCGAAAGCTCGGTTGTTCCAAGCATTCCCGTTCCCGCGACAATAGAAAGAAAATCGGAGCACACCATAGTTTTTGACAACGTAACCTTCAGATACCCCGGGGCATCCTTCGACGTTATCAAAAACGTTTCCTTTACCATTAACCACGGAGACACGGTAGTTCTCGTCGGTCTTAACGGCGCTGGAAAGACAACGCTTATTAAGCTTTTGACAAGACTTTACGATCCAACCGAGGGAAGAATACTTCTTGACGGCAGAGATATTAAAGAATACGACGTAAAAGACCTTTACGGTATGTTCGGTATCATATTCCAGGATTTCGGAAAATACGCGGTATCCATAACCGAAAACATAGCGTTCGGTGAGTTTGATAAGGGTATCGACATGGAAAAGGTAAGAGAAGCGTCTGTTCAGAGTAATGCAAAGGAGTTTATAGATAAGCTGCCCGACGGATACGATACTCCTCTTATGCGTATTTTCGAGGATAACGGTATAGAGCTTTCGATAGGACAGTGGCAGAAGCTCGCTATTGCGAGAGCTTTTTATTCGGAATCGGATATTGTTATCTTAGATGAGCCTACGGCATCACTTGATCCTATGGCGGAGCAGGAGATATTCAACCGTTTTGACGAGCTTCGTAAGGATAAAACAACAATTTTCGTTTCGCACAGGCTTTCAAGCGCAACGACAGCAAACAAAATCCTTGTGCTTGAATACGGTGAGCTGATAGAGATGGGAAGCCACTCTGAGCTTATGGCTAAAAAGGGAAGATACCACGAGCTTTTTTCAACTCAGGCAAAGCGGTATATTGAGAGCGCGGATAACATAATAAATGAGGAATAATTTAAATAAAACAGCAAATCGGACTGTCCGTTAAGACAGTCCGATTTGCTGTTTTCGTTATTCTTCGTTTATTTCTTTCTTTCGTCCTCGCGAAGCCTGTATTTTTCGGGAGAAATACCCATAAAACGTTTAAACGTGTGCGAAAAATGATAGCTGTCGGAAAAATGATAGGTCATTGCTATTTCTTTAATCTGAAGCGAGGTGTCAAGAAGCAAAAGCTTTGATGCGTCAATCTTACATTTTAATATATACTGCTTAGGGGTAACGCCGTATTTTTCTTTAAAAATCCTTATAACGTGTGTTTCGCTCAGGTAAAATTGCTTTGCGATGGTTGTTACCGAAATATCAGAATCAATATTTGATTCAATATAGCTTTTAATCTTGTACGCAGTTATTTCCGGCTTGGTTTCTATCGTATGAGACGCGGAAAAGACAAGCTCAATTAAAAGAGTGTAAAACGAAAGCGCGATTCTGTTAACCGATTCGGAATTTAAATCCGGATTTTTCATAAGGGCAGCGGTGCGCTCAAATGCGTCAATTACAGTAGGGCGCATTGAAAGGTGCATGGTAAGCGCGCTGCATGAGTAGGCAAAAGCGTCTGCAAGAGCTCCGTAGGCGGCTATTCCTACAATATCGTTTTTATCCTCTGCACCGATTATTTTATACGCTATATTAGGCGATATGTAGCAAACCGTTCCCTCGGACGGAGAACGCTCCGTGCCGTTTTCAAATTTAATAATACAGTTGTCGCTGTTAAAGTAGAAGAAATGATGGTACGGATTTTCCGATTTTTCCGAGGTAATCTCGTCAAGCTTTAAATCTCTGTAATAAAACGGTTTTGTTTTTATAAAATCTGACTGTATGTTCATTATAGATTAAATTTCCCTTCTAAAAATCAAAGGTATAAATTATAAACTAATTTTTAGTTTGTTTTATCAGTGTCGGCGTAAGCTTTACTCAATAAAGTCAAACTCAAAATCGTAAATGCTTACGGTGTCGCCCTCGCCACAGCCTGCGGCGGTAAGCGCGTCTATTACGCCGTTTTCACGCAAGACCTTCTGGAAAAACATGAGAGATTCTCTGTCGGAAAAGTTTATGTTACCCATAAATCTGAAAAGCCACTCGCCTTCCACCTCAAACATACCGTTTTTCCTTTGAACGGTAACCGTCTTATCGGCAGGCTTTGAAAGGTCTTCCTCCTCGTATTCCTTGTCGTAAACTGTAAGAGGGGGAAGGAGACGGAGTCTTTCGGATACAAGATGAATAAGAGTGTCAACGTTTTCACCCGTAGCGGCGGAAATATAGACAAGCTCGTATCCCTTTTCGTCAATATATTTTTCAAATTCGTCTAAATTAACGAGAGAGGAATCGTGCGCGTCGATTTTATTTGCAGCTACAATTCTTGGCCTGCCTGCAAGCTCGGGACTGTATTTTTCAAGCTCTGCGGTAATTATTTCCATATCGTTAGCAGGGGAGACGCTTTCAGTACCCGAAATATCAACCACGTGTATAAGCATACGGCAACGGTCGATATGACGAAGAAAATCAAGTCCGAGGCCCGCGCCCTCGGAGGCTCCCTCAATAAGTCCGGGAATATCGGCGCACACAAACCCCTTGTTTTCCGAAAGCGATACAACGCCGAGGTTAGGAGTAAGGGTTGTAAAATGATACGCGGCGATTTTCGGACGCGCGGCGCTGATAGCTGCAAGAAGAGAGGATTTTCCAGCGCTCGGAAGACCGACAAGGCCTACGTCTGCAAGCATTTTCAGCTCTAATATTACTTCGCGCTCCTCACCGAATGTTCCCGCCTTTGCAAATCTCGGAATCTGACGGGTAGGCGTGGCAAAATGACGGTTTCCCCAACCGCCTCTGCCGCCTTTACAAAGAATATAATCCTCACAGCCCGACATGTCTTTAATAACGGCGCCGCTTTCGGCGTCTCTTACGACAGTTCCCGGAGGAACGGTCAAGATAAGGTCATCGGCTGTTTTACCGTGCATCTTTCCGTTCATACCGTCTCCGCCGTTCTGTGCTACGAATTTTTTTCGGTTTTTGTACTGGAAAAGGGTGTTCGTGCCCTCGTCAATTCTAAGAACGATATTTCCGCCCTTGCCCCCGTCTCCACCGTCGGGACCACCGTGAGAAACGTATTTTTCTCTTCTGAATGAGACGCAGCCGTTTCCGCCGTTTCCCGCCTTTACGTAAATTTTAACTTTATCTATAAACATATTAATCTCCATTCCGCATTTTGCGGATTAACGTCTAATTTTTGCTTTTTACTTCTTTATAATGCCAATTTGTGTTCATAAATACGGTTTTAGCCGAAAAATCACTTTATCATTTCAAAAAACGTATTTTCGTCAATAACCGTTATACCGAGGTCCTTTGCTTTTGTAAGCTTACTTCCCGCATCCTCGCCTGCCAAAACGTAATCAGTCTTTTTAGAAACCGAGCCCGAGGTTTTACCGCCGTATTTTTCAATTAACGACTCTGCCTCGCTGCGCTTCATCGTTGGAAGCGTTCCGGTTAAAACAAAGGTTTTTCCGTCAAATCTGGTGTCAGCGACGTCGCTTTCATAGGTAGTTTTAACTCCTGCCGCCGTTAGCGAATCAATAAGCTCTCTCGTTTGCGGATGGCTGAAGTAGTTTACAACGTTTTCCGCCGAAATTTCACCTATGTCGTTTACCTCGCAAAGCTCTTCTACGGTAAGAGTAAAGAAGTCCTCTATATCGTTAAATTTCGACGCTAAAGCCTTAGAAGCCTTTTCGCCTATCTGTCTTATTCCGAGAGCATAGAGAAGGCGGTCAAGGCCTCGCTCCTTTGACTCATTTACGGCAGAAATAACGTTTGCCGCCGATTTTTCGCCCATTCTTTCAAGAGAGGAGAGCTGCTCGGGTTTTAAATAATACAAATCCGCAGGAGACGATACTATATCCGCCTCAACCATAAGGGCAAGGAGAGCCTCTCCGAGGCCGTCTATATTCATCGCGTCTCTGCTGACGAAATGGGAAAGATTACGAAGAAGCTGTGCCGGACAGGAAGCGTTTGTGCAGTAGTATGCCGCCTCGTCAGCCTCGCGGTAAATAGGCTCACCGCAAGAGGGACATATTTTAGGCATTTCAAATTTTACCGAGCTATCCTTACGCTTTTTAGGGTTTATTTTAACTATTTCGGGGATAATATCTCCCGCTTTCCGTACTACTACGGTGTCTCCGATACGTATATCGCGCTCGGTTATAAAATCGCAGTTGTGCAGCGTAGCGCGGCTTACCGTTGTACCCGCAAGTCTTACGGGAGAGAGAACGGCGTATGGGGTTATAACACCGGTTCTTCCGACGTTTACGCAGATATCGAGTAGCTCGGTTTCCTTTTCCTCTGGGGGGAATTTATAGGCAACCGCCCATTTAGGAACAGCTCCCGTATCACCGTATTCCGCTCTTTTTTCGATACTGTTAACCTTTATTACAACACCGTCGATGTCAAAGGAAAGAGAAGGGCGCTTTTCACCGATTTTTGTTATTTTTTCCTTTATCTCGTCAAAGGTTTTCAGCACGGAAAAATCGGGAACGACCTTAAATCCGAGCGACTTAACAAAGAGGAGGCCTTCCTCGTGAGTTTCAAAGGCTTTGTCGCAGCCTTGAATGTTAAAAATAAAGATGTCAAGCTTTCTTTCAGCGGTTATTTTGGAGTCGAGCTGACGGAGCGAGCCTGCCGCGGCATTTCTCGGGTTAGCAAAAAGCTGCTCTCCGCTTTCTCTGCGCTTTTCATTAAGCGTTTCAAAGCTTTCGCGGGGCATAAATACCTCGCCGCGCACCTCAAGATGCTCTTTGTAATCAATTTTAAGCGGAATAGTCGGTATCGTTTTAAGGTTTTCGGTAACGTTTTCTCCAACACTTCCGTCTCCGCGGGTTGAACCTAAAACAAGCTCTCCGTTCTCATATACAAGAGAGACCGAAAGACCGTCGATTTTACATTCAACGGAATAGTTTTCGGCGGGGGTTTTACTTATAAAATCTTCAAGCTCATCAAAGTTAAAAACGTCGCGAAGGCTTCCCATGTGTACGTTATGAGTTACCTTTTCAAATTTATCAAGAACCGCACCGCCAACTCTTTTTGTGGGGGAGCTTGGCGAGGCAAGGCTCGGGTGCTGCTCCTCGAGAGCTTTAAGACGGTAAAACATCTCGTCGTATTCAAAATCCGAAATTTCCGGACTGTCCTCGATATAATATTTTCTTGAATGATATTCGAGGCTTTTTTCAAGCTCACGCATTTCCTTTTCGATTATCTCGCTCATTTTCATTTTCTCCGTTTTAAAATCAAAAAACGCATTTTTTACATTTGCGTTTTTATATTATACCATAATTTCACAAAAAAATCAACACTTATAACATATAAAATTATTAATTTTTTAAAAATTTACCGCCTTAAAAAATTAAAAAATAATATTACGAAAATAATAATTTTTGGAAATTAACCTTGATTTTTTCGGTAAGCTGTGATATAATGCTAATATACTGCGTTATGACGGTTATTTTTACCGCAAAGACGGCATTTTCTTTTGAAAAAACGTGGCGGTTCAGTAATTTTCTTAACGGAATTTTTAAAATATATAATACTTCAGGGGGAAACAAAAATGGATTTAAAATTAAGACCTAAGGAAAGCTGTGCTTTTGACGAAATTTCGCTTGGCGAGATTATGCTTAGACTTGATCCCGGAGAAGGACGTATAAAGTGCGCCCGTTCCTTCCGCGCATGGGAGGGCGGCGGTGAGTATAACGTTGCTCGTGGACTTCGCCGTTGCTTCGGTATGAAAACAGGCGTTGTAACCGCTTTTGCGGAGAACGAGCTCGGCTACCTTCTTGAGGACTTTATTTTACAGGGCGGAGTTGACACCTCTCTCATTAAATGGATGCCCTACGACGGAATAGGAAGAGCGGTACGTAACGGCATTAACTTTACCGAAAGAGGATACGGCATAAGAGGAGCTGTCGGAGTATCCGACAGAGGAAACACCGCGGCGTCGAAGCTTAAACCCGGTGATATAGATTGGGATTACATATTCGGTACCCTCGGAGTACGTTGGCTCCATACCGGCGGAATTTTCGCGGCTCTCAGCGAAACCGCGGCAGAGGTCGTTATCGAGGCTGTTAAAGCAGCTAAGAAGTACGGAACCGTAGTTTCCTATGACCTTAACTACCGTCCGTCTCTCTGGAAGGGCATCGGCGGTCAGGCAAAGGCTCAGGAGGTAAATAAGGAAATTGCGAAATATATCGACGTTATGATAGGTAACGAGGAGGACTTCACTGCATGTCTCGGACTTGAGGTTGAAGGAAACGACGGAGACCTTAAAAAGCTTAACATCGACGGTTATTTCAAGATGATTGAGGCAGCAACCAAGATTTACCCGAACTTCAAGGTTGTTGCTACCACCCTCAGAACCGTTAAGACGGCTACCGTAAACGACTGGAGCGCTATCTGCTGGGCAGACGGTCAGATTCACAAGGGAATAGAGCTTCCCGGACTTGAAATTCTCGACAGAGTCGGCGGTGGAGACAGCTTTGCGTCCGGACTTATCTACGGTCTTATGAGCGGAAAGCCCGCATCCGAGGCGGTAAACTACGGTATCGCTCACGGCGCGCTTGCTATGACAACCCCCGGAGACACCTCTATGGCATCTCTTAAAGAGGTTGAGAACATTATCGGCGGTAAGGGCGCAAGAGTTCAGAGATAATTTTTTATAAAAATAAAGCGGATACGTTACCTTTTGCGGTAGTGTATCCGCTTTTTAAAAAATTGGTTTAAAGGGTTGCTTTTTTTAGAATTTTGGTATATAATGTTCACAGAAGGTATTTCACCAAGGGGCAGAGTGAGACCCCACTTTCGGCTATTATTTTAGCTGGCGGTGAAACGCCTTCTTTTTTTATTTAAATTCAAATTAGATATTGCATTTTTTTATATTTTTTGGTAAAATAAAATTAGAAAGAGGGTAGAGAGAATGAATATTAATGAAATACTTTCAAAATGCGATCATACGCTGCTGAAAACCACGGCAACCTATAACGAAATAAAAGCGATATGCGACGAGGCAGTAAAGTATAAAACGGCTTCGGTCTGTATTCCGCCGTCCTACGTTAAAGAGGCAAGGCAGTACGTGGGAGAAAAGCTTAAAATATGTACGGTAATAGGCTTTCCGAACGGATATAATACTACTGAGGTTAAATGCTTTGAGGCGGAAAACGCCATTAAAAACGGCGCTGATGAGATAGATACCGTTATTAATCTCGGACATTTAAAGGACAAAAGATACGATTTAATCCTTACCGAGCTTTTCGCACTTAAAAAAGTGTGCGGCGATAAAATATTAAAGGTGATTATAGAAACCTGTCAGCTTACCGAGAGTGAAATAATAAAAATGTGTGAAACGGTTACCGAGTCGGGCGCCGACTTTATTAAAACCTCGACCGGCTTTTCTACCGCCGGCGCAACGAGAGAGGCTGTCAAGCTTATGAGAGAAAACGTCGGCGAAAATGTTAGAGTTAAGGCGGCGGGAGGTATTTCCTCGCTTAAAGATGCGGAGGATTTTATTGCTCTCGGAGCCGACAGACTCGGAACAAGCAAGGTAGTAAAGCTTGTAAAGAATATAAAGGAGAGCGAAGATAAAACTTCATATTAAGAAAGGAATTAACGTTATGATTAAGAATACACCGCATAATTCCGCCGCTCCGGGCGATTTTGCAAAAACGGTTTTGATGCCGGGAGATCCGCTCCGCGCGAAATTTATCGCTGAAACCTATCTTGAAAACGCAGTTCTCGTTAATAACGTGCGCGGTGTTCAGGGATATACGGGAGAATATAAGGGCAAAAAGGTCTCTGTAATGGCATCGGGAATGGGACAGCCGTCGATAGGCATATACTCCTACGAGCTTTATAACTTTTACGGTGTTGAAAGTATAATCAGAGTAGGCTCCTGCGGATCTTTTTCTCCCGAACTTCACGCAAGAGACATTATAATAGCGATGGGCGCTTGTACAAACGGAAATTACGCCTCGCAGTACCGTCTGCCCGGCACGTTTTGTCCTATTGCCGATTTTAATCTTGTAAAAAAATCCGCTGCGGAATGCGAAAGGCTCGGTGTTAATTATAGGGTAGGCAATATTCTTTCCTCGGACACCTTCTACGATGATTCAAATTCGGGAATGGAGTGGGCAAAAATGGGTGTTTTAGGCGTTGAAATGGAATCCGCGGCGCTTTACTGCAACGCCGCAAGAGCAGGGAAAAAGGCGCTCTGTATCTGTACGGTAAGCGATTCCTTTATTTATCCAGAGGAAAACACCACGGCTGAGGAAAGACAGCTTTCCTTTACCAAAATGATGGAAATTGCGCTGACTATTGCTTAAAAAATATTCTTTTTGAGGGTTTTATGGAAAAAAGAGTAATTTTAATTGTGCTTGACAGTCTTGGTATCGGAGCGCTTCCCGATGCACCGGATTGGAACGATGAGGGGAGTAACACGTTAAAGGCAATATCTTCTCACCCGTCTTTTGACGCGCCAAATTTAAAAAAACTCGGTCTTTTTAATATCGACGGATTTTCGGGCGGAGTAGAAAAGCCTCTTGCCTGCTTTGCTAAAATGTCGGAGAAATCGGCTGGCAAGGACACGACGGTAGGACATTGGGAAATAGCTGGACTGATTTCAAAAAAGCCGCTTCCGACCTACGAAAACGGCTTTCCAAAGGAAATTATTGATAAGTTTACCGAAAAAACGGGACGAAAGGTGCTTTGTAATAAACCGTATTCGGGAACAGAGGTAATAAAAGACTACGGTCGTAAGCATATTGAAACCGGTGCGCTTATAGTATATACCTCGTCAGACAGTGTTTTTCAAATTGCGGCGCACGACGGAGTGGTTCCCACCGAGGAGCTTTACCGCTACTGCGAGATTGCGAGAGAAATGTTAAGGGGCGAGCACGCTGTTGGCAGAGTTATAGCAAGACCGTTTACGGGAGAGTATCCTTTCAAGAGAACGGCGCTTCGACACGACTATTCCCTTACACCTCCGAGTGAAACTATGCTTAATATACTTGAAGGCAATGGCTTTTCCGTCATTTCGGTAGGAAAAATCAACGATATTTTTGCCGGAGAGGGCGTTACCGAAGGTAATCCGACAAAAAATAACCTTGATGGGCTTGAAAAGACGCTTTCGATTATGAAAAGAGACTTTTCCGGACTGCTTTTTGTTAATCTCGTAGATTTTGACAGCGTTTACGGACACAGAAACGACGTTAAAGGCTACGCAAACGCGATAAGTGAGTTTGATGAAAAGCTTGGAGAGATACTCACGGAGTTAAAAGAAAAGGATATTTTGATAATAACCGCTGATCACGGCTGTGATCCGTCAACTCCGTCAACCGACCATTCAAGAGAGTATGCCCCGATGCTCATTTACGGAAATGGAGTTAAAAACGGAGTTAATCTCGGCACTCGCGAGAGCTTTTCCGACATTTCCGCCACGGTTCTTGATATTTTCGGACTTGATAAGGGAAAAACGGTCGGTGAAAGCTTTTATAAAAAGGTAATTAAGGAATAATTTATGATGACAAACGAAAAATTAACTGCTCTTGCTATGCAGGCAAGGGAAAATGCCTACGCGCCGTATTCGAATTTTAGGGTAGGCGCCGCGCTTTTAACGGAAAGCGGCAAGACTTACACAGGCTGTAATATTGAAAACTCCTCATACGGCGAAACCGTTTGCGCCGAAAGAACGGCATTTTTTAAGGCGGTAAGCGAGGGAGAAAAGAATTTCTCAAAAATAGCCATTGTTGGTGGAAAAGACGGCGAAAATACCGTGATTTCCTATCCGTGCGGAGCCTGCCGTCAGGTAATGTCGGAGTTTTGCAGCGAAGATTTTAAGATAATACTTAAAGACGAAAACGAAATTAAGGAATATACGCTTAGAGAAATTTTGCCGTTTTCGTTTAACAGCTCTGTTTTATAAGACGTATTTCTTGTCAGATTTTATGCTGAAATAAGAATTTAATAAATTATTTTTGCTTAGAGGTACAAAATAATGAGAATGTACGACGTAATCAAGAGGAAAAGAGACGGCGGTGTTCTTACCAAGGACGAGATTTTTGCTTTTATAGACGGATACGTTAAAGGCGATATACCCGATTATCAGGTATCGGCGCTTTGTATGGCTATATTTTTTAAGGGAATGACAGATGAGGAAACCTTTTTCTTAACCAAGGCGATCTGTGATTCGGGAGAAAAGCTGTCTCTTACGGGAATAAAGGGTATAAAAGCGGATAAGCATTCAACGGGCGGAGTCGGTGATAAAACGACACTCGTCGTTGCCCCGACAGTAGCGTCTCTCGGAGTTACCGTAGCGAAAATGAGCGGCAGAGGACTCGGTCATACAGGCGGTACGGTTGATAAGCTTGAGGCGATACCCGGATTTAACACCGAGCTTTCAGGAGAGCAGTTTACAAAAACAGTAAACGAGACGGGAATAGCTGTGGTAGGACAGAGCGCGTCTCTTGCGCCGGCAGACAAGCTTCTTTACGCCCTTCGGGACGTAACGGCAACGGTTGACAGCCTGCCGCTTATTGCGTCAAGCATAATGGGAAAAAAGCTTGCGGCTGACGACGACTGTATCGTTCTTGACGTAAAAACTGGAAGCGGAGCATTTATGAAATCGCTTTCCGATAGTCGAGCTCTTGCAGAAATGATGGTTGACATCGGAAAAAGAGCGGGGAAAAAGATAGTAGCACTTATAACCGATATGAATACTCCGCTCGGAAACACTATCGGAAACTCTCTTGAGGTTATTGAGGCTATTGAAACGCTTAAAGGAAAAGGCCCCGGCGACCTTACCGAGCTTTCAGTCGCGCTTTCAGCTAACATACTGTACCTTGCGGAAAAAGGAAGCTATGAGGAATGCGAGAGGCTTGTTAAAGACGCGATAGAGAGCGGAAAAGCGCTTGAAACCTTTATAAAGATGGTAAAAGCGCAGGGTGGAGATGTAAGTGTTATAGATAATACCGATAAATTCCCGAAGGCAAAGCTTAAACGTGATTTTTTCGCTCCTCTTGACGGTTATATAACCTCGGTTGATACGGAAGGGTATGGCGCAGCGGCGCTCCTTCTCGGCGCCGGAAGAAATAAAAAGGACGACGCGGTTGACAGCACGGCGGGAATTATTCTGCATAAAAAGACGGGCGATTACGTCAGTAAGGGAGAGGTGATAGCTTCCTTATATGCAAATAATGAAAGCTTATTTGAAAAATCACTTGAAAAGCTTACCGCTTCCACCTTTATAACGGATAAAAAGGCAGAAAAAACGCCGCTTATCTACGAAACGGTCAGGTAAAAATATTAATTAAGGAGTAAATTAAATGAATATAGTTCTGCTTGACGCGGGAACGCTCGGAGATGACCTCGACTTAAGCGCTTTTGACTGCGTCGGTGATAAAACGGTATATAAAGCTACCGCGGCAGAGGATGTCGGAGAGAGGATAAAAAATGCCGACGTCGTTGTGATTAATAAGGTAAAGCTTAACGAAAACAACCTTTCGGGCGCTAAAAATTTAAAGCTTATATGTATTGCCGCCACGGGTTTTGATAACGTTGACCTTGAATACGCAAGAAAAAAAGGAATAGCCGTATGTAACGTCAAGGGCTATTCCACCGATTCCGTGGCTCAGCTTACGGTAAGCCTTGCGCTTTCGCTTGCCTGTCATTTGAACGAGTACGACGAATACTGTAAAAGCGGTAAATATACCGAAAGCGGAGTGCAGAACTGCCTTACGCCGGTAATTTACGAGCTTAGCGGAAAGACGTGGGGAATATACGGATACGGAAATATCGGGAAAAAGGTTGCCTCGGTGGCAAAGGCCCTCGGTTGCAGGATAATCGTATGTAAAAGAACTCCTGAAAAGGAGGTCGAATGCGTTTCCCTTTCCGAGCTTTTTGAAAAATCAGATATTATTTCGGTACACACTCCGCTTAATGACGAAACGCGAGGCTCGGTAAACGAAAAGGTGCTTTCGGGAGTTAAAAAAGGACTTATTCTTGTCAATACGGCTCGCGGAGCGGTGTTTGACGAGGAAGCGGTAGTAAAGGCGGTTGAGAATGGAGTAATAAAGGGACTTGCAACCGACGTGTATTCAGTTGAGCCTATGTCGTCTTTCTCTCCGTATAACCGACTGAAAGATTATAAAAACGTTATTTTTACACCGCATAACGCTTGGGGAGCCTATGAATCAAGGGTAAGGCTTCTCGGTGAAATGGTAAAGAATATAGAAGCTTTTTTTAGCGGAGAGATACGAAACCGCGTTGACTAACAAAGAAAAAAGAGAAAATTTCAGCTGAAATTTTCTCTTTTTATTGTTTTGGTTTAGTACTGATAATTAAATGAAAGAGGTGAATTCCTCTACGTTTTTTCTTATGCTATGTCTCTCGTTAGGCACGGCGTCGTCCGACGGGTATCCCGCGACGAGAAAACAGACGGGAACAAGGTTTTCGGGAAGCTCGAATAAGTCTATTGCCTTTTCGGCATTGTAAGCCATAACAATGGTGCTTCCGGCACCGATATCCGCAGCGGCAAGCGTCATATGAGTAACGATTATCGCTGTGTCAACAAAGCCGGCATCTGCGCCGTCGAAGGAACGCTTCCAGCTTAAATCCTTATCATAGCAGATAAGAAAAGCCGTTTTACATCCAAAGCCGCATTTGGTACATTCGTTAAGCTTTGCTATTGCTTTGTCGCTTTTTAAAACGAATATTTTTTGCGGCTGTTGATTTTTAGCGGTAGGCGCAAGCTTTGCCGCGGTAAGAATTTTTGAAATATCTCCGTCGCTAAGGGGACGTCCGTCAAAGCTTCTGAGGGAATATCTTTCTCTCGCAAGTGTTAAAAAATCCATATTTTTCTCCTTAAATACTGAATTTGGACTTGAAAATTCCATTTAATTGACTTTTAAAATATCAGTCGTTACGTCTGCGGCTGCCCGCAAGAATTAAAAGAAGTCTGAATATCTGACTAAGCGATACCGCAAGAGCAGCAACGTAGGTAAGAGCTGCGGCGCTCAAAACCTTTTTCGCGCCGTTCTCGGCTTCGCTGTCGAGAATACCCGCCTGCCGTATTGCTTTAATAGCTCTGTTACTTGCATTAAACTCCGTTGGGAGCGTTACAAGCTGAAAAAGAGCGGTGAAAGAGAAGAGCGCTACTCCAACGTAGGCGAGAAGAACAAAGGTTTCCGAAAAATAGGTTAAAAGAACTCCTATGAAAAAGAGCCATATTCCAATCTGTGAGCCGAAATTAGTTATCGGAACGAGCGCCCCGCGGATTTTAATCGGAAGGTAATTTTCAGCGTGCTGAACGGCGTGTCCCGCCTCGTGGCAGGCGACTCCTATCGCGGCGGCTGACGTTGAATTATAAACCGAATCGGAAAGCCTTATTACGTTGTCTCTCGGATCGTAGTGGTCGCTCAGATGCCCCTGAACATGCTCGATGCGAACGTCATAGAGGCCGTTACGGTCAAGGACGGTTCTTGCCGCCATTGCTCCGGTATATCCGCTTTTGCAGTATAGCTTACTGTATTTTTTAAAGGTGCTACTTACCCTCGCGCTTGCCCAAAGAGCAAAAATAAACGCGGGGAGTATAATAAGATAGGTGTAATCAAAGTAAAACATTTAGCGTGTTACTCCTTTCATTAATATAATTATATCACATATTTAGATTAAAATAGTGAATAAAGAAAAAATATTTAAGTAAATTATTGCAAAAAAGCTTTTTATATGATAAAATTATGATAGAAGTTTTGTTTTGAGGTAAAGGTATTATGGATGCAATAACCGTTACATATAACTGTCCAAGCTGTGGCGCGGAGCTTTATTTTAACGCGGATAAGCAGAAGCTTTGCTGTGAGTTTTGTGAGTCGGAGTTTACAAATGAGGAAATTATTTCTCGCGGCGGAGATGTAGAAGCCGAAAAGAGAGATAGAGAAAACGCCGATTACTGCGAGCATATGAACGACTACGAGTGTACCAACTGCGGAGCCGAGATTACCGTTCCCGACAGCACGGTTGCCGGAATTTGTATTTACTGTGAAAGCCCCGTTATACTTAAAGGCAAGCTTTCGGGACAGATGAAGCCAGACAAGATAATACCGTTTAAGTACGGTAAGGAGGAGGCAGAAAACAGATTTCTCGAATTTACCAAAAAAAGATGGTTTTTACCGAAAGGCTTTGCCGAAAAGAAGCGCGCAGAAAAGATTTCCGGGGTTTATTATCCGTTTTGGGTAACAGATGCCGATACCGATGCCTCGCTCAGCGCAGACGCGACAAAGGTCAGAACATGGCGCGTAGGGAACAAGAGATATACCGAAACGTCAAAATACCGTGTCGAAAGAGCGGGTTATATACATTTTGAGGATATTGTAACCTCGGCTATTTCGGAGGAGGATAAGGAGATGCTTGAAGGAGTGCTTCCTTACCCTTCAGAGTCGCTTACCCCGTTTGATATGTCTTATCTTTCCGGTTTTTCCGCTAAAAAGAGAAATATCGGACGCGAAAGACTTTCCGGAGAGGTAAAAGCAAGAATGGACGGCTACGCTTCGACGCTTCTTAAAGACACAATAGGCGGCTACGCTTCGGTTTCGGTAAGACAAAACCGGCTTTTTATCCGTCAGAGCCACTGGGAATATTCTCTTATGCCAATATGGATACTTAATTACAGGACCAAGAAAAAAATGTATACTTATGCAATGAACGGCTATACGGGGAAAATCTACGGAGAGCTTCCTATATGTATAAAAAAGCTTTCGTTCGCCGCCGCGGGACTCCTCGCCGTGCTTATGGGAATTGCCGCTATAATAGGAGGTATAATCTTATGAAAAGGTATTTATCTCTCCTGATATTTTTTGTTACGGTATTCGCATTGTTTTCGTTGCCCATCTATTCGAGAGCAGAAAAGCAGGAAAAGGTAGTATATGACAGAGTAGGAGCTTTTACCGACATCGAAATAGCGGAAATAGAAGATGCGGCGAGAAGATTTTATGCTGACAGCTACGCTTCCGTTTACGTGGTAACCGCGAGAAATAATATTTCGACAGGTTACGACGGAGACGACTTTCTTAGAGAATACGGCATAAGCGGCGACGTGATAGTGCTTATTATAAACGATAATCAAAATCGCAACTATAATATTTATCCGTACGGAAAATGCTATTCTAAAATAAGCGACGACGAATATAATGAAATCCTTGATGCTCCCTCTGTTTACAACAATATTAAGAGAGGTAACTATAAGAGCGGAGCGATAGCGTGTATAGAGCTTTGTGAGAAAGCCTGCCGCCCGAACGTCAGTGGGTTTGTAATAGGCTCGTCGGTAACTATCGGAATAATTATTTTGATTTTTGTCTCTTGTACGGTATATTCATATAAGAGAAAATCACGATCCGAAAAATATCCGCTTAACAGATTTGCAAGACTTGACCTAAACCTGCGCAGAGACGATTTTATAACGAAATTCGTAACTGTTCAGGTTATAAAATCAAGCTCCTCCGGTAGCGGTAGTAGAGGCGGAGGAGGAGGCGGACGCGGCGGAAGATAAGCTTTAACGCGGCGATTTGTTAAGCTTACGTTTTACTTTAAATTAAATCCGAGCGAATAAGTTTCGCCCGGATTTTTATGTTTAGTTTAAAGTTTTTTGGATGTATGAGGCGCTATGTATTTAAGAATACAAAGTGAATAAACACTGTATTAAAATACACTTGTTTGCCGATGTAAAATGAAGCAAATATATTTCTGTCCTTTTGGAATAAATTATCTGTATAAAATATTGTCGTAAAAGACAATTTTTTGTGAAAAAGCCCTTGACTAACAGTATAATATATGATATAATATTTAGGAACTTTTATTTATAATAAAAATGTTTAAATTTATTTTAAAGGGAGCAAAGGTTATGAAAAAAATTGCTATCATTATGGGAAGCGAGAGCGATTTACCGATCGTTGAAAAAGGAATTAACGTTTTGGTAGTATTCGGCGTGCCGTATGAGGCGCACGTTTTTTCTGCGCACAGAACCCCTGTTGAAGCGGCAGAGTTTACGAGAACTGCGCGCGAAAACGGATTCGGTGCTATCATTGCGGCTGCAGGTATGGCAGCTCATCTTGCGGGAGCTATTGCTGCAAACACAACGCTTCCGGTTGTCGGAATACCCGTATCCTCCGGAAATCTTGGCGGTATTGACGCGCTTTTATCAACTGTACAGATGCCTACGGGAATACCGGTAGCAACGGTTGCAGTTAACGGCGCAGCCAATGCCGCTCTTTTATGTCTCCAGATGCTCGCGATAAACGACGCGGCTTTAGCGGAGGCTTTGGATAAAAAGAGAGCAGCCGATAAGTCTAAGGTTCTTGAAAAGGACGCGGCTCTCGTATCAAAACTCAGTAAATAATTAAATATAATATAAATGTAAAGAGGTAAAGAAAATGAGCAAAAAACTGGTTTATGTAGGAAAAACAAAGGACGTATTCGCACTTGAAAACGGAAACTATCTTTTAAAGTTTAAGGATGACTGCACCGGTAAAGACGGTAAATTCGATCCCGGAGAAAACTCGGTAGGTCTTACCATTGAGGGCGTTGGCGACGTTAACCTTAAAATGTCTGTTTATTTCTTCGAAAAGCTTAAGGAAGCAGGCATAAAGACACACTATATCAGCGCTAACCTTGACGATACCACTATGGAGGTTATCCCCGCGAAGCCGTTTGGTAAGGGACTTGAGGTTATCTGCAGAAACAAGGCTGTCGGAAGCTTCTTCCGCAGATACAGCGATTATATCGAAGAGGGCGCAGACCTTCCTTCCTACGTTGAGATGACCTTCAAAAACGACGAGAAGGGCGATCCGCTGGTAACTAAGGACGGACTTATCGACCTCGGAGTAATGAGCGCGGAGCAGTATGACGCTACCAAGGCTATGACTCAGCAGATTACAAAGATTGTTGCCGACGATCTTAAGGAAAAGGGACTTGTTCTTTACGATATAAAGTTTGAGTTCGGTTACGACGGAAACGAAGTAATACTCATCGATGAAATAGCTTCCGGAAATATGCGTGTTTACAAGGACGGCGAGTACATTGATCCTATGACGCTTTCCGAGCTGTTTTTCGCTTAATTTATACCAATACAAATCTTTGGAGGTAATAAATGGGCGGTTTTTTTGGTATAACAAGTGATAAAGACTGCGTTCAGGACGTATTTTTCGGAGTTGACTACCACTCTCACCTCGGTAAAGCCAGAGGAGGAATGGCGGCTTATGACGATGCGTTTGGATTTAAGTCGGAAATTCATAACATTGAAAATTCTCCCTTCAGAACTAAGTTTGATAACGTTGCGGCAAGACTTCACGGAAGAGCTTGTATAGGCTGTATAAGCGACTCCGATCCGCTTCCGCTCCTTATCAAATCTAAATTCGGAATCTACGCTATTACCCTTGTAGGTTATATATCAAATAGCGACGAAATAGTTGATCGTTATCTGAAAAATAACTTTGGAATTCTTCAAAGTATAGGTGGAAACAGGGTAAACTCGGCGGAAATAATCGCCGCTCTTATCGAGCAAAAGCCTACTCTTACCGAGGGGATTAAGTTTGCGCAGGATAACATTGAAGGCTCCGCGTCTATTCTTATCCTGAAAGACGACGGAAATCTGGTAGCGGCGAGAGATAAACACGGAAGGCTTCCCGTAAGTATCGGTAAGAACGATCACGGATTTTGTGTTTCATTTGAGTCCTTTGCTTACAAAAAGCTTGGGTTCAAGGATTATAAGGAGCTTAAATCGGGCGAGATAGTTGAAATGTCAACGACGAGGCTTAACGTTCTTGAGTCGGGACGCGATGAAATGAAGATATGCGCGTTCCTCTGGACGTATTACGGCTTCCCCAACGCTTCTTATGAAGGCGTAAACGTTGAGGTGATGCGTGTTAAAAACGGCAAGATTATGGCAGAGCAGGAAGCGAAGAACGGAACGCTTCCGGACGTTGATTACGTTTGCGGAGTTCCGGATTCGGGAACACCTCACGCGATAGGATACGCGTATGGCTGCGGAAAGCCTCTTGCGAGACCGTTTATAAAATATACTCCCGCTTGGGCAAGAAGCTTTATTCCCACCAATCAGGAGGAGCGTAACAAAATCGCAAAAATGAAGCAGATCCCGATTACCGAGCTTATTGAGGGTAAAGACCTTCTGTTTGTTGACGACAGCATCGTAAGAGGAACTCAGCTTCGTGAAACGGTTGATTTTCTCTATGAATGCGGAGCGAAATCGGTTCATATCCGTTCTGCTTGCCCTCCGATAATGTACGGCTGTAAATACCTTAATTTCACAAGAAACACCTCTGACATGGAGCTTCTCGGAAGAAAGATCATAATGGAGCTTGAGGGGAAAAAGGGATTTGAGCACATAGACGAATACTGCGACGGTGCGACTGAGCGCGGACAGGCATTCAGAAAGGCGATATGCGAGAAAATGCACTTTGACTCGCTTGAATACCAGACGCTTGAAGGAATGCTTACGGCGATAGGGGTTGAGCCGTGTAAGGTTTGTACCTATTGCTGGAACGGAAAAGGTTAAATTTTAAAATAACGGGCACCCCCGAATACCGTATAATTATAGAAAGGACATTAGTTATGTTAAATTCAAAATCTGAGAGCTACGCCGCTGCTGGCGTTGATATTACTGCCGGATATAAGGCTGTTGAGCTTATGAAGGCGCATATTGCAAGAACTGTTACGTCGGGTGTTTGCTCCGACGTCGGAGGCTTCGGAGGACTTTTCGAGCTTGACGTTAAGGGAATGGAAAGACCTGTTCTCGTAAGCGGAACCGACGGAGTAGGAACAAAGCTTAAGCTTGCGTTTGTAATGGACAAGCACGATACTGTCGGTATCGACTGTGTTGCTATGTGCGTAAACGACGTTATTTGCTGCGGAGCTAAGCCCCTTTTCTTCCTTGACTACATTGCTTGCGGAAAAAATGTTCCTGAAAAAATAGCTTCTATCGTAGCAGGCGTAAGTGAAGGCTGTGTACAGAGCGGTTCGGCTCTTATCGGCGGAGAAACTGCTGAAATGCCCGGATTCTATCCGATAGACGAGTACGACCTTGCGGGATTTTCCGTCGGTGTCGTTGATAAGTCGAAGATTCTTAATCCTAAGACTATGCAGGCAGGCGACGTTATCGTTGCATTAAAATCAAGTGGCGTTCACTCAAACGGCTTTTCGCTCGTTCGTAAGGTATTCGGAGTAGGGGATAAGAATATTACCGCTCCTGTTGCGGAGCTTGGCGGAAAATGTATAGGCGAGACGCTTCTTACACCTACCAGAATATACGTTAAGCCTGTTCTTGACCTTATTGACAAGGTTACGGTTCGTTCCGTATCTCATATCACCGGCGGCGGATTCTACGAAAACATTCCGAGAAGCCTTCCCGACGGACTTGGAGCTAAGATTGACCGCAAGTCTCTTGATATTCTTCCTATATTTGAGTTAATCGCTAAGACCGGTAATATTCCGGAAAGAGATATGTTCAACACCTTTAATATGGGTGTTGGTATGAGCATTGTCGTTAAGAAGGACGAGGCTGACAAGGCTATCGAGGTTCTTAAGGCAAACGGCGAGGACGCTTACATAATGGGTGAAATAGTCGCTTCCGAGGAAAAGGTAACGATATGCTAAAAAAAGCAAAAATAGCCGTTCTCGTTTCGGGCGGCGGAACTAATCTTCAGGCTCTTATTGACGCAGAGAAAAGCGGAATAATAAAAAGTGGCGAGATAAGCCTTGTTATTTCAAACAAGGCTGACGCCTATGCTTTAACGCGCGCAGAAAACGCGGGGATAAAAACCTCGGTTGTGCTTAAAAAAGAGTGTGCGGATAAAGAGGAGTTTGAAGAAAAGATAATAGAGAAGCTGACAGAAGCCGGTATTGATATGATAATTTTAGCCGGATTTATGTCTATTCTCAGCGAAAAATTCACGTCGCGTTATCCTAAACGCATACTTAATGTGCATCCGTCGCTTATTCCGTCATTTTGTGGAGAAGGCTTTTATGGACTTAAGGTACACGAGGCGGCGCTGTCTTACGGCGTAAAGGTAACGGGAGCAACCGTTCATTACGTTAACGAGATAGCAGACGGCGGCGAGATTATACTTCAAAAGGCGGTTGATATTCTTCCCGGAGATACCCCCGAGGTTCTCCAGAAAAGAGTAATGACGGAGGCGGAGTGGATACTGCTTCCGAGAGCCGCAGAGCTTGTTGCAGGTAATATTATTAATAATAAATAGTAGCCTTAATGAAAGGAAATTGCAGGTATGAATATATACGAGGTTAAAACGATAGGCGAGAGAATAAGCGGTAATCCGTACGTCGGACGCGGAATAGTTCTCGGAAAGACCGAGGACGGAAAGAACGCTGTCAGCGCTTATTTTATAATGGGTAGAAGCGAAAACAGCAGAAACCGTGTTTTTACCGTTAAAAACGGAGAGGTCTTCACGGAGCCGTTTGACGCATCTAAGGTAGAGGATCCATCTCTTATCATTTATGCCGCGGTAAGAAGCTTTGAAAATAAGCTTATTGTTACCAATGGCGATCAGACCGATACGATTTACGACTTTATTTCTAAGGGAAAGTGCTTTTCTGAGTCTCTCAAAACAAGAGCCTTTGAGCCGGACTTCCCGAACTTTACACCCAGAATAAGCGGTATGATTACATTTGACGATAAAGATTTCGCTTATAAAATGAGTATTCTTAAAAGCCTTGACGCAGAGGGAAGCGATTGCGCAAGATATACGTTTGATTACCCCTCCAAGGCAGGACTCGGCCACTTTATACATACCTACGTAACCGACGGTAATCCCATACCGACCTTCCAGGGAGAGCCTGAAAGAGTCTCTATTCCGAATGATATAGAGGCGTTTGCCGCAGATATTTGGAATAATCTTAACGAAAATAACAAAATTTCTCTTTACGTCCGTTATACCAGCCTTGAGGACGGAAGCATAACCGAGAAATTAATTAATAAAAACAAATAAGCTTTTTTGATTAATGTACCGAACGGTAAAGCTTTTGAAAAGGAGAAGCAAAGTAATGAAAAAGCTAATTTTAACGTTAATATTATCGCTTTGCTTAATATTGGCAAGCTGCGGAAATATGAATCTCGGATTCGGAAATTACACCTTTTGCGGAGTACATATTGACACATATCACCATACCGCCTGTTATACGGTAGAAACGTGGAATAACAGCGAAACGGGTATTGAGGTAAAAACCAAGGAGGTAGGAACGCTTTTCCTCTCCGAGGGAACTTATATACTGTACGAGAACGAATGTCCTATATGTAGCCAGGTAAGTAACGATAACGAGTAAAATAATACTAAAATCGGTAATCCGACACAGTAAAAGAAAGGAATTATCTGAAAATGAATTCATTTGAACTTAAATACGGCTGTAATCCCAACCAGAAGCCTTCTAAAATATATATTGAAAACGGTGTTCTTCCGATAAAGATACTTTCCGGAAGACCGGGATACATAAATTTCCTCGATGCTTTTAACGCGTGGCAGCTTGTAAAGGAGCTTAAAGAGGCGCTCGGACTTCCTGCGGCAACCTCGTTTAAGCACGTTAGCCCCACGTCTGCCGCTGTCGGCATACCGCTTCCCGAAAAGCTTAAAAAGGCTTGCTTTGCAGATGACGTTAAGGAGCTTGACGAGTCTCCGCTTGCCTGTGCATACGCAAGAGCGAGAGGAACCGACAGAATGTGCTCGTTTGGTGATTTCGTTGCCCTTTCCGACGTTTGCGACGTAACCACGGCAAAGCTTATTAAACGCGAGGTTTCCGACGGAGTTATTGCTCCGGGATACCATCCCGAGGCGCTTGAAATTCTTAAAACAAAGCGTAACGGAAACTATAATATTATCGAGATAGATCCGAGCTACGTTCCCGCACCGATAGAGACTAAGCAGGTTTTCGGTATAACCTTTGAGCAGGGAAGAAATAACTTCGAAATTAACGAGGCACTTCTTACAAATCTCGTAACCGAAAATAAAGAGCTTCCCGACAGCGCAAAGAGAGACCTTATAATCTCCCTTATTACATTAAAATATACGCAGTCTAACTCCGTTTGCTTTGCCTACGACGGTCAGGCAATAGGAGTAGGAGCAGGTCAGCAGTCCAGAATCCACTGCACGAGACTTGCGGGCAGCAAGGCAGATACTTGGTTCCTTCGTCAGCACGACAAGGTTTTAAATCTTCCTTTCCTTGATACGCTCGGAAGACCTGACAGAGATAACGTTATAGACGGTTATATAAATAAGAACGAAGAGGACGTTTGCGCAGAGGGTAATTGGCAGAAGTACTTTAAAACGAGACCGGAGCCGCTTACCGACGCTGAAGCTAAGGAGTATCTTGCTTCCATAAGCGGTGTTGCGCTCGGTTCAGACGCGTTTTTCCCGTTTGGAGACAATATCGAAAGAGCTCATAAGAGCGGCGTTTCGTACATTGCCGAGCCCGGCGGTTCTATAAGAGACGACGTTGTAATTGATACCTGTAATAAATACGGAATGGTTATGGCATTTACCGGAATGAGACTGTTCCATCATTAATTTTTAAATCTAAGCAAGTAATTTAAGGTTTATTTACAGCGCTCCCTATATGCTTTTTAATGCTAAAGAGCTATAATTTTGCGTTTTTTACCTGTGTTTTTCAGGGAAATATACGCTTTAAAGAATTATTTTGACGTAATTTTAATTAAAATATCAAAAAACGGAGAATAACCTATGAAAATAATGGTTGTCGGCGGTGGCGGGCGAGAGCATGCTATCATAAAGAAACTTAAGCTTAACAAAGATGTAACCGAAATTTTCGCGCTTCCCGGAAACGGAGGAATGTGTAATGATGCTACCTGTGTTCCGATTGGCGCAAAGGAAATTGATAAAATAGTTGAATTTGCAACGAGTACCGGTATTTCCTACGCGGTTGTCGCTCCCGACGATCCGCTCGTTCTCGGCGCTGTTGACGCGCTAAACAAGGTAGGGATTCCTTGCTTTGGTCCTACGGCAAACGCTGCGATAATAGAGGGAAGCAAGGTTTTTTCAAAAAATCTTATGAAAAAATACGGAATACCTACCGCAGAGTACGAGGTATTTGAATCTCCCGAGGAGGCTGAAAAGTATCTTATGACCGCTCCGCTTCCGACGGTTATTAAGGCTGACGGACTTGCGCTGGGCAAGGGAGTAATAATAGCTGAAACCAGAGAGGACGCTCTTGATGCAGTTCGCTCTATAATGCAGGATAAAATATTCGGTAGCAGTGGAAACAAAATCGTTATTGAGGAGTTTCTGACCGGTCCTGAGGTTTCCGTTTTATCGTTTACCGACGGAAAAACCGTGGTGCCTATGATTTCATCTATGGACCACAAGAGAGCGGGAGATAACGATACAGGACTTAATACGGGCGGTATGGGAACCATAGCTCCGAACCCGTATTATACCAAGGAAATAGCCGATATTTGTATGGAAACGATATTTATTCCGACAATAAATGCTATGAAAGCAGAGGGAAGACCGTTTAAGGGCTGTCTTTATTTCGGACTTATGCTTACCCCGAAGGGACCTAAGGTTATCGAATATAACTGCCGTTTCGGAGATCCCGAAACACAGGTTGTGCTTCCTCTCCTTGAGTCCGACCTCCTTACCGTTATGCAGGCAGTAACTAATGAAACGTTAAAGCCGGAGGACGTAAAATTCTCCGACAAATCCGCTTGCTGCGTTGTAATGGCATCTAACGGATATCCGCAGAGCTATCTGACCGGATTTGAAATTACGCTTCCGGAAAAAGCGGACGGAGAGGTTTACGTTGCGGGTGCAAAGCTTGAAAACGGAAAGGTTCTGACTGCCGGGGGCCGTGTTCTCGGAGCTACGGCGGTTGCCGATACGCTTGAAAATGCGATTGATAAAGCGTACGCGCTTGTTTCAAATATAAAATTCAATAACGCTTTTTACCGCAAGGACATTGGACAGAAGGCGTTAAAGGCAAAGGAGAATATATAAATGGTATATCGCGTATATGTTGAAAAGAAAAAGGAGCTTGCGCATGAGGCGAAATCGCTTCTTTCCGACGCCAAGGTGCTCCTCAGAATAGACGGGCTTAAGGACGTCCGTGTTATAAACCGCTATGATCTTGAAAATATAGACGGAGAGCTTTTTGAGTACGTTAAAAAGACGGTTCTTTCCGAGCCGCAGCTTGACATAGTCTCCGAAAAGGTTGATTTTGACGCAGAAACTGTGTTTGCGGTTGAATTTTTACCCGGACAGTTTGACCAGAGAGCCGATTCCGCGGCGCAGTGTATTCAGCTTATATCTCAAAAGGAGCGTCCTCTCGTTCGTACCGCAAAGGTATATATGCTTTACGGAAAGCTTACCGAAAAGGAAGTTGCCGAAATTAAAAAATACGTAATTAACCCGGTTGAATCAAGAGAAGCGACACTTGAAATGCCGAAAACTCTTAAAACCGACTATGAAATACCCACCACGGTACAGACTCTTGACGGTTTTAACGACCTTACGGAAGGTCAGCTTGCCGATTTCGTTAAGCAGTACGGCCTTGCGATGGATCTTGACGATATTATTTTCTGTCAGAAGTACTTTAAGAGCGAAAAGCGTAATCCCACTATAACGGAAATCAGAATGATTGACACGTATTGGTCTGACCATTGCCGTCATACCACATTCCTTACCACGATTGACAGCGTTGAGTTCGAGGACGCGCTTTTACAGTCCGCCTACGACGAGTATGTGGCAACCCGTAAGGAGCTTGGCAGAACCAAGCCGATAAACCTTATGGATATCGGAACTCTTGCCGCTAAGTATTTAAAGAGCGTAGGAAAGCTTGATAAGCTGGACGAATCCGAGGAAATAAACGCTTGTACGGTAAAAATTACGGTCGAGGTTGACGGTAAGAAGGAGCCGTGGCTTCTCCTTTTCAAGAACGAAACTCACAACCATCCTACCGAAATTGAGCCTTTCGGCGGCGCTGCAACCTGTATAGGCGGAGCGATAAGAGACCCGCTTTCGGGACGTTCATACGTTTACGGCGCTATGCGTGTAACCGGAGCGGCAGATCCGTTAAAGCCGGTATCCGAGACTATTCCCGGTAAGCTTCCTCAGAGAAAGCTTGTAACCACAGCGGCAGCAGGATATTCCTCTTACGGTAACCAAATTGGACTTGCAACCGGTATGGTTGATGAAATCTATCACGATGGCTACGCTGCAAAGCGTATGGAGATAGGCGCGGTTATAGCCGCTGCTCCCGCTGAGAACGTACGTCGTGAGTGTCCCAGCCCGAATGACGTCGTTATTCTTCTCGGCGGACGTACCGGACGCGACGGATGCGGAGGAGCAACGGGTTCCTCTAAATCTCATACCGTTGATTCGCTTGAAACCTGCGGAGCTGAGGTACAGAAGGGTAACGCTCCCGAGGAGCGTAAGCTTCAGAGACTTTTCCGTAATCCTAAAGCGAGCCGTATGATAAAGCGTTGTAACGACTTTGGCGCGGGCGGTGTTTCGGTTGCAATCGGCGAGCTTGCCGACGGACTTGAAATCGACCTTAACAAGGTACCGAAGAAATACGACGGACTTGACGGCACAGAGCTTGCAATCAGTGAATCTCAGGAGAGAATGGCTGTTGTAGTAGCTCCCGAGGATGCCGAGGCGTTTACCGCTCTTGCAAACGAGGAAAACCTTGAGGCGACTGTTGTTGCAACGGTTAAAGCCGAGCCCCGTCTCACAATGAGCTGGAACGGAAACAAGATTGTTGATATAAGCCGTGAATTTCTTAATTCCAACGGCGCTGAAAAGCATATAGACATAGCTCCCGTAAACCCGAAGAGCTATGAAAAGGAAATAGGGGAGTCCTTTGCCGAGGAATACGAAAAGCTCGCGGGCGACCTTAATATCTGTTCAAAGCGTGGCCTTTCCGAGAGATTTGACTCTACAATAGGCGCCGGAACCGTTCTTATGCCCTTTGGCGGAAGGTATCAGCAGACACCTATTCAGGCTATGGTACATAAAATTTCCGTCGAAAAGGGACATACCGACGATTGCTCGCTTATGTCTTGGGGATATAATCCCTTTATTTCGGAAAAGAGCCCCTACCACGGAGCATATCTTGCGGTTGTTGAGTCTGTATGTAAGCTTATAGCGACAGGAGCGGAGTTTAAAGACGTATATCTTACCTTCCAGGAGTATTTTGAGCGTCCCGGTAAGGATCCCAAGCGTTGGGGCAAACCTCTTTCCGCGCTTCTCGGAGCGTTTATCGCTCAGAAGGAGCTTGGTGTTGCCGCTATCGGAGGAAAGGACTCCATGAGCGGAAGCTTTGAAAAGCTTGACGTTCCTCCGACACTTGTTTCCTTCGCCGTAACCACAAATAAAATTAAGAATATCGTTTCCCCCGAATTTAAAAAGGCGGGAAATAAGGTAATACTCCTTTCTCCCGAATACGATGAAAACGGACTTCCGAAAACAGAGTCCCTCTTTAAAGTATTTAACACGGTAACCGAGCTTCTCCGCACAGGAAAAGCAGTTTCCGCCTATACTCTTGGACACGGCGGTATTGCAGAGGCTGTTCTTAAAATGTCTATCGGTAATAAGATTGGCTTTAAGTACGCCGACAGCGTAACGCTTTCCGAAATGTTCTCCTATAACTATGCGTCCTTTATCTTAGAGGTAGCGGGAGACGTATCTGAAGGAAAAGCTATCGGTGAAACGGCAGAAAAGTACGAAATATCCTATAAAAACGACGTTGTTTCCCTTGAAAAGCTCCAGAATATCTACGAGGATAAGCTTGAAAGCGTTTATTCCTGCAACATTAAGACCGAGGGCAAAAAGATAGAGAATTACTCATATACTAAGGGCATTTCCGTCGCTCCTGCGGTTAAGGTTGCAAAGCCGCGCGTTCTTATCCCCGTATTCCCCGGAACCAACTGTGAGTTCGATTCCGCGAAAGCGGTAACCGATGCGGGCGCAGAGGCTGAAATATTCGTTATTAACAACCTTACGTCTGACGGTATTTCCCGTAGCGTAGAGCAGTTCGCAAAGAAAATTTCCGAGTCTCAGATAGTCTTTGTACCCGGAGGCTTCTCCGGTGGAGACGAGCCCGACGGCTCCGGTAAGTTTATTACCGCTTTCCTTCGTAATAACGCTATTAAAGAGCAGATAACCGCGCTTCTTGATAAGAGAGACGGACTTATGTGCGGTATCTGTAACGGCTTCCAGGCTCTTATAAAGCTCGGTCTTGTTCCTTACGGTAAGATAATAGATACCGACGAGCACTGTCCTACACTTACCTTTAATACAATAGGACGCCATCAGTCGAGAATAGTAAGAGTAAGAGTTGCGTCTAACAAGTCTCCTTGGCTTACGGGATGCGAGGTAGGTGAGATTTATAACGTACCGATTTCCCACGGTGAGGGACGCTTTATAGCGGAGCCTAGCGTTCTTAACTCTCTTATTGAAAACGGTCAGATTGCAACCCAGTACGTTGATCTTGACGGAAACGCTACCGACGATATTCATTTCAACCCCAACAATTCTATGCAGGCTATCGAGGGTATCCTTTCTCCCGACGGCCGAGTAATAGGAAAGATGGGACACAGCGAGCGTATCGGAGACGGACTTTACAAGAACGTTTACGGTGAGTATGATATGAAGCTCTTTAAGTCTGCTGTCAAATATTTTAAATAAAATTCGTCTTTAATATCCGGCAAGGCATTTTGCATTAAAATTATAAAACTCGGTCCGAGCAATCGGGCCGAGCTTTTATTTTAATTTTCAAACAGCGAGAGGATAAATTTTTCCGTAAACCTTTCTTTGGCATCAAAGTCCATGGCTTTGCCATAAATTCGTTCAAGCTCGGAGTGAAGACGCTTTACAGAGGAGAAGTCAATAAACATTTCGCTTAAAATCTCTGTTTTCAGTCTCTTTAGTGCTCTTATTTTGGGCTTATACGGTCTTAAAGCCCCATCGCTGATAAATCTATGGGTATTAATACTTGACTCCTCAAAATCGGTTTCGCTACCTATATAAAATGCTATACCGCTGTCCGGATAATAAATGGCATCGGGAAGTGTTGGAGAAAAAGGGGAGTAGCTTACGGTGCAGGAAATACCGTTTTTGTCAGTTTCCTTTAAAAGCGCTGATAAAAATAGAGCGCCTGTGCCACAGACATCAAGAAGCGCAAAGCGTTTTTTTGCCGATTTTGCAAAGCAGTTTAGGGTGATTATGCCGCTATCACTTATCGCGGAGCGGATTTTAATCTTTTTTTCGTAGCCTTCGCTTTTGCAAAGAGTAGCGGCGTATTTTTTTGCTATCATATTAAGCTTGTTGACGTCTAAAGCTTCCCGTACAGTGCCCTCGATTATGCTGTCGATGCTTTGAAGCGCCTTTAAATACGCGTAAATTCCACCGTAAAGTCTGGCTTTTCTCCTTGAAACCTCCTTTACTACCGAAATTTCCTTTTGTAGAATTTTTGTGTCCCAAAACCCTCCGAGATCTATAATATTATCCTTAGCTCCCGAAAGAAAAGGCTCGTAGGTATGCGGCGCGGTGCCGTCAATTATTCCGATAGACAGAGCGGGAATTATAATTCCGTCAAGCGAGGTTGGATCGGAGGAGCAAAGATATTTTTCCACAGTAAAGCCGCGTTTCTCTGCCTCGCTTCCTACCTCCTTCATAAAGCGGCTTTTTCCTGTTCCGGGACCGCCTTTAATAATGTAAAGGCGGTTAAGTGAGCCGAATATTTCGGAAAAGAAGCTCTTAAACCCGTCTCCCGTATTCATAGCTGCAAAATATGTACCGCCATCTGTTTTTTTCTCCATACTGCATAACTCCATTCCGCCGCATAAAGCGGCAAACAATTAATTAAAAAACGGATACCTTTTATCTTCATATTATGCAAAAGGTTATTTTAGCGTGATTTTGTTTAATGAACTCACAAAAACAATAAAAAAAGCAGGTTAATTTTGTGCACTATAAACATTGACTTTTTTTATTAATTGTGGTAAACTAAATAAGCACGGGGGCATAGCTCAGCTGGTTAGAGTGTATGCTTGACATGCATAAGGTCACTGGTTCGATCCCAGTTGTCCCCACCAACAACAAAAACGCTCCTTGTGAGCGTTTTTGTTATTGCATAGAGAAGGTGTAAGCGAGAACCAGTTTCAATGCCTTGGCATTGAATAAGCTGCACAGCAGAAATATAGATAACCGATTGGCTTGGTGCAGCTTTAGGTTCAGATCCCAGTTGTCCCCACCAATAACAAAAACGCTCCTTGTGAGCGTTTTTGTTATTGCATAGAGAAGGTGTAAGCGAGAACCAGTTTCAATGCCTTGGCATTGAATAAGCTGCACAGCACGTAGGCGTAAGGCAGCATGTTTTATCGTGTATGGATTTTTTCACGAGGGCGTCTTGTTTGGTAACAGGCACACGTTACGGTGCTAAAACATCTTTTTAATAAAATCATTGACAAATAAATAAAAATATGTTATATTATATATATAATATACGCGCCAAGCTTTTTAAATTATTAAATTTCGGATTTTAAAAGGCTTTTTATCTGTAAAAAGATATTCTCATTGTGTTATGCTCGTTGGCGCTTTGAATAATCCGCGTATCTGCGGATACACTTAACTTAAGAAATGTGAGTTTTTATATATGAATTTTAATATTAGTTCGGGTGAGCCTTTTGATTTAAAATCAATGACTTACGAGCAGCTTTCAGAGCTTTCCGAGTCGTTAAGAGAGAATATACTTACCGCGGTAAGTAATAACGGAGGGCATCTTGCTTCAAATCTCGGAGTTGTTGAGCTTACAATAGCTATTCATAGAGTTTTTTCACTTCCGCACGATAAGCTTATTTTTGACGTTGGGCATCAAAGCTACGTTCATAAAATGCTTTCAGGTCGTTCGGAAGGCTTTTCTGCGCTCAGAAACGTCGGTGGAGTATCGGGATTTCAGCTTAGACAGGAGAGTGATTATGACTTTTTTGGCGGAGGCCACAGCGGAACGTCAATTTCCGCCGCGCTTGGCTTTGCTGAGGCGAACAAGCTGTCCGGAGGAGAAAATTATGCCGTAGCGGTTGTTGGAGACGGTTCCTTTACCAACGGAATGATATACGAAGCGATAAATAACGCTTCGAAATCCGGTTTAAAGCTGATTATTATCCTTAACGACAACGAAATGTCTATTTCCAAAAACGTCGGCGGAGTATCTGATTATTTTAGCAGACTTCGTACAAGCGTAAAATATTTTAAGTTCAAGCGTAGATTTAAGCGCGGACTTAAAAAGATGCGCGGAATAGGACGTCCTATTGCCTTTGTTTCAAGGAAAATCAAGGATTTTATTAAGAGACTCGTCTTTAAAACCAATCTTTTTGAGCAGCTTGGAATGGACTATATAGGACCTGTTGACGGTCATAACATAAAAAAGCTTGAGGCTGTTTTCAGAGAGTCTAAATATCTTGAAAAGCCCGTTATCGTTCACGTTTGTACAAAAAAAGGAAAAGGCTATCTCCCGGCGGAAAACTGTCCCGACCTTTATCATTCCGTAGGTAAGTTTGATAAGGAAAAGGGGATTGCCGTAAAGGAAAACGGAGACGTTGGTAGCTTTTCGAGAAGCTTTGGCAAAAGCCTTCAATGGTTTGCAAGTGAAAACATGGGGATACTCGCCATAACCGCCGCGATGTGCGAGGGAACTGGGCTTAGCACCTTCAGAGAAAGATTTAAGGATAGATTTTTTGACGTCGGTATTGCCGAAGGACACGCTGTAACCTTTGCCGCAGGTCTTGCTGCTGCGGGAAAAATTCCCGTCGTTGCAATTTATTCCAGCTTTTTACAGAGAGCGTACGACCAGATAATACACGACGTTGCTATGCAAAAGCTACACGTAATATTTGCTATCGACCGTGCCGGCTTCGTTCCGGGCGACGGTATTACCCATCAGGGTATTTTCGACTGCGCGTTTCTGCTTCAAATTCCAGGAATGACCGTTTATACCCCCGAAAACTACACGGACATTCACTATATGCTTGAAGAAGCGATAAAGCTTGACGGTCCCGTGGCTATAAGGTATCCGAGAGGCGCCGAATGCTCTTATTTAAGAGAAAAGCTTACCGATACCAAAAATTTAAGGTACTCTGTTTCGGGTAGCGGTAGGGAAGTTACTCTTATAACCTACGGAAGAACGACGAAATCCGTATTTGATGCTTCTATGCTGCTTTCGGCTGATTACAAGGTTAAAGTAGTTTCACTGAAAAAGGTTAAACCGATAGACTACGAGGAGCTTTGGCGCTTCTGCGAGGGCAGTGAGCTTATATTCTTTGCCGAGGAACAGATAAAAACGGGCGGAGTATCGGAAAGCATCGTTACAGCCTTTACGGAAATGGGCAAAAAGCTTCCTGTAATAGAAATAGCGGCTATTGACGGAGATTTTCCGCCTCACGCAGAGCTTACAGCTCTCTACGACAAATACTCGCTTACGGGCGAAAAAATCGCGGAGAGAGTAAAGAAGCTGCTTGAATAAAAAAGCATAATAAAAGAGCAAAACTTTTGAGTTTTGCTCTTTCTTTTATATATAATTTTTACCATAGACGCAGGTTGTTGCCGCCGTTTTTAAATAAAAGAGTTAATAAAGTCAAAGTTATAACGAACAGCTTTATATAAAATAGAAATTTTATAAAATATCCGCATCAAAATTACAGATAAAGCCCTTTACTCCCTTGTTTTTAACAAATTCATTAAGGCTTTCTATTATCTGATTTTTATGCTCGTGCAGGAAATTTACAACGCACGCGTTTTTTTCCTGATCTGACATGTTTTTTAACTTTAGTTCTATTGTAAGCTGCGCCGCTTTCGCGGCGATTTTGTTTTTAATAACCATAGGCATTAAAACCGGAATAAGAGAGACGAAATCTATTCCGTCTATATTAAGCTTAAGTTCTACCATAAAATTTCTCCGTTCTGTATGTAATGAATAGGTCGGTTGTTTGAATATATTTATATTACGCCATAAAATCTATAATATTATATGCGAAAGGCTAAAAAAAGTGAAAAAATTTTTTATATCGGTTCTTAAATAAGCTCTACCGGAATATAATGTAGTATAAAAATTCCAAAAAGGAGGAAAAAGACTGTGATAGGAGAAAAACTTAAAAGCAGCGCTGAAAATATTACGGGAGGTATAAAAAAGCTCGGAAAACGCAACCTTGCAATATGTATATCGGTTTTGGTTATTGCTGTGGCGATATGCTTAAATTGGGCGCTTTATTCGGGAACAAGTATGCCTGACGATACCGCGCCGCCGGTTGATAACGTAACACCCGGAGATAGCGCGGAAACAGGAGGAAATACTGACGGAACAAGCGAAAACGCCGCAAGCTATTTCGCATCGGTACAGATAAGCCGTCAGCAGGCAAGAGACGAGGCGCTTGAGGTTCTTCAGCTTGTAATAGACAGCGATAGCGCTATTGAGAGCGCAAAGACGGACGCTATTGCGGACGTAGCGAGAATAGCAGACGAGATAGCTTCGGAGGCCAACATCGAGTCTCTTATAAGAGCCAAAGGCTTTGCGGAGTGCGTTGCCGTAATTAACAACGGAAAGGCAAACGTCGTAGTAAAAACCGATGGGCCTCTTATGCAGAATCAGGTTGTCCAGATAATGGAAATCGTCTATGAGCAGGCAAACATTGCCCCCGAAAACATTAAAATAACCGAAAAATATTAAAAAAATACTTATAAGGTAAAAATACATTAAATTAAAAAGGAGCCGAGAAAAATCGGCTCCTTTTTATTTGGTATAATTTGTTTTGAGGGTATTAGGATTTTGATTATAAAAACGGCAGCTTAATTATTTTGCAAGCTTTTTTATGCCCTCTGTAAGCTTTTCAGAGAAAAACTTTACCTCGTCCTCGGTGTTAGTGGTATCAATGCTTACTCTAATAGTTCTGTCTGCCTCGTCATTTGAAAGACCGTAGGCAGTTAAAACGTGGCTGACGGTATTTTTATGAGAGGAACAAGCGGAGCCGGAGGAAATATAAATATTTTCCGCTGAAAGGTAGTTAAGCATAGGTTGGCTCTTTTTAGTAGGCAACGTAAGACTTAAGATATGAGGTGTGAAAGCGCCCTTCGGCTGATTTAATCTTACGTTTTCGGGAAGATTATCGGTAATTAAAGCGCGTAAAGCGGCAGTTTTCTCGAAAAAAAGCTTAAAGGCGTTGTCAGAGCCGTTAGCCTTTATAGCGGCGGCAAACGCGGCAATACCGGGGATATTTTCAGTTCCTGAACGGAATGCGTCCTCCTGACCGCCGCCAAGTATATAGGGAAGCGGCCTGCCTTTAGCGATAAGCTCGTCCTTTACCCATAAAGCGCCAACGCCTTTGGGAGCATGAACCTTATGTCCGCTTAAAGTTATCATATCGGCAAAAAGAGAAGCGGGTGTAAACGGAACCTTCTGAAATGCCTGAACGCAGTCGGTATGACAAACAACGTCGGGACACATCTGCTTGGCGGTTTTAAAAGCCTCCGGAACGTTATATATCGCGCCGGTTTCATTATTTACGTACATTATAGATATAAGAACGGTGTTCGGTGTCAGCGCGGCTTTAAGCTCGTCAATATCTATTTTTCCGCCATTCGTTGAAAGCTTTACGACCTCTGCACCGCAGGATTTAAGCTTTTCGATAGGCTCAAGAACGGAGGGGTGCTCGCTGTCGGTGGTTATTATCCTCGGATTTTTGATTTTGCACTTTTCAAGCGTTCCGAATATAGCTAAATTGTTGCTTTCCGTTCCACTTGCGGTAAAAATAAGCTTTCCGACGCCTTTTCCGCTTTTAAATCCACTTTTTCTCGGAAGAAGGGGAGTTATTTTTTCTCCGTGAAGCGCCTTTAAAATCTCGTTTCTTGAGCTTAGTAAAAGCTCTGCCGCCTCTCTGCCCGCATTATGAAGAGAGGAGGGGTTTCCGTACACCTCTCTCACTGCTTTTTCCATAGCGGAAATTGCTTCTGCGCAAGGGGCGGTGGTTGCGGAATTATCAAAATAAATGGTTTGCATAAATTTTCTCCAAAAGTAAAAACATATCGCTAATATTGTACCACGAAGCCGCTCCTTTGTCAATAGCGACGTTTATAATATAATTTTATATAGTGTTTTAAGCCCCCGAAATATGTTTTACAATTAATTTTTTATTTAATGCTTATTTTATTAATTAATTTATAGTAAAATATTAATAATTAACATAAGAAAGGGAGAGCCAATGAAAAAGGTATTAATTCTGACAGTTTCAACCGGTCAAGGACATAATTCGACTGCAATGGCGCTTCACACTGCCATCAAAGCAAGCGGAGCAGACTCTCGGACGGTTGACGTCTGCTACTGCATCAATAAATTTCTCGGAATGGTCGTTTCCAAGGGCTATCTTCTTTCGGTAGATGCTCTTTCGAGTAGCTACGCAAGTACGTATAGCAGACTTGAAAATAGAAAGGCAAACCCTAATTCGGCAATACTTAAGCTTTGCAGCTTGATTGCTCCTAAGCTTAACGAATATATTTCCGACTATAATCCCGACGTTATCGTTTGTACACACGTTTTTGCGGCTCTTTCCGTTGTTGCTTTAAAGCGCAAGGGACTGATAAGAGCTAAAACGGTGGGGATTATAACCGATTTCACGGTTCATCCGTATTGGGAGGACGTAACCGACTTTAATTATATCGTTACTCCGTCAGAAAGACTTTTGTGGCAGTGCAGAAAAAAAGGCTTCAGGGAAAGTCAGATTTTACCGTTTGGTATCCCGCTTCGAGCTGAATTTTCTGTGAAAACCAATAAAGCGAGAGCGAAAAAGCTTCTCGGATTTTATCCCGATAAGCCTCTTATTACAGTTATGAGCGGCAGTATGGGATACGGAAGCATAACGAGAACGGTGAAGGCGATTGATAAGGTCAATAAATGCTTCCAAATGGCGGTTGTATGCGGAAATTCCGAGGAGGAGCTTAATAAGCTCAGAGATACAAAGCTACGCCATAAAACGTTAAAGCTCGGTTATACCGATAAGGTAAGCCTGCTTATGGATGCGTCCGACTGTATTATAACAAAGCCCGGAGGTCTTTCCATTTCTGAGTCGCTTTCAAAGGGCCTTCCTATGATTTTAGTAAATC
The DNA here is from genome assembly GCA_045638685.1 of Eubacteriales bacterium. GTDB lineage: Bacteria > Bacillota > Clostridia > Oscillospirales > CAG-272 > SIG673. The sequence continues at coordinate 876 of JAZUBT010000007.1, read as the reverse complement.
CTATACCGGGACACGAGGAAAGAAACCTTACGTTTCTTCTTAACAGCGGAGCAGCAATGGCCGTTTCGGAAAACTGTCCCGCTCCGGAGCTTGTGTGGCAGTTTTTCTCTGAAAAAAAGGTAAGAGAAAATATGTCAAGTGCCGCAAAAGCGATAGGAAAGACTGACGCCGCAAACAGACTTGCCGAATTTATAATTTCCGAAATGTAAAAATAGAAAATACGAGCGAAAAGCGCTATTCTCATAGGGATTTAAATTGAATACTTTATAAAACTCGGCTTTTATTAAAAGCCGAGTTTTCCTTTCTCTATGCGAAACAACTTTAATTATTCATATTTTTTTGATATAATAAACTCACCGATAAATAAGAATTTGAAGGTGAGATAATGATTGTTTTAATAACGGGAGCATCGCACACAGGCAAAACTGCACTTGCTCAAAAGTTGCTCGAAAAATATAAATACCCATATCTCTCAATCGACCACCTTAAAATGGGGTTGATTCGTAGCGGAAACACCAAACTCACTCCAATGAGCGACGATAAGGATTTAACCGCATACTTATGGCCTATTGTTCGTGAAATGATTAAAACTGCAATTGAGAACAAGCAGAACTTAATTGTTGAAGGTTGCTATATTCCGTTTGATTGGCAAAATGAATTTGACTCCGAATATCTTGAAAGCATCAAATATTTCTGCCTTGTAATGAGCGAGAAATATATCAGAAACCACTTTAATAACATAAAGAAATATGCAAATGCCATTGAAAATCGTTTGGATGATGAATGGTGTACAATGGAGAGTGTATTGGCAGATAATGCAGAAGTCTTGGCACTTGCGAAAAGACATAATTCAAACTATATTCTTATTGATGACCA
>JAZUBT010000006.1:0-7291 GCA_045638685.1 Eubacteriales bacterium | reverse complement strand
ATCTTTCATCGGGGTTGCCCCCTTTGATACATCTCACATGCGAAAATTGTATGTTATGCGGTATTAACACAAGTTTCCCTGTGGTATCCCGCTTTGAAAGGCAGGTTGCTCACGCGTTACTCACCCGTCCGCCACTAAGATTAATGGAGCAAGCTCCTTCAATCTCCGTTCGACTTGAATGTGTTATGCACGCCGCCAGCGTTCATCCTGAGCCAGGATCAAACTCTCGATCAAAAAGTTTTATCTTAGCTATTTCTTTACTATTACTTAGGAATTGTCGAGATTTGGTTGCTCGATATTTCTATCTTACTTCCTTCGTACTTCTTTGTACTATCTCTTCGTTGTTCAATTTTCAAGGATCATTCTCGCGCCTTACAGAGTCTCCTCTTTTGCGGCGCCTTATTATTATATCACCTTTTTCCTTTTTTGTCAACACATTTTTAAAAGTTTTTTGAAAAAATTTTATTTTGGTATATTTAGACAATAGATATTTTGTTTTTATAATATCATATGTGCATTTTGACAACCCCGTCTTTTTGTTTTCGCTAATTTTATATTACTGCAACGCGCCACCGCGGGTGTACCCGATTGAAAAAATTGACAAAAACTTTTTAAAGAAGCTTTTTCTCTTGCAATCCGCTTTGATTTATGTTATAATATTTTTATCATTAACCCGAAAAACTAAACTCTTTTAAATACGTAAACGGAGATATATAATAATAATGAAGAAAACTCTATCCCTCGTTCTAATAATTTTCACCGTGCTTTCGTCAATTTTCGCATTCCCTATAAGCGCCGCGAAGAGTAACCTTTACACAAGCACGCTTGACATTGCGTCTGTCCGTCAGAACGCCTCGGGAGACGGTTACGTCTGGGATAACATTGACGGCACACTTGAGCTTAACAACATAACCATTAATACGTCTGATGAAGTAGGTCTTAAAATCCCCGGTAACGCGGTTATAACGCTTAAGGGCAAGAACTACGTTAAGGCGTCAAAAATAGCGATAACCTGTCTTACCTCGGCAACCTTTCAAGGCTCCGGCTCGCTTACCGTGGTTTCCGACGATATGGGCATACAGTGTCTCTCCCTCAGCCCCGAGGATAACGTTCGTTTCCGCTCCGACAAAATTTCAATAACCGCAGGTAAAATCGGCGTATATTCTGAAAACGCAACTCTTGTTTTTTCTCCCGGAAGTATGGATATAACCGCCACTGACTACGCAATAAGAGGTGAACGAATTAAGATTTTAAGCGGTGTGCTCGCCGCTTCGGGCAGAATTTTCGCTGACGAAACGTTAACCGTTAACGCGGCAAATCTGACTGTCTCCGCGCCCGACAAGGCTCTGCATAGCAGCAGAAAGATTGATATTTCAAACGTTACCCTCTCGGTTGGCGAGACGCCTGACGCTCTCACCCCTGCCGAAAGCTATGGCGGTGAAAAGGCGGTAAAAACCGTTTCTACCGTAAAGGTGGAGAAAAAGGGTGTTCTTTTCGGTGGACGTTTTCCGGTTTTTGTTGATTATCTGGTATTTGTTTTTATAATTATTGCCATCGCCGCCGTCGTCGCTCTTCCTATTTATTTTAAATATAGGAAAACGCAGAAGCTAAACGCGAGGAAGAAAAATAAATAATAAATTGAATAAGCCTTCTCCGGCGGGAGAAGGCTTTTCTTTTATTCCTTTTTTATTTTAAGCCCTCGTTTTCCACATAACACCACCTTTTCCCACGTTTGTCAATACGCGTCAAAAAAGAGCAGAACAATGTCTGCTCTTTTAATTTTTCTCATTTCCCCTGAACGTACGCCACGCCGCCGCTTACCGAAAGTTTCTCGCCGTCATCGGTATCCTGCGCGACTGTTACTATATCGCCGACGTTAAGCTTTACTCCCTTGGCGATAAGCCTTTCCCTTGAAACGTATTCCGTCTCACATCGCTCACCGTTAATATAAACCACCGAAAAGGGGTTAAACCATTCGCCACTGACCGTCAGTATTTCGCCCTCGTAGGCAAGCCCCGTAATTTTCGGAACGCTCACTCCAAAGGTCATTTCGGTAGGCGTATATTCCGCGCCCTTATTACTGTAATTTTTTCCGAAAAGCGCGTCGTATTCCATTAAATTAAGTATGCTCTTATAGTCAGGCTCATCCCTCAGATATCTGTGAACCGAGCCTATAACTCCGATGTTCTCATTAAGTCCAAGCAGCTCAAAAAGGTACGCGCCAAGCTGGAACGACTCTATATCCTTATCGGGCACACCGTCAAATGCACCGAAGTTACTCCATAAAATATACTCGGTCTGATAGAGATTTCCTACCTTTAAATCCTTCTCTTTAAGCTTTAAGTCGGGCAGGTGGTCGCCGTAAAAGACTATTACCGTATCCTCGTCATAGGTCGAATAGTACTCGGTGAGCGCGCCTATAAGCTTATCGGTATCTCTTATCTGCTGAACGTAGTAGGAATACATATTTTCATATTCCGCGTTATCTTCAAAGCCGGAAACCTTAATATCGTAGTCTCCAAGCTTTTCGGTCGGATACGAGCCGTGCGGCTGAACCGAAACGGTGAAAACAAAATCCTTTTCCGCACTTGACTCCAAGGTTCTCTTTATCTCGTCAAAAAGAGATGCGTCCTTTGCCCAGCCTCCGTCGTTATACTCGACGTCATACATATATTCAATAGAGGTAAAGGTGTCAAATCCGATGTTCGGGTAAACAAGATGTCTGTCGTAAAAAACGCCGGTATTATTGTGCATCGCGTGGGTTTTGTAGCCGTTTTTCGAAAGGATAAACGGCGTGGATTCACATACCGTTTCCCGCATAATTGAAACGTAGGGGTACTCGCCCGGCGAGAAAAACTCTGTGCTCATTCCGGTTAAAATCTCAAACTCGGTGTTAGCTGTACCCGATCCGACGAGCGGAACGGACAGAAAGCCGCTCGGACAGCTTTCCTTCAGCGCGGTAAAGTTCGGAAGCGGGTTTTCGGAAAGGGTTACTCCCTTTACGTTACTGAGATCAAAAAGCGATTCAAGCTGAACGTAAATAATGTTCGGGTTGGCGAAATCCCCGTTTTCCTGCTTTTTACCGTTTATTCTGTCAAGAACAGCGTTTACATTCTTTTCGCTATATCCGCTCGGCTTTGAAATGCCTCTACAAAAGAGACTTCTTGAAAAGCTGTACGGAAAGCCGTTCTTTTCATAAGCCGTGAGTATATCACTAAAATCTCTCGAAAGCACCCCAACCGAAAGAAACGTGGGGGTAAGAACGCCAAGCAGCGCAACGGTGCTGCCAAGCTTAACGAGGTCGCGTTTTATGTTAATCTCTCTTTTCGGAGACTTTATCCACATAAAGACTATTCCCACGATTGCGGCGAGAAGCGCTATGCTGATTATAATTATTTCGGGCACGGTCAGATATACGGTGATTATTTCAAGCACGGTAGGGAGTATAAGGAAATCCGCCGCGGCAAAGGGAGACGGTCTGTTGGAAAGAATAACGCCGTTTGCCGTTCCGAAGAAAAACCACACGAGAAAGACGGTGGTAAACATAGCGATACCGCGTCTGAAAATAAGCGAAAGCGCAAGGGTAAAAAGTATTATAAGCGCTCCGTATAAAAAGACGAGCGGAGAGAGAAAGGCAAACCTTATTCCCTCAAAAAGACTGTGCCTACTTACCGTTTCTATGTAAAACGCGGTAATGAGCGCCGAGACTATACAGAAAACGAGAGGTCTTTTGCAGTAAAGCGAGTATATACGCGTGCCGAGAGCTTTAAAAAATCTTCCCGCGCAAAAAAGCGCCGTTTTAACAGCTGCGGCTACCCTCTGCCATACGTTTTTCACCTTGGCTCCTAAGCTACCGAAAAGCTTTTTAATATCGCTCCCCTCCCTTCGTTTATTTTAATATTATTTAGTATATTTTATCATAATTTATTATTTATTTCCTTAACTTTTTGTAAAAATAATTCGGTGCGTTTTTTCAACGCGGCTATCTGTGTATTTAAAACTAACCCTCATCGCGATATTTTTACTTATATTTTGTTTTTCCCCTTGAAAAACCTTCTATATTATGTTATACTTATATTATAACAACGGTTACGCCTATTATCCGAAAGGAAATAAACTATGAAAAAGCTTGCTATCGTAATAAACGGTAAGGGCGGCGTCGGCAAGGACACCCTTTGCGATTTTGCCGCAAAACACTATAAAACGTTAAACGTCTCCACCATAACGCCTATTAAGGAAATAGCCGCCGCATACGGCTGGAACGGCGAAAAAACACCGAAGGCGAGACGCTTCCTTGCCGACCTCAAACAGGTATTTACCGAATGGAACGACCTTCCTAACAGCTACGCTCTAAGCAAATACGAGGAGTTTTTAAACGGAGACTACCGGCTGTTTTTCGTACACATAAGAGAGGGAAAGGAAATAGAAAAATTTGTTTCGGGAGCTGAAAAGCTCGGAAAAAAACCGATAACAATGCTTATAACGTCAAAACGCTGCAAAAGAAGGTACGGAAACGCCTCCGACGACGACGTGGAGAGCTATCACTACGACTACACCTACAAAAACGACCTTCCTCTCGAAAAGGCAGAGGACGATTTTATGAGGTTTTTAAACGGAATAATGTAATTTTAAACACCCTTACAAGGCTTGTAAGGGTGTTTTTTTGATACAACAAAACGGATACGTTTTTACCGTATCCGTTTTTTGCTCTGCGACAAAGTAATTTTATGTAGAAATACCCGCGCTTTAAATTTTCCTTATATTAAGCGTTTTTTGCCGCCTCGAATTCATTTACGATTTCCTCGCTCGGCTCTTTGGTGAGAAGAGACGCAACCACTATTGCGATAGCGGAAAGAATGAACGCGGGAAGAAGCTCGTAAATCGCAAATACGGGGAACCTTGCTGAAAGCAGGTTGTTAAGAACAAGCTTCCAGACGAATACGCTTACTCCACCCGTTACCATTCCGGCGATAGCGCCCGCTCTGGTGGTTCTCTTCCAGAAGAGGGAGAACAGCATTATCGGACCGAAGGTTGCTCCAAAGCCTGCCCACGCGAAGGATACGAGGGAGAATATAATGCTTTTTTCGTCCCACGCTATAATAACTCCAACAATTGCAATAACGACAAGAACAATTCTGGAAATCCACATAACCTCCTTTTCGCTCGTCTTCTTCTCCTTTTTAATTATGCCCTTATAAATGTTTACGGACAGGGCAGAGGAAGCGATGAGAAGGTAGGAGTCGGACGAGCTTATCGTAGCGGCAAGTATTCCGGCCATAATAAGTCCTGCAAGTATAAGCGGTAAGTACGTGGTTGACATAACTATAAGGATGTTTTCCGCGCCGCTCTTGGTTGCAAGAGTGGGATCGGTGGGAAGAAGCGTTCTTCCGATAATACCTATCATAACCGCAGCGGCAAGAGATATAACGCACCAAGAGGTAGCGATTATTCTGGATCTCTTAATTTCGCCGGGATTACGGATAGCCATAAAGCGGAGAAGAACCTGAGGAACTCCGAAATATCCAAGTCCCCATGCAAGAGTGGAGATAATGGTAAGAACACCGTACTTTGACGCCTCTCCAAAGAGCGGAATTCCAAGTATCGACTGCTGAACCTTATCTACGGTAACGGGGTTTGCGACTTCCGTTAAAGATAAGAAACCGGAAAAGTTTTTGGAGTTTTCGATAACAGCGCCAACTCCTCCTGCGTTTACAACGCCTACGACTATCATAACGATAAGCGCAGTTACCATAACGATCGCCTGCATAAAGTCAGAAACACTCTCAGCAAGGAAGCCGCCGATAACCGTATAAGCAACGACGAACACGGCTCCTATTATAAGCATAATGTGATAGTTAAAGCCGAAAAGGGTTTCGAAAAGCTTTCCGCAGGTTACAAAGCAGCTGGAAGCATAAACGGTAAAGAATATAAAGATAAATACCGAGGCTATTCCGAGAATAACCTTTTTGTTTTCTTTATATCTGTTGCTGAAAAAGTCGGGAACCGTGATGGCGTTTCCGGAAATGTGCGAATAGTTACGAAGTCTTTTCGCGACTATAAGCCAGTTGATGTAAGTTCCTACCGCAAGACCAAGCGCGGTCCAGAACGCCTCGGAAAGGCCGCACCAATACGCGACTCCGGGAAGTCCCATAAGGAGCCAGCCGCTCATATCGGAAGCCTCGGCGCTCATTGCCGCAACCCAAGGGCCGAGCGAGCGTCCTCCGAGGAAGTAGTTTTCGGAGTTCTTTTGCGAGCGTTTATAGAAATACACGCCGATTCCGATAACTACGCACATGTAAAGTAGCATTACCACAAAAATTTCAGGGTTTTTCATCTTTTTCTCCTTAAAAATTGTTTTTATTTCTAAAAGCGCAAAAGCATTCGTCCCATAAGGGAGACGGTCTCTTTTTACTTTTTAAAAGTTACTTTTGTTTCGATTTTTCATGCACCTAGCTAAGAAACGCACGGAGCCTATACCGTTGTAAACTACCGCGGGCAGAAAGACCGCAAGGATAACTGACGCGATAAGCATCGGCGCATTTAACTGTTTTACTAAAACATATTGCATAACGGAAAAAGCAATCACCAAGCCCGCGCAGGCAGTATAGAACAGCATAAAAAACAGACTGCTGATAAGCTGAAACGTCAGAAATTTTCCGCGTCCGTATTCTGCTTCGGCAGATAGTATGCGGTAACCCCCGTCATCTTCGGTACGTAAGGCGCTCTCCGAATTTCGGTTAAATTGCTCACCGGAATCGGCACTGTGCCCGTTGTCCTGACCATAGTGAACCGCACCTTGCCCGAACGCGTTTTGTGTCTGTTGCCCGACTGCGTCCCCCGCCCCTTGAGCGTAATGGCTTTCGGGAGCTTGACCGTAAAACACGTGTCCGTTTTGCGCGGTAGATTGTCCGCAAGATGCGGAAGTCTGTCCGTAAGATTCGGAGCTTCGTCCGTAAGACACAGGGCTCTGTCCGTAAGATGCTGTGGCTTGTCCCATCGGCGAATAGGTAATTCCGTCGCATTCGCTAAATCCTTCTTCGCCGTCTCCGTCGTCCTCGTCAACGTATTGCCAATCGTTTTCATCGCTCTTGCGAATAGGTACTGATTGAGACGAAAGGCCGTTTGTGGGTGCCGGTTGAACCGCAAAACCGTTTTGCATGGGCGACTGCGCCCCATATTGCGGCTGCGCTGCAAACCCGTTTTGTGCGGGTATCTGCGCCCCGTATTGCGGCTGCGTTGCAAACCTGTTTTGCGTGGGCATCTGCGCCCCGTATTGCGGCTGCGTTGCAAA
>JAZUBT010000005.1:0-6334 GCA_045638685.1 Eubacteriales bacterium | reverse complement strand
ACCTTCTGCGCAGATTATTTGCGCGGTTAAAAAGATTGTGGGCGCTCTCGTCCTCGGTTTTTGGAAGCGTTTGCGCGGTACGGCAGTATTTACAGGTGATTATCGCCGCGCCCTCTGTTATTTCAAGCTCGCCTCCGCAGTATTTACAGTTAAGCAGCATGTTGTAGCTCCTCCCCCAAAAAAGATTAAACGTTTTTAGTCTTCCGATTTGGTTATTAAAAGTCCGTGTGAAAGCTCGTTATAATAATCCTTGTACTGAACGGACAGTGCCGCCGCTTCCTTTTCAAGAAACTCGTTATACCGTCTTGTTGCCGAAACGGTGAGGAGGGTATCAAGGTTTTTATCTATATACTCCTGCTCAAGAGGAAGTCTTTTTATTATATGATGTCCCTCTGAGGTGAATATTATATCGCTGTACTCTCCTATCTCAAGCGAGAGAGCCGTATCTTCTATCATTTCCAGCTTTTCGCCGTAGGTGCTGTAAACTCCGACGCGGTAGTCAACCGTCCATCTTGAATACTCACGCGCTACGTCGTTAAAATCCGCGCCGCCGTTAAGCTTTGCCAGAGCCTCCTCGATGTATGCCTGATTTTCCGCGTAATTACTGCCCGAGGTAAACGGGATAAATATCTGCGTGTAATGATAAAAATTATTAAGCACGTCGTTTATTACCGTGCTGTCGTCAACGGGTATTATTCCGTCGTAGCCTGTGAAAAGAAGGTCGCGAAGATATACGTCGTAGTAGTACGTCAGCGCGTACTGCTCTCTGAAAACGTCGCCCGTCATACGGCGTTCCGCAAGCTTTTGCTTATAGGCGTCTTTTCCGCCAAGGTCAGCGACATACTCCTCTATAAAGGCGTCCATCTCCTTTTTATCCGCTTTGCTAAGCTCTCTTTTATACTTGTCGCAGTAAAGCCTTATCGCGTATCTTTTCCTTAGCGCGGATTCGGTGTTGCTTTTAAGCGTATTTAGGGTTTCGGGGTTTGAAAAATCCGCCGTATCGCCCATATCAAGCATACAGTTATAGTAGAAATATCTGTATTCGTCGTAGGTTACCTTGTAGCCGCCTATCTCCATAACGGTCTTTTTGTTTTCGGAGAACGCCCCCGGCTTACTGCATGATACGAGACAGGCGAGACAAAGGCATAGGGTAAGAGCAAGTCTTAACGTTTTTCGTAGGGTTTTAGTCATTTTGTTTTCCGTTCCGCCGTTTTACGGCTGTGAAATGTGATTTTTTTAAATCTTAATTTACAGGTGCGTAGGAGTCGGGGATTGCGGGAGCCTCTGCCGAGTCCTCTACCGTAAGGCCCATTGCCGCGCGTACCGCGTTTACAAGCACTCTTGTAAGCTGATACGTTTGGATATAAAACTCTCCGCTTCCGTTTACGGTGTAGAAGCAGCGCTCTCCTATCGTGTAAAACGCATACTTAAGCTCGGTATTATCCTTCCTTTTGACCGTCATCTCGGCGTATTTTGTCAGCTCCGCGGGGTTGGTTGTGTCGGAATAGCCCTCGATATACATCGAAAGCACAGAGCCGTAAAACGCCTGAATGTAGTTAGTCGAGGTGGAGGTTCCCGTATATACCTGTCCGGTTCCGGTTGCGGTACAGATAAGCTTGTTATCCGTTTCTCCCTGAACGTAATTTATCGTGAAGTGCTCGTTTACGGAATAATTTTTTCCGTTATAGTGAATGTAGCTTCCCTCTGCCGTATTGACCGTTATTTCGGAAACGTCTGTGATGCTTTCGGAAAAAATAGAGTGGCTTATATAGTCAAGTATATCCCACTTAAGATACGGAACGGTGGTTTCGGGAACCAGAACTATCATATCAAATTCGTAGGAATAAGCGAAATAATAACCTTCAACTCCCGAGGGCGCGAACGCAACGGCGCCACTCTGGTCTCCGTAAACGTAAAGAAGTCTGTACGGAACGTTGGCAAAATCGTGGAAGCCGTATTCCGCCATAAGCGCCTCGTCGTCGCAGAGACGCTCCCCTATCGCTCCGGAGCCTGCCTTTAACACGCGGTCCCCCTGAAGCGAAGCGATTGAAAGCAGCACGTTTGAGGAAAAATTCGTATCGTTTACAATATGATTAGACGGGTAGGTCATTTTATACGCGCTGGCTCTGTATATATCGACAGGCGTTTTGGCTCCGCATTTTTCACACTGATAATTATTCTCGTTCTCAAGCTCCTTGTTTTTTCCGCCGCATTTTTCACATATATTATCGTAAAGTATCTCTACGAATGGTTGACCGTTTTTGGTGATGATAAGCTGGTCTGTCTGAGCGTAGGCGGCGTTAGGCAGGGGACTCATAAGCATAGGAGTCATAAGTGCCTCGGCGCCGACGAGCAGAGTCGATGCAACGGAGGACGTAACGACGTAAAGCGCGTTTCTGTCCTTATATCTGCAGTAAATTCCTCCGCTGTTTGGAGTGTAATCGCCGAGATAAACCGTGTGCTTTTCTCCCGACGTCGTGGTGAGAACGTAGTACGCGGGGGTGTCAGCCTCCGAAAGACCGTATTTGCTGAAATCCTCGCAGTTTGTTGTTACGCGTCTTAAAACTACGGTGTAGCCCGCGTCAACCGCAAGGGTGGTCATTACCTCGCCTCCAAAGGGCGACAGCATGTGCTCCTTTATATAGAACACGTCGTCCGATTCCTTGACGCAGGTAAAGCTGCCGTAGGAATTGTGAACCTCGATGGACTGAATATTATTTTTCTCAACGTGGGGGAACATGAGAAGCGTGTTAGTTGAGGCTACGTAATCCTCGCCCGCCAAAAGCTCCGGGGGCTCCTTCGGCGCCTCCTCCGACAGCTTTTTCATATAAGGCAGAAGGAATATAAAATAAGCAAGGATTAAAACGAGCGCTAAAGCGGAAAAGGCTATAAGCATTATCTTCTGTTTCTTTACCATTCCGCGCTTTTTCTTCGGTTCTTTTTCCTGCTTTTCATCGGTCCTACCGAATATCTGCTCCGCAAGAGACGCAGTGTCGATTTCCGTTACGTCCTTGGTGTCCTCGGTTGCCGTTTCTTCGGCTTCGGTTACCGCTTTTTCGATTTCAGTTACCGTTTCTTCGGCTTCGGTAAGCTCTGATTTGTTTTCTTCGTTCATTTGTTTCTCCTGTTTTTGGGGTGCGATTGTAAGTTGCGTGGTGCTGCTGTTTTATAGAGTGGGCGGCAACCGTTTATTAAGGAATTTTCCTTTACGGTTGCTTATCCGCCGCTTAAAGTCTCTTTCTTTTTTGGTAAACGACTATTCCCGTAGCAGCGATAAGAAGCGGTATAGCTATCGAAACGGTTACCGTGATGGCGTAAGCCTGAGCTGTGGAAATAGTAAGCTCGTTGCTTTCGAAAACCTTGTAGTCAATATCCATGGGAACCAGCTCTTTGCCCATCTGAACGGCAAGCTGGAATATAATATCCTTGTTTCCGTAAGCGTTTGAGTACAGGTATTCCTCTGCGGTATATCCCGTCGAGGAGACGAACATATAGGTCGAAAGCCTCTGGGCAGTCGTCGGATCGTACTTCGTCTGTCTTACAAGCGAGGCGACAGCGTATGCTCCCGACTTTTCGGTTTCTCCGATTTTTAGTACGGAATCGGCGTACGAATAGAGCACGGGCGAATATTCCTTGTTTCCGCTTACGGGATAACCGGAGTCGCTCGTTTCCTGCCAATGGGTAGTAATCGCGAGAGGGTTATTTATAACGGTGTAAGGCGGTTTAGAGCCTGACGGTCTTAAATTAATATGCAGAGAGGGGCCGAAATCGTTACTGATAGGGTAGTCTGCTATTACCGCGGTTCCTTCCTTGTTAAGCGAATGAGCTTTGTCGTTAACCTCGCCTGCGGAAACGGAAATTCCCCATTCGTAAAGCCACGACTTGAGGTTTATAAGCTTGCTTTCCGAAGCGGCGTTTTCGGGAGAAAGGAATACCATAATATTACCGCCGCTGTCGCTCATAAATTTACGGAGCTTCTCTATTTCGTTTTCGCCAATCTCCGAATAGCTCTGATAGTCGTAAACAGGATCGTTTATTATAACAACCTTAGCGTCGTTAAGGTTGCTTCCCTCCGTTCTTAAATCAATGGTCTGAACGTCAAAGCCTGCGTCAACCATAAGCTCGTAAATTGCGTTCGGAGACGTCTCGTTCGCGTCGCCCTTGACCGTGCTGACCTTCTCTCCATGTCCCTCAATGAAGTAACACTTGGGCGCCTCGGTACAGAGTGCTATAATGTAAGATGTAAATCTTCTCTCGCCGTTGAAGGCGTAAACGTTGCCTGTGTCCGAATCAATCGTATAGAAGTTGCTGTACGTAAGCAGCTTAAAGCCCGAGGACTGGTTGGTCTCCATTATTACGTTCGTCTGATAAATGGGTGTTCCGAGCTGGGTGGTATATTTTTCCGCAAGGTCGGGGCGGGAAACGATGTCGAGAAACTCAACCTGCACGTTGTTCGGGTAAGCCTTTTTGTAGGTTTCAACGCATCTGTAAACGTAATATCCCGCGCTGTCGTCAAGAACCATATCCTTTGCCTGACAGAAGATTATCTTTACCTTAACGTCCTCGGTCAGAACGTCGTCAAGAACCTCTTTTGATTTGTCGGTTATACCGTAGTAGCGATCTCCCGTAAGGTCAATGTACCAGCCGTAGGTGTACGCAAGCGCGTATATTACAGCGTTAAGAGCAACCACGAGCGCGATAAACGCAGCGGTAAGCCCGACGGCAAGAGAGCCGTATTTAAAGCGTCTGTCGGAAAACAGCGATTTCTTTAAGGGTTGTTTTTTGTTATCCATTTTAATCTCCATTTATTATTTATAAGCCATTAAGATTGAACCGACAATGCAGTCCTTACTTTCTTTTCTCTTTATGCCCAACGGCGTTTTTCGTAAATTCTTACGGTTACGAAAAGACAGACTGCGGCAAAGGAGGCGTAATAAAAGAGCGAGGCAAAATCAAAATATCCCTGTGTAAAGCCGGAAAATCTTGAATAAATGCTGAGCCAACGTAAAACCGCTCTCAGAGGGGCAAAGCCTATTTGGGAGTTTAACATTGAGGCTCCGAGAAGAAGCGCGACGGTAACAAGTGTGCCGAGCGCAGCTATTATTTGGTTTTCTGTAAGCGAGGAGACGAGCATTCCTATCGAGATAAACGCCGCGCCTATAAGGAGAACCGCAATGCAGCTGCCGAGAGCGGTTACGGCGTTATATACAACGAGCGGCTCGTCGCTGAGGAAGGAAAACATAATAGGCAGATTTATGCAGTTTATAACGATAAACGTGCCGGCGAGCAGCGTGTAGGATGCGAGGAATTTTGCTGTAACGAATCCGGGAAGCGAAACGGGAGAGGTTAAAATAAGCTGCTCCGTTTTAAGCTTTCTGTCCTCGGAAAACGATTTCATGGTGAGAATGGGGGTTACCAGCATCATAATAAATATTTCGGACGTGAAATACGAGGAGGGGCTTGAGCTCTTTCCTGAAAGCAGGGTGAAATAGCTGAACGCTATTCCCGAAACCGCCCAGAAAATGGCGACGAATACGTATCCTATCGGAGACGTAAAGAACGAATACATTTCTCGTTTGTAAATGGCGAGCATATCTTACTCCTTCTGCCGAGATGCGGCAATAGTGATAGTTTTTAGAATTTTGTTATTTTCTGCGCGAGTTTGGAATTATTTTCCGTGTAAACCGGTTTTTTCGCACGTGCACCGAATAATCTTCCATGTGCCGAATTATTTTCCATGTGCCGAATTATTTTCCGTGCGCACCGAATTATCTTCCGCGTGTGCGTGAAGATTTCTTTTTTGAGGCGACGCTCTTTTCTCTTGTTAAATTAAGGAAAACGTCCTCAAGCGAGGCGCTTACCGTTTCCATAGCTATAATAGGCATATTTCTTTCGGCGCAGAGCGCAAATATCTGCTTACGAATATCCGCTCCGTCCTTGCTTTCAATTTTATAAAGATACGCGTCTGTTCCGGGGATTTCCTTGCCGCTTTCTGCGTAGGATACGCAATCGAGAGACCTTATCGCTTCAAGAACGGTCTTTTTGTTTCCGCATATTTCTGCGAGCACTCTCTTTGTGCCTTCCATAAGACTTGTCAGCTCGTCGGTATATTCATCGGCGGCAAGCCTACCCTTGTTCATTATAAGGATTCTGTCGCAGACAGCCTGAACCTCGGAAAGAATATGAGTGCTGATTATAACGGTGTGGTCGCGTCCGAGCGCTCTTATAAGGCTTCTTACCTCTATTATCTGCTTCGGGTCAAGACCGACGGTGGGCTCGTCCAGAAGTATTATCTTCGGATTTCCTATAAGCGCCTGCGCTATACCGACGCGCT
>JAZUBT010000004.1:0-24295 GCA_045638685.1 Eubacteriales bacterium | reverse complement strand
CAGCAGGGCGATTCTTCATGAATTTGCCGAAAGCATTGAAAATGTTATATTTTTCTCCGCCCTCGTTGGTTTTTACGGTGTTTTCGTCAACTCTTATGGTCGTTAATTTGAGCATAAGCATAAAGGCAAGGAAGCCGATGACGCCCATGATAAGAGCGGCGAAGAAAACTCTTTCTCCGAGAAGTATTTCAAGCGGCTTTCCTGTTAAGGGGCTTAAAACCTCTTCGCCCTGAGCGTAGGGAAGTCCCGTAGTAGGATTGGTGTGGAACTTGTCGGGGCTGAACATATCCTGCGCGCCTTCGGGAATCTCAATTCTATTGAGAAATCCCGTGGTTCCGTCGTAGGATACCTTTTGCCAGATAAGCATGGGGAGAAGTACGCTCGGAAGTATGTTTCCGACCATAGAGCCTATGGAACGCCAGGTGGAGAGCTGGGCGCGCTCACCGACGTCGTCGGTTACAACGGAAAGCATTGAGCCGTAAGGGACGTTTGCTATGGTGTAGAAGGCATCCCAAACTATGTATCCGAGAATAAAGAGAATTGCTTTAAGAACGAGCGGAGCCTTGGGGAAGGGGAGAAATACGGTGGCGCCACCTATCAAAAGACCGCACGCGCCTATAAAAATGTACGTTTTGAATTTGCCGTATTTGTATTTTCTCTTATCGTTATCTATAAGAGTACCGATAAGAGGATCGTTTACAGCGTCCCATATCTGAACGAGAAGCAGTAAAGCGGAGAGCAGTCCCGTTTCGAGCATCATAAAGACAAGCCAGAATGTCTGTACGGTGCCTTTCAGGGAAAAGCTCATGTTGCATCCAAGATCACCTGCGGCATAAGCAACCTTATCGCGAATACCGAACTTGCGGTGTCCGTTTGCGTCAAGCTGGATTTCCTTTTTCATAGAAAAATCTCCTTTTTAAATTTGTATTTTATAATACTCTTTTTACATTATAACATAAATTTTTAGAAAAAGCAAGATGTTATTGGAAATAATGCATAAAAAAATTGCTGCCGAAAAGCTTATAACTTTTCGCAATTACGTGTTAAAACGCTTTTTTATTCAGATTTTTTTCCGCGTGTAAAAGATGGGGGAAGTATCCGGGAGATACGCATAGCGTAAAGCCTCTTTTAATATCCCCCCGTTACTTCGGGATATAAAAAATCGGGAGAGGAAAACCTCTCCCGAAAATTTATTCAATGTTAAGCTCCGGTGGAACGTCTATTTCGTCGGAAACGTATTTTCCGTTCTTCTTTCTTTGTCGGACGCATTCCGAAAGAAGATACTCTATCTGTCCGTTAATGGAGCGAAAATCATCCTCAGCCCACGCCGAAAGCGCATTATACAGCTTGGGAGAAAGGCGTAAGGGTATCTGTTTTTTCTCTGACATATCAGTAAAGATTTCCCGAGTTTACAACAGGCTGCGCGTCCTTATTTCCGCAGAGAACAACGAGGAGATTTGATACCATAGCCGCCTTTCTTTCCTCGTCAAGCTCTACAACTCCGCCGGCATTTAATCTTTCCAGTGCCATTTCGACCATACCGACAGCGCCGTCAACAATCATTCTTCTTGCGTCGATAATTGCCGATGCCTGCTGACGCTGAAGCATAACTGCCGCAATTTCAGGAGCGTATGCAAGATAAGTTATACGCGCCTCGATTATTTCAAGCCCCGCTTCATTTACTCTTTCCTGAATTTCGTTCTTGATTCTTGACGCAACGATGTCGCTTGAGCCGCGGAGACTTCCGTCGTCGGGGGCGCCGTCTCCCGTTGTATCTACGTTAGGGGCTACGTCATAAGGGTAAATTTTTATAACGTTACGCAGAGCGCTGTCGCACTGCAGGGAAAGATATTCCTTGAAATTATCAACGTTAAACACAGCCTTTGCCGTATCTACGACTCTCCACATGACCGCTATTCCTATCTCGACGGGATTTCCAAGGCAGTCATTAATCTTCTGCTTGTTATTGTTAAGTGTCATAATTTTTAAAGATATTTTTTTATTTGCGGGCAGGGTAATTTCGTTTTTCTTGTCGCCGCCAAAAAGCATACCCCCGGCAGAGGTTTTTACGTCTCCGCTCTGATTAAGCTTTGTTTCTGCGGCAGGGTTAAAGCTGACGCAGAAGGGATTTACAAAGAAGAAGCCGTCGCCCTTGATGGTTCCGATGTATTTACCGAAAAGGGTGAGCACAAGCGCTTCTTGGGGCTTAAGCACGCGCAGACCGAGGAAGGGAATCCAACCGACACACAGGACTATAAGGGATGCGATAAATATTGCCTCGCCGGCACCGCCCGAGCTTGTGGTTTCCATTTGCATACCGCCGTAAATAACTCCCGCAAGAGCTACGGCAAGAAGCAAAATAGTAAGTAAGAGAGCTGTCATACCGTGTTTTTTGTTTTCTAAAACTTTTTCGTTCATTTAAAATGACCTCCAATATGAAATAATTTTTTCAGATATGTTTATCCGATATCGTTATGATATCATAAAAATATCTTTTTGTCAAGGGCTTTTCTATTTTTTTAGAAAAAAGCTGAGGAGCATCGGTAGTGGAGTAGCTGTTGCTCGGCAAAAGAAAAAGACGGAGAAAAAATCTCCGTCTTTGGTTTTTATTTTTCTATGCTTGAGCTTACTCAGACCAGCGTAAAACCTTTTCGAGTACCTCGTCTGCCTTTTCTCTGCAGGAGCAGCCTACGGAAAGATAGAATCCGGTAGGATCGAGAGTCTTGATAAGAGGCTCTGCCGCATCTATGTTCTTTTCGTCAATTCCGCCGAGAAGAACGAGGTTCTTCTTCTTGTCCTGTATTTTCTTGTAAAGCGGGAACCACTTTTCGCTCCAGAGCGGATCGTTTCCTGCGCCCGCAGTCCACTGAATACCGGTAAGTCCGGGAATATCAAGAAGCATATCAACGTGCGGGATTTCTCCAACGCCGTCGAGGTGGTATATAGAGCGGGGCATGTGATTTACCTGGCGTACAAGGTCGGGAAGGACGAATTCCTCAAACTGCGCGGGGGAAATCATATAAGCGAAATCGCACTGAAGGGGGTACCAGGGCTTACTTGACGGTATGCACATCCAGTTGTTAAACGGCTGTCCGGCTTTACGCATGGTTTCAACCTGCATATCGAATACCTTAAGCCATATATCGGTAACCTTGCTGCTGAACGCCTTAACCTCATCGGGATAGTCGTAAAGGTCGTATAAAAGCGCTTCGGTTGTTCTAAGGGAAGCTATGATATCCATTATTCCACCGAGGTCGGGTATCGAAAAGTTAACTTCCGGATCGGGTATGAATTTGCTTTGGAGACGAACGATATTCTGCCACATCTCGCTATTTTCGTCAAATTCGATAGCGGGAGGATTTTCAAAATCGTCTATTATCGGCTTGCGGTCAAGCCATACGGTACGCTGCGAGAGCTCGTAGCTTCCTCCGATACAAGCGGAAAGACAGCCGGGGCCGAAGTTGGTAAAGAACATCGGTACACCCTCAGCAAGGTAAGCCGAGGAGCATAAGTTTTGCTTAAACGCCGCATAACGGAAATCCGCATCAAGCCACTGCTCCTCAAGAGAAGCGGGAGCGCGATAACGCTTTGAGCCCGGTACGTAGTGTCCCAGATTTAAGATAGGACGCTTTTCATTTGTTCTTTCCCAGAACTTTTCATAGCCTTCTAACGCAGAAGCATATTTTTCAGTAAACATAAAATTCCTCCGTAAACCAATTTATGGTTGCTTTTATTCATTATAACATGTTATCTAAAAAAAGTCAATATGGTTATATTTTATTTTAAATGATTGTGATCATGAAAATAAAACCAATGGCGAGTAATTTACAGAGGAATGTAATCATATTTAGAGATACACCCCTCTGCTTGTTGTGATAACGGCTTTATCTGCAAATGCTCATAAAAAAATAGCAGTCGGCACAAGGCAAACTGCTATTTTATCGTTATAAACCGTATTAAATTATTTGTATATGGAGGCTTGTGATTATAAAACGTGGCTGTGATGGATAAGGTTTACGGTAGCTGTCATCGGCGCATTGTTAAAAGTAAAGCTGCGATTTTTTTCATAGTAGGGCAGTAATGCCTCGTCAAGCTCGTCAATACGCTCAAGCTTTCCGCTTACGTAATCGAGAATGCGTTGACGGCAGGCGGCTGTACGGCAAATGAGACCTCCGAGACGCATATGCTGAACGTCAAAGCCGTGGGGCTTGTTATCTATCATCCATTGCTTTTCAAATGATTTTGTAAATGCCTTGATTCTTTTTTCAACCTCGGCGTACTCGTTTTCGGCAAGACGCTTCAGCTCCGTTTTATCTCCGGCTTCATAAGCGAGACGGGTGCGGAGTCCAAGCTCGTATTTTATTTCAAGGACATCACACAGCTTGGATGCGGCGTCGAAAACGTACCCGTAGCGGCGGCTTTTCTTGGCGGTTGCGCGAAGCTGCTCGGAAAAAGTCTTGTATTTTTCACCCGCTCCTGCCATGATAGTATAATCCCAATAACCGTTAAAATAATCGGAAAAGAGCATATACTTGGACGGATTTTTAGGTCTGCCCGAATATTCGATTACGTCGTTGGGGCAGTCAATTTGCATAAACTCGTCGAAATCTATACCGATAAGACTTTTGAATTTCTTTTTGATAGATGCCTCGTCGGTATTTCCTTTGGCATACTCGGCAAGATAGAACAGAGAGGGGAGCTGGGAAAAATGCGAGCATTCGGCACCGTCGTCTCCCCACATAGTGAAGATTACGTCCTTGATGCCGTGATTTTTACAAGCGTTAATGGCAGGAATCATGGACTCCAGCGTAAAGCGGTTATACGGTATCATACCGTACCAACACCAAGAACCGCCGGCAAACCACGTTTTGTCCGAAAGCTGCTTGTGGTTTTCTATCATATCGCTGTAAGCGGTTTCGGTAGTCTCATAGTAGTCCCAATATACCGGAATTACCGACTCAGGCATAGATTCAATAACCTCTTTGGGCATTTCGCACTTTGGAATACTGTACCTGCCGTTATTCCACGGACGGAAATACATATCCGGCCATATCATAAGTTCATAATCATATTTCTCCGCGATCTTGCAGATACGGTCAAGATGCCGTCTCATGATCGTATTGACGCTCTCATATCCGTGCTTATCAAGATGCTTTCCGCGTCCAAGCATAAACGCCTCGTCCATGCCGATATGAATTTTACGGGACACAAAGCACTCGGAGAGTGTGGAGAACATATGGTCAATCAGCTCATAGGTGCGCTCGTCATCGACAAGTAAAATATCGTCGCAGTCAAGCGGAACCTTATTCCAGCGGAATGTAGCGTTTAAGTGTGCCAAGGTCTGGATACAAGGGATTACCGTCATGCC
Organism: Eubacteriales bacterium; assembly: GCA_045638685.1. GTDB lineage: Bacteria > Bacillota > Clostridia > Oscillospirales > CAG-272 > SIG673. The sequence continues at coordinate 18,927 of JAZUBT010000004.1, read as the reverse complement.
GAGAGAAGCTGCAAACGCATCGACCTCCTTCATTTCGGCTTTCGAATAGCGGCCGCGCATATATCCGAAATAGGGCTCACCATCTACTTCGTAGGTATCCTCGGTATAGAGCATTATGCAGTTATACCCCATTTTTTTGAGTAAGGGCAAAAAACGCTTCAAGCTATCCATGCTCATTACTGCGTTACGCGACATGTCGATCATTACGCCAAGGGTATTAAATTTATGTTTCATTGCCTTGTTCTCCTTTTAAGGTATAATTTTTGTGTTACGTTTGAGCATTATGAAAAATTAAAATTCTACTAAAAAAATGAACAAACAAGAGCGGGTAGTAACCTGCACTTGTTTGCTACGTGGGATAGCTGGACTCTGAACTGAAATTTTCGCCGAGGCTCGGGGTGGTCGAAGTTTTCCAAGCGAAAATTGTATCCGAGCAAGCTCGGAGTGGTTCTTCGGTAGATATAAAGTGAACAAACAAGAGCAGGTAGTAACCTGCACTTGTTTGTTGGCTGGGATAGCTGGACTCGAACCAGCGAAATGCAGGAGTCAAAGTCCTGTGCCTTACCGACTTGGCGATATCCCATAATTATTTACGCTTTATATTATACCATATATTTTATCAAATGTCAACGGGTTTTACATAATAAATTATTTTTTAATACGGATTTGAAGTGTGCAATATAAAGAAGCGTTGTACCGCAACACAAAGCACTCGATTGGATCGCGCGATGTGATTGCTATGCAAATATGAAGCGAAGCGCACACATACTTTTCCGCAAGTCGAGGGCTTGCTTCATGGGACGAGGTCCTGCTTCATTTTTCATGCGTGCAGACGCGCTTCATTGAAAAACGGCAAATTTCCGTCGAAATTTGCCGTTTTTTTGGCCTGCCCAAGCGGACTTGAACCGCTGACACCAAGCGTCGGAGGCTTGTGCTCTATCCAGCTGAGCTACGGGCAGAGATTTTTTCGTTTAACACTTTAACCGTTTGCGGCTAAGGACTAACTAATTAAATATTGTATCACCATTTTAATTAAATGTAAAGTAACTATTGGGAAAAAATTGTAAAATTTTTACAAAAATCGTTTTTTTTATAAAACCCCCTTTTCAAGAATATAAATTTATGATATAATAGGTATAATTATAAATTATTAAAATCGGGGAGGTGTTGTCGTAAAATGGGATATAATGCCGAGTTTATAACCGAAAGCTACGCCGAAACCGAGCGTATAGGCGAAAGGGTGGCATCTCTTTTAAACGGAAAGCACACCGTCTGCTTTTACGGAGATCTCGGCGCGGGAAAAACCGCGTTTATCCGAGGAATGGGAAAGGTAATATGCCCGAGCGCGGACGTTTGCAGTCCTACCTATTCGGTAATAAACGAATATAAGGAAAACGGAAAAACGGTTATGTGCCACGTTGATGCTTATAGAATTACCGACGACGACGACCTTTATTCAACGGGTTTTTACGACTGCGCCGATTATGAAAACTGCGTGATGGCGATAGAGTGGAGTGAAAATATCCCCTTTGCGCTCCCGAACGACAGCATCAAAATAACCGTTGAAAAGCTTGGCGAAAACAAGCGTAAAATAACAGTAAGCAATTTTCCCTGTGAGCTTTAACACCGTTACTTTGTGTTAAAACCGAGGATTTGATTGCTTTTTAGCAGTAAGCTTACGTAATTAATTAAAAGAAAGGAAGCGGCGCTTTGATAATACTTGCGATTGACTCAACGGCAAAAACCTCTACGGTGGCCCTTACGGATAATGAAAAGCTTATAGGCCTTTCTGTTCTTAATACCAATAATACGCACAGCACGACGCTTCTGCCCTCGGTAGAGAATATGCTGAACGGCGCGGGCATGACGGTAGAAGATATAGAGCTTTTCGTCTGCTCGGCAGGTCCCGGATCATTTACGGGAGTACGAATAGGCGCAGCTACGGTAAAGGGACTCGCCTTTGCGGGAAATAAAAAATGTATCGGCGTTTCATCTCTTGAAGCGCTCGCTATGAATATAACGTCGGGCTGCGGAATAGTCTGCGCGGTAATGGACGCAAGAAGAAATCAGCTTTATAACGCTCTTTTTGAGATAAACGGTGGCAACCTTAAGCGTCTTACTCCGGACAGAGTTATAACGAAGGATGAGCTTTCGGACGAGCTTTCAGGGTATAAAGGAGAAATATATATCGTAGGAGACGGATATTCGATAGCCAGAGAAGCTCTTTCGCGTCTTAACTGCCCCGAAACGGCGGAAACGGCAAAATACCAAAACGCGTACAGCGTAGTGCTGCTTGGTCTTAAAAGCTACGGAGCACTTTCCGAAAGCGAAAGAGAGGGACTTACCGCGGCGGCGCTGTCTCCCACTTATCTAAGGGCATCTCAGGCGGAGAGGGAAAGAGAAGAAAAGCTGAAAAGCGGCAGGGTGTAAAAGAACAACTGCGAAAATTAAACGAAACAAAATAGGCGCAAAGGACGGTACCGTTAGAGCGCTTTGTAAAAAATAAAATGATTTTGTAAAGGAAAACTGTTATGAAAATTGCAATAGGCTGTGATCACGGAGCTTACGAGCTTAAGGAGATTTTTAAAAAGCATTTTGACGAGACGGGCGTTGAATACGAGGACTTCGGTACTCATTCAAACGAGTCCGTGCATTACCCCGTTTATGCAAAGGCTGTTTGTAAGGCGGTGCAGAATAAAGAAGCGGACTACGGCATACTTCTTTGCTCAACGGGTATCGGTATGAGCATTGCGGCAAATAAGTTTAAGGGAATACGCGCGGCGCTTTGTAGCGATCTTTACAGCGCGAAATTCACCAGACTTCATAACAATTCGAACGTCCTCTGCATAGGCGCGCTCGTAACCGGAGCCGGACTTGCAAAGGAAATCGCCGACGTATTTCTCGGAACGGAATTTATGGGCGGACGCCACGAGACTCGAGTCGGTATGATAACCGAAATAGAAAACGAGCAGTAATTTTAAGACGGCTGGAAATTAAGCATCAAAACCGACAAATTTGAAACGCATTGGCGGTAAAACGCTAAAAACAGCTGCTTAAAATACACGTTTGATTTTAATATGACGTTAAAATCGGCACAGAAAAAATCCTAATGAATACAATCGGTGGAGAAAGCCGTTTTTTGAGTGAGACTAAAAAGGCTTCGTTCTGCCGCGGATATATAAAGGACGCTTTTATTGACGACGTAACTATTTTAAATTATAATTAACCAAAACACTTATTTAAAAGGAGAACTTTATGACTATATTTGACGTGTTATGGCTTATCTGCGGTCTTTGTCTTTTCCTTTACGGAATGAACGTAATGGGAGACAGTCTTAAAAAGAGTGCCGGTAACAAGCTGAAAATTATTCTCGGTAATCTTACGTCCAACCCCCTTAAAGGGTTTTTACTCGGGCTTGGCGTAACAAGTATTATTCAGTCCTCGTCTGCTACGACGGTTATGGTTGTTGGATTCGTTAACTCCGGCACAATGCTGCTTTCGCAGGCGGTTGGAGTTATAATGGGCGCTAACGTCGGTACCGCAGTTACCTCTTGGCTTACCGCCTTGGCGGGTATCGAGGGCGGCGAAGGTGCGCTTGCGTTCCTTAACTGGTTCAAGCCCTCGTCCTGGATGCCTATTCTTGCGCTTATCGGACTTATCCTTACGATGTTCGCAAAGCGCCAGAAAAACAGAGACATCGGAACCATACTTCTCGGCTTTGCCGTTCTTATGGTCGGTATGGATCTTATGAGCGACGCTGTCGGCGGACTTAAAAACGATGCCGGATTCCAGAGCATACTTTTAATGTTTGAAAATCCCGTTCTCGGAGTTATGGCCGGACTTGTTCTTACCGCTATCGTTCAGTCCTCCTCCGCATCTGTAGGTATCCTTCAGGCTCTTACAGTAACGGGAGCTATAACGTGGGGTGCTGCAATCCCGATCGTTATGGGACAGAATATCGGTACCTGTGTTACCGCGATGCTTTCCGCTATCGGAGCAAATAAGAACGGTAAGCGCGCGGCGTTCTTCCACCTTTACTTTAACGTCGTCGGTGTTGTCGTCTGCCTTACGCTGTTTACGATACTGAACGCTATCTTTAAATTTGCATTCGTAATGCTTCCGATAGATATGTGGGGTGTTGCGATAGTTCACACTACGTTTAAGCTTATAATCGTTGCTATCCTTGCTCCCTTTGCAAAATATATCGAAAAGCTTGCGGTTATGTCGGTTAAGGACGGCAAGGAGGAAAGCGAAACCGCAAACCTTCTCGACGAGAGACTTCTTTCCACCCCCTCGGTTGCTATTGCGCGCTGCAACGACGTTGCGTGCAAAATGGCCGAAATCTCCTGCGATGCGCTTCTTGCCTCGGTTGATCTTCTTTACAATTACGATGAAAAGAAGGCTCAGTACGTAAGAAAGCTTGAGGATAAGGCGGATATTTATGAGGACGCGCTTGGCTCATACCTTGTAAAGCTTTCGGCTAAGATGCAGAGCGAGACCGACACTAAGGAGGTTACAAGACTTCTTCATACGATAGGTGATTTTGAGAGAATTTCCGACCACGCGGTAAACTTTGTTGAGTCGGCGGAGGAAATAAGCGACAAGAAGCTTGTGTTCTCAGAAAACGCAAACACCGAGATAGCAACCCTTAAAGCGGCGGTTTCCGAAATTCTTGAGCTTGCGAAAACAGCGTTTCTTAACAATGATATTCAGACCGCAAAGAAGATAGAGCCTCTTGAGGAGGTTATAGATAATCTCCGCGACGAGATTAAGCTTAACCACATTATGAGAGTACAGAAGAACGAGTGTACGATAGAGCACGGCTTCGTTCTTTCCGATATACTCACCAACTTCGAAAGAGTTGCAGACCACTGCTCGAATATTGCAAGCTGTGTAATAGAGATTTCGCATAACGCACTTGATATACACAGATATATAAGCCGCGTTAAGAACAGCGGCGAGGAGTTCGATATGGCTACAAAGGAGTACGCCAGAAAGTACTCGCTTTCCAAATAATTCGTTCGGTTTCATCAAAAGCTTAAAAATTCAAAGCTTTAAGATAAAAACAAATAACTCGTTTTCGGTGTTATAATTTATTTATATTAAAATATTTAAGGAAGAATGCAGAACTATGAAATGGACAGGACTTAACGAAATCCGCGAAAAATATCTTACGTTTTTCGAAACGAAGGGACATTTAAGACATAAGAGCTTTCCGCTTGTTCCGATAAACGATAAATCAATACTGCTTATCAACGCGGGAATGACACCCTTGAAGAAGTACTTTACGGGTGAGCTTACGCCTCCGAGACACCGTATGACTACCTGTCAGAAGTGTATTCGTACCCCCGATATAGACAGCGTCGGAATTACCGCGCGCCACGGCACGTATTTTGAAATGCTCGGAAACTTCTCCTTCGGAGACTATTTCAAAAACGAAGCTATCGAGTGGGCGTGGGAGTTTATAACCGACGAAAAGTGGCTTGGTCTCCCTAAGGACAGGCTTTGGGTTACCGTTTATCTTGAGGACGATGAGGCTTATGAAATCTGGAACAAGAAAATGGGTGTTCCGGAGGACAGAATCGTTCGTCTCGGAAAGGCCGATAACTTCTGGGAGCACGGCTCCGGCCCCTGCGGCCCCTGCTCGGAAATCTACTTCGACAGAGGAATAGAGTACGGCTGCGGATCTCCCGATTGTAAGCCTGGCTGCGACTGCGACAGATTTATGGAGTTCTGGAATCTCGTTTTCACTCAGTTTGATAACGACGGAAACAATAACTATACCCGTCTTGCAAAGCCGAATATCGATACAGGTATGGGGCTCGAGCGTCTTGCCTGCCTTATGCAGGGTGTAAATAATATTTTCGAGGTTGATACCGTAAGAAATATTATGAAGGCGGTTATTGATAAGTCGGGAGTTAAGTACGGCGATGACGCGAAAAACGATATTTCGCTCAGAGTTATTACCGACCACATTCGTTCAACTACCTTTATGGTATGCGACGGCGTAGTTCCGTCCAACGAGGGGCGCGGCTACGTTCTCCGCAGACTTCTCCGTCGCGCGGCAAGACACGGAAGAATGCTCGGAATTAACGGACTGTTCCTTTCAGATATAGCGGCGGTTGTTGCAAAGGAAAACCTCAGCGAATACCCTGAGCTTACCGAAAAGCTTTCCTATATACAAAAGGTGATTTCGATAGAGGAGGAGCGCTTTCTGGCAACCATTGACGCAGGTCTTTCCATTCTTTCCGGACTTACAGAGGCTGCTAAAAACGAAGGAAAGAACGTTCTTTCCGGAGCAGACGCCTTCCGTCTTTACGATACCTTCGGCTTCCCGATTGACCTCACCAGAGAGATAGCGGGAGAGCAGGGCATTACCGTTGACGAGGACGAATTTAAAAAGCTTATGAAGGAGCAGAAGGAGAGAGCGCGCTCCGCGAGAGCCAATATAAGCGGCTGGAGTGATGCGACTAAATCTCTGCTTACCGATTTTGCAAAAACCGAATTTGTCGGATATACCGAAAACAGCTGTCAGGCAAGGGTGCTCGGAATACTTGCTGATGATATGGAGCTTTCCACGGTTTCCGAGGGAGACTTTACGCTTATTCTCGATAAAACGGTATTTTACGGAGAGGGCGGCGGTCAGGTAGGAGACACGGGTGTTATAACCACCGACAGCGGTGCGACGGTTACCGTAACCGACACCAAAAAGACGGAGGGCGTATATCTGCACCTCTGTACTATTAACGGCGGAGCCCTTTCGGTAGGTGATACCGTAAGCGCGGAGATAGATACGTGCAGAAGAAATGCTATTCGCAGAAACCACACGGCGTGTCATATGCTTCAGGCGGCGCTGCGCACGGTTCTTGGCTCTCACGTAGAGCAGGCGGGCTCCTACGTTGACGAAGCGAGACTTCGCTTTGACTTTTCTCATTTCGCGGCTCTTACAGCCGACGAGCTTTCAAAGGTTGAGGCTATTGTAAATACACATATTTTAAGCGGCGAGACTGTTGAAACGCTTGAAACCGATATTGAGACCGCAAAAAAGAACGGCGCAATGGCTCTGTTCGGCGAAAAGTACGGCGCGGTTGTACGTATGGTAAAGGTCGGAGACTTCTCAACTGAGCTTTGCGGAGGAACGCATCTTGATAACTCTGCCAAGGCAGGTCTCTTTAAAATACTTTCCGAAAGCTCGGTCGCGGCGGGTGTTCGCCGTATAGAGGCAACCACGGGACTTGGCGTTCTTGAGGTGCTTAAGGAGCGCGAGGAGCAGCTTACCGACGTTGCAAGAGAGCTTAAGGCTAACAACACCGCGGATATAGTTAAGAAGGCGGAAAGCATTACTGCCGAGCTTAAAAACGCAAACAAGGAAATAGAGCAGCTAAACGCACGTCTTGCTTCCTCTATGGCTTCTTCCATAAAGGACGGCGTAAGAGACGTCGGAAACGTAAAGCTTTACAGCGGAAAGCTTACCGGAACGGCGGTTGATACCGCGCGTACTCTTACCGACGAAATGAAGGCGAGCGAGGATACGTCGGTTACCGTTATAGCGGTAATTAACGACGGAAAGCTCAATTTCGTAGCGTCCTGCGGTAAGGAGGCGGTCAAGAGCGGAGCGCACGCGGGGAACCTTCTTAAGCAAATTTCCGCTATATGCGGTGGAGGCGGCGGAGGACGTCCCGACAGCGCGCAGAGCGGCGGCCGACTTCTTGATAAGGTTGACGAGGCTCTTGAAAAAGCGGCGGAGATCCTCGGCGGAATGCTTAAATAAAGATGGGCAAAAATATACAGAAGCGGAGATAATATTTTGAGATATAACTATATACCAAAGGGCGTTTGCGCGCGAAAGATAAGCTTTGACCTTGAAAACGGTATTATAAGTAACGTAGAGTTTCAGGGCGGATGCAGTGGAAATCTTAAAGCTATCGCAAAGCTGGTAGAAGGAAAAAATGCAGAGGAAATAGGAGAGCTTCTTGCGGGAAATACCTGCGGAATGAAGAATACCTCCTGTGCGGATCAGCTCGCTAAGGCTTTAAAAGCGGCGGCAGCATCGGAAGCGTAAAATTTCATAAAAACGGGCGGAGAGAATCCGTCCGTTTTAATTTTTTTATACCTTCTGCTTTCCGCGTTTTAACGCAGTCTTTTGGGGCGGTAGGTTTAAAGTGTACTTCGGGGCGTCGGGGACGTCGCCCCCCTACCAAAAATATTTTCAAATCGGAAAATAAAATCTATATAACCTTTTTAAAAAATATTTCAAAAACCCTTGACAAACGGTAAAGTTCGTGCTATAATATTAAGGTAACGAAAATACGCCCCATTAGCTCAGTAGGTAGAGCACATGACTTTTAATCATGGTGTCCGGAGTTCGACTCTCCGATGGAGCACCAAAAAGCCCCCTATGCACCGTAGGGGGCTTATTTGTTAGTATTTTTAGACGCTATGTTTAACATAATAAAAATTATTACTGTTAATGAGGAAGGGTAGAATTATGATAGGAATAATAGGTGCGATGACGCTGGAAATTGAGGGACTTCGCGCTCTTATGAGCGAAAAGGAAGAAAAGACGGTAAGCGGAGTAAAATTTGTAAGCGGTCTCCTTGAAAACCAAAGAGTTGTAACAGCTGTTTCGGGTATTGGCAAGGTTTTTGCCGCTATATGCGCCGAGGCTATGATACTTGAATATAACCCCGACGTAATTATTAATACCGGAGTTGCGGGAACGCTTACCGATAAGCTTTCGGTGGGCGATATAGCCGTTGCGAAAAACGTCGTTCAGCACGATATGGATACCTCTCCGCTCGGAGATCCGCGCGGTCTTATTTCGGGGATAAACGTTATATACATAGATGCTGATATGGACACCTCGGAGCGCCTTTCAAGGGCGGCGGGTGAGCTGAAAATAAACACCGTCTGCGGAACGGTTGCAAGTGGAGATCAGTTTATAGCATCTATGGAAAAGAAGAAGGATATTACCGAAGGCTTTAACGCGGTGGCGTGTGAGATGGAGGGCGCGGCAATAGGACAGGTGTGCTACGTAAACAGCAAGCCGTTCGCTGTGCTTCGCGCAATTTCCGACAGCGCTGACGGAAGCGCAGAAACGGACTACCCGACGTTTGCCAAATCGGCTGCGGAAAATTACGTAAACGTCGTTCTCGGTTACCTCAGAGGGCTTTCGTGAGTTTATAAAAGCTTACGTGTTAAGTATTTAAAACGGAAGGCGGTCTATAATATTTAAAACCGCATCTATTCATTTGAAATTAAAGGTAAAAAGATATGGCAAAAAATAAATTTCAGTCCTATTTCGACGGTGAGGAAAAGGAGAGGGTTGTTCTCGTTAAGCTTATGCTTGATAAAAACGAAAACGCCGCGCTCGCATCACTTAACGAGCTTTGGAGACTTACCGAAACGGCGGGCGGTGAGGTCGCCGCGAGACTTATTCAGTCAAAGGACAGACCTGATCCCGCTACCTATATAGGATCGGGAAAGGTAAAGGAGCTTGCCGAGCTATGCAGAAACGCCGAAATTACCCTTGCGGTATTCGACTGTGAGCTTTCGCCCTCGCAGATTAAAAATCTTGAGGACGCGCTCGGAGAGGTACGGGTTATTGACCGCAGTATGCTTATTCTTGACATTTTCGCTCTCCACGCAACCACGGGAGAGGGTAAGCTTCAGGTCGAGCTTGCGCAGCTTAAATATACCGTTCCGCGACTTACCGGGCAGGGTGTCAGCCTTTCAAGACAGGGCGGAAGCGGTAGCATAGCGGCGAGAGGTCCCGGTGAAAGTAAGCTTGAAACCGACCGCCGTTATATAAAGAGAAGAATAGTGTCCCTTGAAAATCAGCTTGCCGAGATGGAGAAGAACAGGCGCGTTCAAAGAGCGCAGAGAGAAAAGAGCGGGATATGTCGAGTTACCGTTGCGGGTTACACCAACGCGGGAAAATCAACGCTTCTTAACTTCCTTACCAAGGCGGGAATTTTAGCCGAGGATAAGCTTTTTGCAACGCTTGATCCAACCACGAGACGCTTCAGGCTCCCTTCCGGAAACAGCGTGCTGCTTACAGATACGGTAGGCTTCATAAGAAATCTTCCCCATCACTTCGTAAAAGCGTTTAAATCAACGCTTGACGAGGTTAAGTATGCCGATATAATAATTCTGCTTATGGACGCTTCGGATAGCGAGTGCTTAAGTCAGGCAGAGGTCTCTCAGGAGCTTCTTAGCCAGCTTGGAGCGGAAAGCAAGCCCGTTCTTTACGTTTTCAATAAGTGCGACGAGGCTGAAAAGGCGGAGGGGGGAATTGTTCTTCCGCATATTGAGGGCGCGGGTGCGGAAAACGTATTTTGCATATCCGCCAAAACGGGAAAGGGCGTTGACGCTTTGGTAGAGAGGATAGACGCGCTTCGTGAAGAAATCAAAAAGTAATTGAAAGTGGAAAGTTGAAAATGGAATATATAACTCTCGGGAAAGAGGTGGAGGTTTCCTTTACCGAAAGAAAATCGCTCTTTATCGGTAACGCCCGGCCGGTTAAAACCGAGGAGGAGGCTATCGAATTTATAAATAAAATCCGCAAAAAATACGCAGACGCTACGCACAATACGTATGCGTATATGCTTAGTAACGGAAGCGCGAGATACAGCGATGACGGAGAGCCGCAGGGAACGGCTGGAGTTCCGATACTTAACGTAATTAAAAAAGGCGGTTTTACCGATGCCGTTATCGTGGTTACCAGGTATTTCGGAGGCATACTTCTCGGTGCGGGTGGACTTGTAAGAGCATACGGCGCCTCGGCAAGAGACGCAGTGGAGGCGGCAGAAATAGTAACCTATCTTCACTATACCGAATGTACCGTTTCTTGCTCCTATTCCGATTATCAGAAAATAATTCCGCTTTTTGACGGTTTCGGCGTTAAAACGGATAACACCGATTTTTCCGAGTGCGTTACAATGAGCCTAGCGGTAAAAAGCGACGTTTTTGAAAGCTTTAAAACCAAAATTTCCGAAACAAGCGGCGGAAGAATAGAGACGGTAAAAACCGGGGAGCGTTTTTCTTATTAAAAGCCGCCCAATAAGACAAAAAGACACAATTTTTTCTAAAAAAGTCTGTAAAAAAGAGGATTTACAGACTTTTTTGCGTATATTATATGTGTTAATGCAAAATACGAGAATTTCATTTTATGTTTTGCAAGACTGACGAAGAGCGTAAAGGCAGAGCTTAACAAAGGAAATTTTTGGAAAGGAATGGTAACTTATGGCAGATACCGTCAGAGATTTTCTTATTGATAGAGAAAGAGAAACGCTTTCTCCGAGGGCAACGAAAAGCTACGAGACAAAGGGGCGGGTAAAACCGATAGAGCCCTGTACCGTCAGAACGGAATTTCAAAGAGACAGAGACAGAATTATTCACTGTAAATCATTCCGCCGCCTTATGCATAAAACTCAGGTTTTCCTCTCTCCCGAGGCAGACCATTACAGAACAAGACTTACTCATACGCTTGAGGTTACCCAGATAGCAAGAACGGTAGCAAGGGCGTTAAATTTAAATGAAGATTTAACGGAGGCGGCATCACTCGGACACGACCTTGGTCATACTCCGTTCGGACACGCGGGAGAGCGTGTGCTCCGAAAGCTTTTCAGCGAGGGCTTTAACCACAACGAGCAGAGCATAAGAGTTGTCGAAAAGCTTGAAAACAACGGTCAGGGGCTTAATCTTACCGAGGAGGTAAGAGACGGAATACTGCACCACACCGGCGGAAGCGGTGAAGCGGCAACGCCCGAAGGCTCCATAATACTTTTTGCCGACCGTATAGCGTACATAAACCACGACATTGACGACGCCTGCCGCGCGGGAATACTCGCCGAGGAGGATATACCGAAGGAGCTACGAAAAACGCTTGGAACCTCTCACGGTCAGCGAATTGACACTATGACAAAAAGCATCATAAAGGCAAGTGAGCGGAGCGAAAAAATAGAAATGGAGCCTGAGATAGCGGAGGCGACGCTTGAGCTTCGTAAGTTTCTTTTTGAAAACGTATATACCAACCCGATAGCTAAGGGCGAGGAGGGAAAGGCAGAGGAGCTTCTCGCCGCGCTTTACAAGTATTTTGTAGAAAAGCCTGAGCTGCTTCCGAAGGAGCAGAAAAGATGGATTGAAGCCGACGGGGTGCAGAGAGCGGTATGCGACTATATCGCGGGTATGACCGACAGATACGCGGTAACGCTTTACCGTCAGATCTTTATACCGAAAATGTGGAGCGAGGGTAATAAGCTGCTCACGTGGATATAAGTAGGTAAGCACCTGCAGGTAAATGGCGACGGGACGAGAGTGCTTTATAGCGAGCATCGCTAAGCTCGGATGCTACAAAAAATGTTAAAACAGCAGGGTGCTTTGCCCGGCGCCAATATGTGTGTTCCGGATTTCGAAAAGTCGGACAGGCATAAACAAATTATCGAAAGGAGGGGATTTTTTGATACCCGATAGCATAATAGAAGAAATCAAAAGTAAAAACGAAATATCGGACGTCATATCGTCGTACGTTACTCTTAAAAGAGCCGGATCGAATATGCAGGGGCTTTGCCCTTTTCATAACGAAAAATCCCCGTCCTTTACCGTCTTTACCTCTACACAGAGTTTTTACTGCTTTGGCTGCGGAGCGGGTGGAGACGCCGTTACGTTTATAAGAAAAATGGAAAACCTCGATTACGCGGAGGCGGTAAAGCTTCTCGCGGCGCGGTGCGGCGTTACCGTGCCCGAGGATAGCGCGCAGGAGCGGGGCGGGATAAGGAAAAGCCGTATGCTTGAAATGAACAAGGAGGCGGCGCGGTTTTTCCGTACCACACTGCTTTCGTCGGAGGAGGCAAAGTCCTACCTCATTAAACGAGGACTTAACAAAAACACGGTCAGCCGCTTTGGAATAGGCTATGCGCCGAGCAGAAACGAGCTTATATTACACCTTAAAAAGCTTGGATATACCGAGGACGAAATGATACAGGCGCGCCTTGCGGGTAAAAACGAAAGAGGCTGCTACTCATATTTCAGAAACAGAATAATGTTCCCGATAATCGATACCGCAGGCTCGGTAATAGGCTTTGGAGGACGGGTTACCGATAACTCAAAGCCGAAATATCTTAACACTCCGGAGACGGTAGCGTTCAATAAGGGAAGAAATCTTTTTGCTCTTAATTACGCGAAAAACCACTGCGCTGACGAAATTATACTCTGCGAGGGGTATATGGACGTTATAGCTCTGCACGCCGCAGGGTTTCAGAACGCCGTCGCAACACTCGGAACGGCTCTTACACAGGAGCAGGCAAGGGTTATAAAACGATATACGGGTAAGGTTATTTTATCCTACGACGGAGACGGAGCGGGACAAACCGCAACGGACAGAGCGTCGAAAATACTTACCGAGGCGGGGCTTGACGTAAGGATTTTAAGGCTTAAGGACGCAAAGGATCCGGATGAATACATTAAACTTTTCGGAGCCGATGCCTTCCGTGCCCTTTTAAAGGGAAGCGAAACGAAATTCGATTTTATAATGCAGAACGTTCTGTCAAAATACGATATTACGACCGACGACGGTAAAATAAAGGCGGCACACACGCTTTGCGCCGAGATAGCGGCGGTCTATTCCTCGGTTGAGCAGGAGCTTTATACCGAAAAAGCATCGAAAAAGCTCGGGCTTTCAAAGGAAAGTCTCGTAAGTGAGATTAAAAAGCAGGCGAAAAAAAGACGAACCGAAAAGGTTGGAGCATTTAAAAAGAAAATCGAAAACAAGGCGCTTGGAGTGGGTGATAAAATAAACCCCGAGCGCTCCTCAAACCTGAGAGCAGCAACCGCCGAGGAGGCTATTCTCGGAATAATGATGCTCTTTCCCGAGCGTCGAGAAGCGGTTTTTGACGGAAGGTGCGGTCTTACAGAGGACGACTTTGTAACGTCGTTTAATAAACGCATTTTCCTCGGACTTAAAAAAATGCACGGCGAGGGCGCTACGGACATCGGTGTTCTTGGTGCGGATTTCACAGGCGAGGAGATGGGACGCATATACGAGATGCAGCTTAGACGTGAGGGACTTGATTCATCGTCCGAAGCGGTGTTTTCCGATAACGTCTCGGCGCTTAAGGCCGAAAAGGCGGTAAGCGAGACGGACATTGACAGCTTGATAAAGGCTAAGCTGTCCGGCGGCAAATAGCATATGCGACGAGTTAAATTATCTTGTTAAAACGACTTGCAGTTGTATAAATGTAAAATTTGAAATCAAAATTTTACGGAAAAATAAAACGAAAATAATAAAAGCGCTAATGCAAAAAATAATGTCAGGGAAGCTTTAAAGTGCTAACGTAAAAAATCGAAAAGACGTAAGGCGTGGCGTTTTTAAAAATAAAGCAAAAATTAATGCGTTAAAACGCGTGAAAGGACAAGGAAAAATGAGCGAGAAAAAATTTGATATGCAGGAGCTTATTGAAAAAGGAAAGGCAAAGGGATCGCTTTCGCAGAGCGAGATACTCGAAGCTCTTGAGGACGACGAATTTGATATTGATCATATTGAGAAAATTTACGAAACTCTTGAAAACAACGGAGTTGAGGTTACGGGATACATGGATTCCGATATTAAAGACCTTGAAATCGAGCTTGAGCAGTTTGACTCTCCCGAGGATATGGAGCAGGCGCTTATTCAGGAGGGACTTGTAATTGATGACCCCGTAAGAATGTATCTTAAGGAAATAGGCAGGGTAACGCTTCTCAGTCTTGACGAGGAGCTTGAGCTTGCGCAGAAAATGGCAGAGGGCGACGAAAAAGCAAAGAGAAGACTTGTTGAAGCTAACCTGCGTCTCGTTGTAAGCATTGCTAAGAGGTACGCCGGAAAGGGAATGTTCTTCCTTGACCTTATCCAGGAGGGTAACCTCGGACTTATGAAGGCGGTTGAGAAGTTTGACTACCAGAAGGGCTACAAATTTTCAACCTATGCTACGTGGTGGATAAGACAGGCGATAACCAGAGCGATTGCCGATCAGGCAAGAACGATAAGAATCCCCGTTCACATGGTTGAGACCATTCATAAGGTTTCGAGAGCGTCCCGTCAGCTTCTTCAGGAAAACGGTAAGGAGCCTTCCGCAGAGGAAATTGCAAAGGTTCTCGGAATGCCTGCCGAAAAGGTAAGAGAAATAATGAAAATAGCTCAGGATCCGGTATCTCTTGAAACCCCGATAGGCGAGGAGGAGGACAGCCACCTCGGAGACTTTATCCCCGACGAGGATTCTCCCGCTCCCTCTGAGGCTGCGTCCCAGAGCATGCTCCGTGAGCAGCTTATAGATGTTCTCCGTACCCTTACCCCCAGAGAGGAGCAGGTTCTTACGCTTCGCTTCGGGCTTGAGGACGGAAGACCGAGAACTCTTGAAGAGGTAGGACGTGTATTCAGAATAACCAGAGAGAGAATCCGTCAGATAGAAGCCAAGGCTCTCCGTAAGCTTCGCCATCCCAGTCGTTCCAAACGCCTTAAAGATTATCTTGACTGATTTGTAAATTTTCAAATTGACAATTTGACAGCTTTTTGTAGGCTTTTTTGTGCATATGATAAAGGTGTTGGGTTTATTGAACAAAAAAGCCCGCGTGTTTTTGGTGTTATAACCAACATTAACTTAGCGTGTGAATTTATATTAACAAAAAATATTTTTTACATAAACAATTGTTACCAAAAAACACTTGACATTCTTTATTATTTATAGTAAAATAAGACGTAAATATAAATCACCGTTGCAAACAGGAGGACAATTTGCAAATGAAGAGAAGAATTATGTCGCTCGCTATATGCGTGGTAATGCTTGCTTCGACGTTTACGATGGCGGCGTGCTCCGGAGGCGGTTCCGAGGACCTTTTTAGGGTTGTTTACGGAAACGAAGGAAACTCGACGCTGAATAAAACGCCTATGACCATTACCATTTATACCATAACGGACGGTTCAACGACCGACAAGGCGATTAAGGAGGTTGAGGAGGCGCTTTCCGAGATTTCCGAAAAGAAATATAATACGAAAATAGACCTTGTTCTCTTACCGGAGGAAACCTACGCATCCGTTGTTTTCAATAAGCTCGACACGTCTATTTCGGCTTATCGTCAATACATGGCGCTTAAAGAGCCGCCTTTAACAAACGAGGACAAGGAGCTTAGCAAAAACCCGGGTATCAGCAGTATAAACGGCGTTACCGTATCCTCTAAGATACCTGCTGAGGTAACCAACGCGAATATAGATATCTTCCTCGTATATAATCCTCAGGAGGGCTCTCCTACGCTCGATCCTGAATCCGAGTACTATAACCCTGTGCTTAAGGATAACGGAATGTTTAATCTTCTTTATAACGTAAGAGCTCTTGCTGAGCTTGACGTCGATAAGAAGATTACCAACGGAGCATTCTCCGCTCTTAAGACGATAGCTCCTGCTCGTGCAATAGATTTCGTAACCAGAATTAACTACAGAAGCGGGTTGGATGCGGAAGCAACGCTTAACGATTCCAATAAGCAGATTTTCGGCATTCCGAATAACTACGTTTACGGAGGCTACGATTTCGTAATGTTCAACGTTTCGGAGGATGCAGACGGAAACCCCATAGGTATTAACAAGATTCTTCCTATTGACGATAAGTCGGGAATTGTTAACGACAAGGGGCTTATGCAGGCCGTAAAAGAGCTCGAAGGCAAGATAGCTGACAGACTTGAACAGGTTCTTGCTATCAACAACGTAGAGAAAGAAATGAACCCCAACTGGTCCGACGAAATGAAGGCCGAATGGCAGGGAAAATACAACAAGATTAAATCCGACGTTTGTCAGGAAATTCTCGGAGTACGTAACATCGAAAAGACCTTTACGTCCTACGAGGAGTACCTTGAGTCAGGAGACGACACCTTCGCTATCGGATACATAAGCGGAGAGTACTCACTTAAGCAGCTTTTCGAGGAGAACGGTGTTCTTGACGTATATGTAAAGGAAACGAATTACGTAACCGATGTAACCGCAACCGAGTCTATGTTCTGCGTAAACACCGGATGCTCCTTTTATTTGAATGAGAACGGCGAAGAGACTTACGACAAGACCAGACTCACGAGAGCGCTTGAGGTTCTTATGCTTATCAATAACAACGCGGAGTTCCGCAACACCCTTCAGTACGGTGTAAAGGATAGGCACTACACTAAGCTTCTCACTAACACTATTTCCGTAACCGGAACCGACGACAACAAATACCTTATGTTCCCGCAGTGGACCGGAAACATGTACATTCTTGAGCCTGCCGACACAATGAGCAAGGCAATGCAGCTTATGGCTCAGAACGATTGGGAACTTGCTATGATACAGGCAAACGAAACTCTGAAAAAGCAGCAGTAAAAAATTATAAAAACCGACCGAGAGCTGCTCGGTCGGTTTTTCGTAGATACAGTCGAGGTGGCTTTATGGGGATAGGAGCCCTTTGCCTTCCTTCGGAATATGACGACCGAGAAAGCTCTGCGGTTTTAATATTAAATGAAGAATGCTTTACTTTCGAGGGCAGAAGCGTCATGATGTGCGTGTTACGCGCATTAGGAACAGTAAGACCTATAAGCTTTTCATTTTGTCTGTAAAAATCAAAAAATGATGAATTTCTAAAATAATTTTTGTAAAAAACAAAAAACGTATTGACAAATTATATAAAATAGTATATAATTAATTGCGTGGCATTTTATCCTTTAAGCTGATACTGTGCCCAATGATACTTTACGGAGGATGAATATGGATATAAATATAAAGCCGCTTCTTTCCTCCGAGGAAAGAAAAATAAGCTTTTCTTATGAAATTCCGCTTTCTTACAGTGAAAACGGATACGTAATTTCCGAGCCTGTCAAGGTTAACGGAGACGTTAAGGATATGGGCGGTTATATGGTTCTCTCCGCAAAAGCAGAGGTTAGCTACGTAACCGAGTGCGCAAGATGTCTTAAAAGCCTTAGCGGTAGCTGTGAAATTGATTTTGTGAGAACGGTTGCCGTAAGTCTTGAAGCCGATGATGACGAGGACGAATATATACTTGTCGGCGAAAACTCCGTCGTTTCGATAGACGAGTCTCTTATGGAGGAGTTAATCCTTTCTCTTCCGCTACGCAGTCTTTGTAAGGATGATTGCAAGGGGATTTGTCCGAAATGCGGATGCAATAAGAATGACGTCATGTGCGACTGTGTTCTCAGTGCGCCCGATCCGAGATGGAACGTGCTTAAAGCGTTTACGGAAAAGAACAAATAAAAGCGGTGTAACCTTAAGCTTACCAATATGGTATTTGAGAAAAACGGCATACCGCGAAAAAAGAAATGTCCGCCGCAAAAGGCGTTCATTATATAAACAGATGTCTGCTGCCGATTTCGGCAACGGAGTCGGCATTAGTTAAATAGGAGGTGTAGTAAAATGGCAGTACCGAAGAGAAAAGTATCTAAAGCAAGACGCGACAAGCGCCGTTCCAGCGTGTGGAAGCTTGATATGCCCGGCATGACACAGTGCAAATGCGGAGAGTATAACCTCTCTCACAGAGTTTGCAGAGCGTGCGGAACATATAATGGCAAGGAGCTTATAAAAGTAGCTCAGTAATGCGCTGAAAGGAGTTATCCGCAGTGGTAACCGTGTATGGAATTGTTTCCGGCTCGCCTGCCGAGAAGGCGGGAATAAGAGTCGGAGACATACTGCACACTGTCAACGGGAAGGAAATAAGCGACGTGCTTGATTACCGTTTTTATTTAACGGAAAAAAAGGCGGTGCTTTCCCTCGAACGAGACGGTGTATTTTATGAAGTGAAAATACACAAGGAAATGTACGCCGATATCGGACTTGAATTCAAGACCTACTTAATGGACGAGAAGCATTCATGCCGAAACCGGTGCATTTTCTGTTTTATCGACCAATTACCAAAAGGAATGAGAGAA
>JAZUBT010000003.1:0-96806 GCA_045638685.1 Eubacteriales bacterium | reverse complement strand
TAACGGCCAGGGTACACCCGTTCCCATCCCGAACACGGTAGTTAAGCTGGCTCGTGCCAAAAATACTCGGCTGGCGACGGCCCGGAAAAATAGGTCCGTGCTTACACATATTGAAAACCTCCGACACGCGTCGGAGGTTTTTTGTTTCCGCGATAGGGAATAGAGGTCGAAAGAGGGAAGTGCAAAAGGAACAGATTACTCTGTTCCTTTTGCTTTTTATCTTTATAAAAATTTTTAAAACTATTGCTTTTCCCCTTAAAATGTGATATAATGAATATGTCACACAAAACTGAATATTATCAAGCGAAAGCGAGAGGACTGCCTATTTTTGTAGGGAGACTTTTCTTTGCACACTTTTTTAATTATTCGCTAATAATGAATTTGGAAAATCGCAAATTCCACTTGGCGAATATGTGCAGGGTTTTTCTCCACGCTTGTTAAGTTTTGTGTGACAACAATCGGAGTTTGCGTTTTCGGTGTGCGCAGCTTCGGTTGTGCACACTTTTTTATTTTTAGGAGGAAAAAATGAATTGTCGTTTTAAAACAGCACTGACAAGAGAATGGTGTATTACTGATACCGGAATAGTTTTCAAGGGGGAAAACTATAATTTCAGTGAAATTACAAGGGTTAAGTTACAGAACTCAACTAATTCCAGTTTAATAAATGGTGTCATTAATATTACTGTCAGGGGAAAAGATTGCCTTTTAGTATTTCCGTTTAAGCAAAAATCAGAGGCTGAGGAAGCATTAGAGATTATAAAAAATAATTATGCTAACGCCGCTGCTGATAAGGAAAGAGCAGCTAACGAGCAGGTTGGGCTTATGTATCATGTTGAGGGTGTTCGTGGTAGAAGCTTAAAGGTTTATGAGGATCGTTGTATTATAAATGTAAAAGCCTCTTTGGGATCATTTATTACAGGTAATGTTACAGACGGTGAAAAAACTATCTATTATAGTGACTGTGTAGGTGTTCAATTTAAGGAAGCCGGAACACTTATCGGATATTTGCAGTTTGAAACAGCATCTAATACAATGAATCAAAATAGTGACAACTTCTTTAACGAAAATACCTTTACTTTTGACTTGTCTAAAATTTCAAATGAAAAAATGAAGGATATCCGTGATTATGTTCAGGGACAAATCAGAAATTTCAAAAGCGGAAACCGAAATGTTCAGGTACAAGCTATTTCTGCTGCGGATGAGCTCAAAAAGTACAAGGATTTACTTGACAGCGGCATTATAACCCAAGAGGAGTTTGACGCAAAGAAAAAACAGCTTCTCGGCCTTTAATTACATAATAAAAGGAACCGCCCACACCGAACGGTTCCTTTTTGTGTTATATTTATTTTCTATGGAAAAACGCAAGGAATTTTCTGAATCCTTTGAGCGCGGTAGGAGCTTCCTTCGCTACGGGTGCTTCCGTTTCCTCTGCTTTTTCCTCAACCGTTATCTCGATAGCCGCCTTTTCCGTGGTCTCCGCTTCTGTGGAAGCTTCTTTTCCTTCCTCGGAGCCCTCAACTATTTCAATGGTATCTATAATAAGCAGACCGTATTCGTTTTCCTCGCCGGTTACAGTTACCGTCTTGCCCTCGTATTCCTTTAAGCTCTCGTTTTTAAACGGATTGTCGCCTTCTTTGAAAATTTCAACAAGGCTTCCGTCTGCTTCTCTTAAAAACGGCTGCATCTTTTCACTTTTTGAGCCTACGCCCGATAAAATAAATTCTATTTTTCCTGTTTTCATATCGGTTTTCCTTTCTGCTTTAAGCTTTTACGTATTTGGATACGTACTGTTCCTTAACGCTTCCATCACTGTCAAAGAACACCTTGACGCTCTTTGATACGTTGCTGTTTTGGAATTCCTTGTTGTAGATTGCCTGATAGTCTCCGGTACATTCGTCCATAAAGAAACGGGGTTTGACACCTTTCATTTCGGGGTGAGATTCCTCGACGAATGCCCTGACCTTTACGGCGCAGTGTTCTGTATCCTCGACGAACGCCGCCTTGACGCTTACCGCCTTCTGCTCCTCGCCCTCTACCACGCGGTAGGAGAGGTTATCCATAGAAAACGCCTTCTGTCTTACCTTTGTCTTGGTCTTGTTTTCTGCGTTAATGGGCGCATAGGAGGGATCTCCGTAAAGAGCAAATTCAATTATAGTCTTAAGAGAGCAGTCGTTCCATCGTCTGTCTTGGAGATGAGCAAGCGCATCGTTGAAGGATTCGCCTGCCGAATAGCCGTCCATCATGTTTTTAATAAAGTTTTGTATGATTATATCTGCGCAGGACATGCCGTTTACGCCGCCCCAAGCTATTTGCGTAGAACCTACGAAGGCGCAGCAGCCACTTCTGAGCGCGGTGCTTACCATACTCTCGGTATTTCTTCCTTCGTTGAACGGTCTGGCTCCGTAGCATGCCTCGGTGCAAAGTATGTAGTTTCTGTTCTTCGGGAGCTTCGCGGCGTTAAATGCTTCCTCTACGTTATCGTTTTTGTCCTCTCCGTACCATACGTGAGTACCGTTAGAGCCGTGAAGGTTGAACATAAGAGTGTTGTAGGCGTCAAGCGAGCCCCTGTATTCGAAATAGCCGTTGGTAGGGGATATATGAAGATCTACGGAAAGCGGTTTTATAATATCCCTCGATGACAGCTCCCAAGCCTGTGCGGAAAGGAAGAACGCCTTAAGGTCGTCAACCGTAAGCTTTGAATTTCTGGTGTTTTTGAGATAGGTAAACGCGTCCTTGAAGCCCGCACTCGCCGATGTGGGTATTCTACCAACCCTCGTATAAGGCTTGAATTTATAAAGTATATCGTTAAACGGCGAATCGGTGCTTAAGGTGCAGAAGGGAAGATCGGAGAAAACAACCTTGTCCGGATCCTTGCTCCTGTTTTCCCAAACGATGTTGGGAACGGTACTGTAATCGCCGATTATCATAAGATATTCCGGCAGCTCCACCGTGTATATTGCGTCAAGAAGATCGACAAGTCCTTGAATTTCTCCCGTATAGGTCTTTTTAACCACCTGGGTTGCAAGGTCTAAAACGTAGTATTCCACGCCGTCCTGCTCCTTGAACTTCGTATATTCGGTCAGGTTCATCCACAGCTCGTTTTTAAGGGAGCCGCTGCAGCCTCTCGTGTTGGTTAAAATAATTCCCGGCTTTCTGCCCTGGTTTACCGCTGATTCGGTTGCGCTTAACCAGTTATCCTGCCAATTTTCCGTTTGGAAAAGAGTGAAGCGCAGGTTTTTAGAGTCGGGCGCATTGTTAGAAGACGGTGTTGTAGGTGCGGTGGGCGCGGTGTTAACAGGCGCCGTGGGTGCTTCCGCCGTAGGTGTCGGCGCGGTGGGTGTGGGAGGCGCTACGGGTGTCGGCGCCGGCGTGTAGGGAAGCATGCTGCCGCAAAGTGAACACTTTTGAGTGCCCTCCTGATTAGGTGTTCTGCAATATTTACATATAACGGCCATTTTTATCTCCATTCCGCTTTCCGCTTACGAAAAGCAATATAAAATATTAAATGAAACTACTGTGTTTTACTCTGCAAAATAAAAGCTTAATCTTTTAAGGAAAATCGCGCGTGAAATTTATGTTATAATATTCGGTTAAGCTTTAATGCAGTCCTTGTATTCTGCATTAATCTTGATAAACTAAGGCGCATCCGGAGGAATGCGCCTTAAGTTTTTTATTCGGCTATAATTATTCTGATACTGTGTATTCGAGGTATATAGTGCCGGTGTCCGGTGCGACATCTACATATACGAATTTGGAACCGTCGGAGTTTTGGTGAATGGTAAGAGTCTCATTTCCGCACTTTACGCCTTCCCACATAGCGGGAACGGTTACCTTGACGGTAAGAGGAGCGTTGAATATTTCGTTATCGTCCTCGCCGTCGGTTACGGTAACGGAAATTTTGTTTTCTTCTTCGTCGTACGTTGCCTCAACATTTGCGGTTGCCATCTCGATAAGGTAGGTTATAGCATCGGAGAAGGTTGCAACCCAGATGTTTTTGTCAGCGGTGTAAGCAAAGAGCTCCTCGGCCATGTTTTGGGGAATTACCCAGTTGCCCTGACTTGTTCCGGGAACCTCTATGGCGTGGATACAGAACATTGCCCAACCGCCCATATCTACGGCTAAGTCGATGTAGTCTGTCCACTGCTTAACAGTGTCGGATTTCTTAACCATAAGTCCGGGCAGGTTCATGCGTACGGACATATCGTTGATGGTGTCCTTTGTTACTATACGGCTTGCGTAGTCAACGCCAACCTGGAAGGTTCCGCGGCTGCCGAGATATACGTTATTATTGATGGCCTCTTCAAGCTTCTGCATGAAATAGGTGTGATAGGTGGGGATGAGCTCGCCGTTTACAACCTCATCGGTGGTTTTAACACCGATACCGGGCTCTATAAATCCAAAGTTTTTCATTTTGGGGAACAACTGGCTGATTATCTGCTTTGCAGCGTAAATCTCCTTGCTGGTGCTTCCCTTAGGAGTGGTTCGCGTACCGACACTGCCGTTGTTGTCAACGTACTTATATTCACCGCCGTCGTCATTCATACCCCATTTTGTGTGGGTGTGAGAGTGAACCATAATCTCCGCGCGTCCTTCAATGCCGTTAAAAATACCGTTCCAAAAGTTTACCTCGGTCTGGTTCGTGGTATAAACGTACTCGCCGTTATTCATTACGTAGGACTTCTTTCCGTCGGAATCGGTTTGCTCGCTTAACGTTGCAAACTTATCGGTTTGAATAGCAAAGGAAAGGTTAAGGTAGCTGTACTCCGGGTTTTGGAGCAATGATTTAGCATATTCTGCTGTAGGATGAAAGCCGTCGTCGATAACGTAGGTTACAATGCCGTCAGCTCCGTTTTTGTTTACTATTTCGGCGGAAACCGAGAAATTACCGATAGTTTTGAAGTTTATGGTGTAGGTTTTAACGGTTCCGTCTGCGCTTGTTACGGTAATGGTTGCTTTGCCGCCGTTTGCTACGGTTGCCTGCTCAATAGTGATTAAAGCAGCGGGGGATACCGCCTTGGCGCTTACGGTAGGATAGCCGTAGTGTATATTTGCAAAAGTAGTGTAGATAAAGGTGTTGCTGTCAAAGCCCGCAAGCGGAGTAGAGCCGAGAACGATTGTGCTTAAGAGAGCGCTGGTTTTGTCTGCATTTCTGAGCTCCTCATACTTTGCGACAAAGTCGTCATAGGTCTGACCGTACAGCACGAATGCGTGGGTATCTGCGGGGCTTGTGGATATAACTGACCAGTACTGAGAGAAGTCGGTTGTCAACAGGTCGTTTTCAAGAACTATCATAAGGGTAGCCGCGGTTCCGAGGAAGGGGGAGTTAGTCGCTCTTGCCGCAGTAATAGTTTCTACCGATGCGGGAATATATATTTTATCTAATTTTGCGCAGTTTTTAAATGCTGATGCGCCAATGCTCGTAACCTTAGAGCCAAGCTTAACACTTGCAAGATTAGTGCATCCGTCAAAGCAACGGGTGGGTATTTCGGTTACGTTCTCGGGAATAACGATTGCTTTGAGAGCTTCGCAGCCTTCAAATGCGCGTCCGTCGATTACTGTAATGCTTTCGCTTAAGTAAATTTCTTCGAGCTTATTACAGTTTCTGAACGCCATAGTTCCAATGGTGGTAACTGTATCGGGAATGTACACGTAGGTGAATTTGTACGTGTTCTTATTTGTGTTAAATGCTCTTTCGGCTATTCCTGTAACCGGCTTACCGTTATATGTGTCGGGAATAATTAAGTATTTAGCGCTTCCGTCGAATCCGGTTTTAAATCCGGATATTACGTAACCGCTTCCGTCAGCATTATCCGTGAAAGCAAGGTCTTCGGTTGAGGAATAGTTCTCGTTAAGTATGGTGAGAGTTGTTTCCATCGCCTCGGGGGCCTGATAGTTGGGATCCTCTGTATAGAATATAGCGCGAACGGTGTGCGTTCCTATGCTGATAACGTCGTTACCCTCATACTTTACAGTAAGACCTTCGGGAAGCTCTCCGGTAATCTTAACACTCTTTTTCGTGCCGTCGAATATGGTGAACGTGCGGTTGAAAGAGAAACTGGAGGAGTCGAAAAGCTTTTTTTCGATGGTAAGCGTTGCTTCTTTGTTCGAAATAAGCTCGTAGTTCTTATCGTTAGTGTGAGTAAACTTCGCGATTATCTTGTACGTGCCGGCAGCCTTCGGTTCTCCGTCCGGAAAATCGTATGTAACCGAGACTCCGTCCGGAAGGCTTCTTTCATCTACCTTCAAGGTCTGCACTTGACCGTTGTAAGATACGGTCGAGTCCTTGAAGGTCTCAAGACACTTCATAAAATCGTCGTTCGCGTCGTAATTCGCTTTCTTTATGGTAAGCTTTGCGGTTTTGGTGGCCTCGGGAATCTCGACGCCGTCTTTACTGAATATGGCTTTTACCTCGTATTCACCGACGTCTATGTTGCCGTTGCCCTCATACCTTACCTTTATTCCCGAAGGAAGTCTGTTGTAGCGAAGGCGCGTGGTAACCGTGATATTCTTCGGCTTACCGTTATAGCTCACGGTCTTATCCTTAAAGGTTATTTTATCAATCTCCTCTAAAAAAACCTCCATAGGAGTTTCCTCACTCTTGCACGAGACGAGACAGATGCAAGCGGTGATTATCGCCAATGCAACTAAAACGAGCGAAAGGTATTTTTTCATAAGTCCCCCTTGAAAATTTATACGTTTATATTATTTAACATTATTTTATCATAAAAGCGGCAAAAAGTAAAGGGGTAAAGTGCTTAAAAATCCGTTTTTTGTATTGTGCATTATATACAATTTTATTTAATGCGCGCGAAACAATAAATATATGGATTTTGGAGGGGGGATTTTTCGTAAAGGTATTGACAAAACGGGCGGAATGTGATATAATAAATACCTAACGAAAAAACAAATTTAACGTTGAAGGCGTATAAGTAGTCTGAGGATAAAACAGCTATTTCAGAGACGGAAAGGCGTAGGCTGAGACCTTTCCGAAGCTGCATAAGACAAATTTCAGCGCCGGAGTTTCCGTTGAAAATCGTTATGGCGAGTTAAAACGGACGTGTCTGCCGCGTTAAGGAGAAAAAGTGCAAGACTCTCTGTCTTTGAAATAGGGTGGTACCGCGGGTTACACCGTCCCTTTCTTTGGCAGGGGTTATTTTTTTGTTTATTTTACAGTTAATTATATTAAGCCGAGAGGCAGGAAAGGAATTTCATAATGAGAAACCACATTTCAAGGATTCAGGGGGAGCTTGACGGAAAGCTTGCTACCGTTACAGCGGCAGAAGGCTTACAGATTATCGAATCCTCCTTCAAGAAGTCCGTTAAGGAGCTGTTCGGAGAGATGAAGAATATGACTCCGGACGAAAAGAAAGAGGCAGGTCAGCTCATAAACGGTCTGAAAAATGATTTCGAGGCAAAGCTGAAGGCGCTTAAGGAAAAGCTTGCAAACGCTTCAGCGGTAACTGCGGAAATTGACCTCAGCATTGCCAGCCGTGAATTTGTAAGAGGAAAAATTCACCCTCTTATCAGAGTCGGTAAAATGATGGAGGACGTGTATAAGGAAATGGGCTTTTCTATTGCCTACGGTCCGGAAATTGAGAATGATAAGCATAACTACGAAATGCTTAACATGCCCTATTATCACCCTGCGCGCGATATGCAGGATACCTTCTACCTTGAATACCCGAACGTTCTGCTTCGCTCGCATACCTCCTGCGTTCAGATAAGATATATGCTTGAGAACAAGCCTCCGTTTATGATAATCTCTCCCGGTGTCGTTTACCGTGTTGATGAGATAGATCCTCAGCATACCCCGTGCTTTTATCAAATAGAAGGACTTGTTGTCGGAGATGGGATTAACCTTGCAAATCTTAAGTGGGCTATGACCGAAAGCGTTAAGCGTATTTTCGGAGAAACGCTTAAGGTAAGATTTTCGCCCTGCTACTATCCTTACACAGAGCCGTCGGCTGCGGTTGATATGAGCTGTATTATGTGTGGCGGTAAGGGCTGCCGTACCTGTAAGGGAACGGGCTGGATGAGAGTTGCCGGCGCGGGAATGGTACACCCCAACGTATTTGAGGCGGTCGGTTATTCCAGAGAAACCGTCGGATTTGCGTTCGGCTGGGGACTTAACAGACTTCCTATGCTTTACTTTAAGATTGCGGAAATGCGTAAGCTGTTCGAGAATGAGCTTTCCCTTTGGGAACAGCTTTAATGTGGAGGTAGCGTGAAATGTTTAAATTTCCTTTTAATTGGTTAAAGACGGTAAGCGATACCGAAATTTCCTACGACGAGCTTCTTAGGTGGCTCAGTGAGCAGGGCTTTGAAATAGCTTCTCTTGAAAAGGTAGATGACGATACTCTTATCGAAATAGAGGTTAAAGCAAACCGCCCCGATATGCTTTCAGTTGCAGGAGTTCTTCGTGAGGTTTACATCTCGAAGAAATTACCCGCACCGAAGGTTTTTGACGAAAAAGTCGCTCTTTCCTTCGATAAAAGCAACAAGCTTTCTCACGAGATCAAGATTAATTCTCCCGACGTTCACAGATACTGTGGCGTCGAGATTACCGGAATAGACAATACGGTTAAAACACCGGATTATATCCTTGACGTTCTCACTAAGCTCGGTGTTCCGCATATCAATCCCGTAGTCGATATAAGTAACTACGTATTGCTTCTTATAGGTCAGCCGAGCCACGTTTTCGATACCGATAAGCTAAGCGGCGCGATAACCGTTTCCAATATCGAAGAGCCTATGAAATTCATGACGCTTAACGGAAGCGAAACCGAGTTCCCGAAGGGCGCGCTGATAATTTCTGACGACGAAAAACCGATTTGCGCGGCGGGTATGATAGGAAGCCCGAACGCAGAGATAACCGCGGATACTAAAAACATCATTATTGAGTCGGCAAACTTTGACCATGTAATCATTCGCACAACCTCTAAGAAAACTCACGTTTCTACAATGGCCTCCTACCGTTACGAGAGGGGCGTGGATGCGGAAATGAGCTGTATCGGAGCAAGAATCCTCACTAAGATGATAACCGACGTTTGCGGAGGAAGTGTTAACACCAAGGCGTTTATGTACAAGGATGCCGATTACACTCCGAACGTGCTTAAGCTTACCACCGAGAGAACAAACTCCATTCTCGGAACAAAGCTTTTCCCCGATGAGATTGCGGATATGCTCCGCCGTTGCTATTTCGGTGTTAAGATGCTTGACGGTACCACTATGGAGGTTACCGTTCCCTCGTTCAGACTTGACATTGAGCTTGATGTTGACCTTATTGAGGAGGTAGGGCGTATATACGGCTACCACAACATTGAGCCTCAGCCCGTAAAGCTTTACGCTCCGTATAAGGAAAACCCTGTAAACAAGAACGCAAATATTCTCCGTAACATTATGACGGGTAGCGGATTTTTCGAAATCCTCACTTACGGGTTCATTCCTTCGGACGCGATGACCGTTTTAAATATAAATGAAAGCTCACCCTATTTCGGTGATATTAAGATACTCAACCCGCTTTCGAACTACTTTGAGCTTATGCGTCCTACTATGGCGTATAACCTTATACAAACTGCGGTAAGTAACCTCGCTCTCGGAAAAAGCGACATAAAGATTTTCGAGCTTGGAAAGACGTTTAAACGTTACCCGGGGCACGCGGATAGCTACGAGGATTACACCGAAAAGAATATGTTTGGAGCGCTTCTCACGGGTGTTAAGTACCGTAAGGGCTTTGGCGCGTCTAAGGAGATAAAGTACTCGGTATATGATGCGGTAGCAGCGGTACGCTCCATTTTTGAGGAATACAATATTCCGATTGAAATTAAAAACAACGACAGCCTCGGTATGTTCGAGCCCGGTGTCGGCGCGGAGATACTCGCGGGCGGAAAGCACATAGGTATTGTAGGTAAAATATCGAAGAAGGTGCTTATGGCGTTTGAAAACGGTAAGCTCGCTAAGGATGAGGTATTCTACTTTGAGTTCTGCTACGAGGCTCTTACCGAAACTAAAAAGAGTATTTCCTATGAGACCAGCTTCCCGAGTGTCGTAAGAGAATATAACTTTATAGTTAAAAACGGAATACACTTTACCGATTATGTAAGACTTATAACCGACGCAAGTCCGCTTGTTATAAGCGCAAATCCTATCGACGTTTACTTCGGTACGGGTGTTGAAAAAGGCAGCTCCGCTGTTCTTATTAACGTAGAATATAACGCGAAAAACCGCACACTTTCCGCAGAAGAAATTGAGGCGGTTGAGGAAACCTTTAAGAAGGCACTTGCTGACAAGTTCGGTATTGAGCTGAAAAAATAATCCGTAGGGTTAGCTTAGCGGAAATTATAAAGCGCCGCTTTGCAAAAAACAAAATAACTAACATTGTAAGAAAATGACGCAAACGGAATATATTTAATAAAATGTAAATATTTTCAAAAAATGTGGAAATTTTCTTATATATGTGTTATAATACAAGATGATAAAAAATAAAATTATCGGAGGAAAACAAAATGGCAAAGAAATATGTCTATCTCTTTACCGAAGGTAACGCAAGTATGCGTGAGCTTCTCGGCGGTAAGGGCGCAAACCTTGCTGAAATGACAAACATTTTCAAAGAAAAATTCCCGGACAGAAACCCTGTTCCCCAGGGCTTCACTATTTCCACTGAGGCATGTACCCAGTACTACGAGGACGGCAGACAGATAAATGCCGAAATTATGGCTCAGATTAACGAGTACATCGTAAAGATGGAAGAAATCACCGGCAAGAAGTTCGGTGATAAGGAGAATCCGCTTCTCGTTTCCGTTCGTTCCGGAGCAAGAGCATCTATGCCCGGTATGATGGATACCATTCTTAACCTCGGTCTTAACGAAGAGGTTGTTGAGGTTATGGCTAAGAAGAGTGGCAACGCTCGTTGGGCTTATGACTGTTACAGAAGATTTATACAGATGTATTCCGACGTTGTTATGGAGGTCGGTAAGAAGTACTTTGAGGTACTTATCGACAAGATGAAGGAAGAAAAGGGCGTAACGTTTGACGTTGAGCTTACCGCTGACGACCTTAAGGAGCTTGCAAATCAGTTTAAGGCTGAGTACAAGTCCAAGATCGGCGTTGACTTCCCCTCTGATCCTAAAGAGCAGCTTATGGGCGCTATAAAGGCTGTATTCCGTTCTTGGGACAACCCCCGTGCTAACGTTTACAGAAGAGACAACGATATTCCTTACTCTTGGGGTACCGCTGTTAACGTACAGGCTATGGCGTTCGGTAACATGGGAGACGACTGCGGAACCGGTGTTGCATTTACCCGTGATCCCGCAACCGGCGAAAAGAAGCTCATGGGTGAGTTCCTTGTAAACGCACAGGGTGAGGACGTTGTTGCAGGTGTTCGTACACCTATGAAGATAGAAATGATGGCAGAGAAGTTCCCCGAGGCTTACGCACAGTTCGTTGAAATCTGCGGAGTTCTTGAGAACCACTACCACGATATGCAGGATATGGAGTTCACCGTTGAGAACCAGAAGCTCTACATGCTCCAGACGAGAAACGGTAAGAGAACGGCTCAGGCTGCTCTTAAGATCGCATGCGACCTCGTTGACGAGGGCACGAAGACCGAGGAAGAAGCGGTTCTTATGATTGACCCCCGTAACCTCGACACCCTTCTCCATCCGCAGTTTGACGCAAAGGCTCTTAAGGCCGCGAAGCCCCTCGGAAGAGGTCTCGGCGCATCCCCCGGAGCTGCTTGCGGACAGGTTGTATTTACCGCAGAGGACGCTGTTGCATGGAAAGAAGCAGGCAAGAAGGTTGTTCTCGTAAGACTTGAAACCTCTCCCGAGGACATTACCGGAATGAAGGCCGCTCAGGGTATCCTTACCGTTCGCGGCGGTATGACCTCTCACGCAGCTGTTGTTGCACGTGGAATGGGAACCTGCTGTGTTTCCGGATGCGGCGACATCAACATGGACGAGGATAACAAGGTATTCACTCTCGCAGGCAAGACCTTCCACGAGGGCGACGTTATCTCGATAGACGGCTCTACCGGTAACATTTACGGTGAGCTTATCCCCACCGTTGACGCTCAGATAGCCGGTGAGTTCGGAAGAATCATGGCATGGGCTGACAAGTTCAGAGTTCTTAAGGTGAGAACCAACGCTGACACTCCTCGCGACGCGAAGAAGGCTCGTGAGCTTGGCGCTGAGGGTATCGGACTTTGCCGTACCGAGCACATGTTCTTCGAGGCTGACAGAATTGCGGCATTCCGTGAAATGATCTGCGCTGACACCGTTGAAGAAAGAGAAGTTGCTCTTGATAAGATTCTTCCTTATCAGCAGAACGACTTTGAGGCTCTTTACGAGGCTCTTGAGGGCTGTCCTGTTACCATTCGTTTCCTTGACCCCCCGCTCCACGAGTTCGTTCCTACCGAAGAAGCTGATATAAAGGCTCTCGCAGACGCTCAGGGCAAGACCGTTGAGGACATCAAGGCTATCATAAGCTCTCTCCACGAGTTCAACCCGATGATGGGACACCGTGGCTGCCGCCTTGCCGTTACCTACCCCGAAATCGCAAAGATGCAGACCAAGGCTGTTATCCGCGCGGCTATAAAGGTACAGAACGCTCACAAGGATTGGAACCTCGTTCCCGAGATTATGATTCCTCTCGTAGGCGACATTAAGGAGCTTAAATTCGTTAAGGACATCGTTGTTAAGACCGCTGACGAGGAAATCGCAGCTGCAGGCGCTAACCTTAAATACGAGGTTGGTACCATGATCGAAATCCCGAGAGCATGTCTCACGGCTGACGAGATTGCTAAGGAGGCAGAGTTCTTCTGCTTCGGTACTAACGACCTTACCCAGATGACCTACGGCTTCTCCAGTGATGACGCAGGTAAGTTCCTTGACGCTTACTACGACACCAAGATTTTCGAGAACGATCCTTTCGCAAGACTCGACCAGACCGGTGTTGGTAAGCTTATGGACATGTCCATTAAGCTCGGAAAGAGCGTACGTCCCGATATGCACGTCGGTATCTGCGGCGAGCACGGTGGAGACCCGACGTCTGTTGAGTTCTGCCACAACCTCGGACTTACCTACGTATCCTGCTCTCCCTTCAGAGTACCGATCGCAAGACTTGCCGCTGCTCAGGCTGCTATTAAGAGCAAATAAGCAAAGCGCTTGACTTGAAAAGGCAAGCTGACCGATTGCGAAGTATTAAACAAATAAAATCGCACCCTTGCATACGCAGGGGTGCTTTTTTGTTTAATCCTATATGTCGCGGTGGTAGGATTCATATTTTGAAAACGGTAATTATGAGCTTTCCCTTGGAGAAATAATTGCTAAATGTAGTTAATTAATAAGTTGAAATCTTATTATATAAAACAAAATTCCTCCCTTGACGTAAATGTAATTAATTTAAGCCAAGGGAGGATGATTTTTAAAATTAAATTATTTATACATATTATCTCGAAATCTTTGTTGGATTCGTTGACGTTGTTCTTCCAAATCTTCTTTTTTTTCTTTCTTTCTCTTTTTTCTAAGCTCTTTAATCTCTTTACCGAATGCAAAATGATCGATGAGCATACCAATAGGCATAGGAATAAGGAAGAATAAAAATGATAATAAAGATTGTGCGTCTGTTCCAATGTAAAAAATCAAGGGGAGCTGAAACGGTATTTGAGCACTAAAAATAACTATATCGATACAGCGTATTTTTAAATATTTATCATCATATGTGAAATCCATGTCCTCAAATTCTTTTCTAAAAAAGTAACTGTCATAAACTGTAAAACCCTTATGAATATATACGTAAGCGTCTCTGCTTTGAATTATTACAACAAGTATCATAACGACAGGAAGAAAATTAAGCCATCCAAATTGTTCCGGATACCCTTTATACACTAAATAAACCGTAACTATAATCGAAGCTAAAAAGAGGATAGCAAATATAGAAGTAATAATTATTTTTTCTTTTTTTGAAAAAACTTGCGGATCCTTCTTTTCCATATATTTTCTCCTTTGTATTTTTCTATAATTATTATAGCATAACTCCCAAAATATGTCAACTGTAATATATTATGCCGCTGCGGTGGGATTCATAACATCGGCAGACTCCTTTGAACAACCATAAGGTTATATACTCGAAGGGAGAAACATGATTATTTAGTTGTTAATATCGGCGAAGGGTGCGAGCGGTAGTAGGAAAATAAAAACAAACAAAAACAGGAAATTTAAGAAAATGTTTTTGCAAACAAAAACCTTGACAAAGAGCTCGTGTAAGGGTATAATAATGATGTAGATAAAAAGAGACGAGGAAATAAAATGTTATTTAATTATCATACCCATACCGCTCGTTGCCACCACGCAAATGGAACGGAGAGGGAATATATTGAAGCGGCAATAAAAAAGGAAATTAAGGTTCTCGGTTTTTCCGACCACGCTCCGTTTAATTTTCCCGACGGCTATGTATCAAAATGCCGAATGACTTTTGACAAACTTGCGGGATATTTCGATACCGTCCGCGCTCTTGCGAAGGAATATGAGGGGAAAATACGCATTTTATGCGGGCTTGAAATGGAATACTATCCGGCTTTGCATAAGGAGCAGATGGAGACGCTTGAAAAGTACAGCCCCGACTACCTCATTTTAGGTCAGCATTACCTTGGAGATGAGAAGGACGGCAGAAGCGCTCCTACGAGAAAGAACGACGAGGAGTTTAACGAATATATCGAGCAGGTTATTGCAGCTATGCGGACGGGGGATTTTCTCTATCTTGCGCACCCCGATATTATAGGTTATAACTTTACCGAGTCGGTAATGGAAAAGGGCTACAAAAGGCTCTGTGAGGGCGCAAAAGATATGAATATTCCTCTTGAAATAAATCTTCTCGGAATAAGAGGTGGAAGGCATTATCCCGATGCGCGTTTCTTTGAGATCGCGAAAAAGGTGGGAAACAAGATTTTGCTTGGAACCGACGCGCATTCGCCCGAGGATTTTCTTCACTTAACCGACGAAAAGGAAGCGTGCGCGATGGTAGAGACGCTCGGACTTGATTTGATACGAGAGCCTATTTTATAAAAGCGGAATAACAGATTTTATAAGCTGGTTTGCAAAATAAAAAAAGCGGAGGATTTTCATTTCTCCGCTTTTTGTTTTATTGTCCTGTTATAGATGTGATAACAACCTGCATCTCTGCGGTGGAGGTTGCTAGAGTTATAGTCATTCCGGCAGCAAGAAAGTGCGTTCCGTTAATGTAACAACCGTTATTTGAGTTACCCTGCGCCGTAAAGGAGCCGGTGATTTTAAATAGGTCGGACGAGGTAACTTTACTGTACGTTCCGTCTTTATAAGACGCGCCGCCGTTCGAGGACGGGGGGGTTACCGTGTTCGGTACGTAGATAACGGCGGCTTCCTTGTTAAGTCCGGAAAGAGCGCCGAGCTGAAGCGATTTTTGAGTCCACGTAACCGTGTTTCCGTCAGAAAAATTTTCCGAAAGAGCCGCAGGGACGTTTTCGGCTTCGAATGTTACGGTAAAGGTAGTCTGTTTTCCGCTACTGTTAAAAACGTCAATTATCTGCGCTCTGAAAATTATACCGGCGGTGATAAGTAACGCGCATATTATTATCATAACGTCTATTATATTAAAATGCTTTTTTTCTTCGTAAACGCTGTTTGGCATATTTACATCTCCATTCTGCCGCCCGTTATACGGCTATATAAAACTAAAACGAAATTTTTGTATTTTTTCGCAAGACAAACGGTGGGGTTTAAAAAACGGTTGCTTAGATATTGTTAAATTAAAGCTTTGGCAGCTTTTAAGCGGCCCTTTCGGTTACGGTGAGAGCCGTACACTCTCCGCTTACCGAAACGCTGTCTGTGCGTACCGAAATCGGCTTGCCGACGGAAATTCTGTATCCGTCGATGTTATAGGTTCCGTTTTCGAACCATACCGGCGCTTCAACGGTTATCGTTAGAACTATTTTTCCTTCAATATCTGTGGTAACGGTAGCTCCCGTCGATTCATTTATACCGCTAAGCTTATAAACGTCCGACTGAACCGCGGTTACCTTTCCGAGAAGCTGACTTGACTCGGTGTCGTATATACTGTCTCCAACCTTTATCTGTTCCTTCAGCATTTCCGGTAGTGCTACGGTGGTAACGGTAAAAACGGCGTTCTGCCCACCGCCCGATATAATACCGGGATTTGACCGTATGAACTTAACCGTTGTAACGGTAATGATAATTATAACTAAAACAATGAGTATAAAATCAAATACGTTAAAACGGTGCTTTTTGTTTTGAGATATACTTGCCATAAAGCTCTCCATTCTGCTGCCCTTGGCAGCTACACAAAATAAGATAAATTTCCTGTGTTTTGCCTTTGCAAAACGAAAGCGCGTAGCCTTTTTACATAAATTTTACTCTAAATAGGTGTCTCCGTAGAGGTTGGCTTCCTTGTTATCGGCTTCAAGACCCAGCGAAGAGCGTCTTGCGGAAACGGTTACGCCCATTATAAGCCAGAAGAGAAGCATTACACGTGGGTTATACCATATAAACTCGTTAATTCCCCAAAGAACCGATGCTATAATTCCGCACATTCCAGCATAGCACATTATTCTGCCAAAGTCGGATTTGTCGGAGCAGCCTCTACCGTAGGAGAGGGAGCTTTGTAATACGAAGAATATGACTGCGGAGAATATTATAAGTCCGAAGATACCGAAGGAAATCATTATCTGCATAAGCAGGCTGCCCGAGTGGGCGGCGTTTTCGGTGTTTCCTATGAAATACGCGGAGTAAACCGACGAAAAGGCGTTTTTACCAAGCCCTATTCCGCTTATTCCAAAGTCAGTGAGCATACGCATAACCGCATTCCAAAGGTCGTATCTGGTCGTAACACTGATTAAATTGTGGAAGAAGTTTTGTACCGAATAAATTTTTAGCGCGGGTAAAAACGGTAGGAAAAGGCTGATTATAATCATATATACCGCAGTGCGGCTCTTCCAAAGCAGAAGAATTATTATATAAGCGACTACTGCGGCAAACCACGCTCCGCTCGGGAGGGTGATGAAAAGGTAAATAAAAGCGCAGACGTTTGCTATAAGCAGACCGAAGCGCGGAGCTTTACGTCTGCATATAAGGAACGAGGACAGAAGGAATATTCCGAGTATTAGTACGAAGTAGGAGAGAACCGAGAAGGACGATAATATGCTGGCGGTGGCGTCCCCTACGTCGGTTTCGGGCGTAAGGTCGAGCTTAAAGCCAAGTCCTTCTCCGAGGAACCTCGCTATTACTGCATAGACGGAAACAATGGCTCCTGTGAGAAGAATGGCGTTTACGCTACGCTTAAACCATATCGAGCTTCTTAAAATACTTGCGGCGAGGAAATATATTCCGGTAAACAGAACGTATATAAGAACGTTTCCTTTTTCTCCAAAGGTTATCGCTCCGCCGAAAGCTATGAGAAGCATGAATATTCCTACGAAAAAGTCGGGAAATTCAAGAGAAAGGGTGCGTTTTCCACACAAAACCTTGAAAATATAAGAAAGTGAAATTATTGCTATTGCGCTGATAAGGGCTTTGAGACTTGCAAAGGGAGCGATTAAAAACAGTGAAATAAGTCCCGCCTCAGGGCTTCTTATAACGATAATCGCGTAGATTACCGAGAGTACGAAAATTAAAATGCTTTTTAATGGGAATATGATGGTTAAAAAGCCGAGCAAAAGCCCGAGAACGATAGCCCCACTTGACGAAAGCTCTATACAGTCATCGTCATTTAACGCGTTTTTATTAAGACCGAGCAGATTAAATCCGAGGGCGGAAAAAATCCTGCTTTCAAGGAGCACCCCGGAAAGTGTTTTGCCTGAGAAAATCAGAAAGAGCGCTCCGACCATTACGGCGATAGCAATAAAAGGCGTATATACGCTGAAAACGGAAATCGTGAAATACAGATTGATAAAGAAGTGAACGAATAGCGCCGAGGTCGCAAAAGAGAGAAGTATAAGTCCGTAAATACGGCTTTTAATCAGTAGCAGAGACGAAGTAACGGCGCTAAGCTTTTTAGGAATTACCGAGTCGGTTGCCTGTCTTCTTACGAGCTTTTTAAATGCTTTGAACAGAGCGGCGGGCTTTTCCGCAAAGAAGCGGTAAAAAAACGATGCCCTGAAAAACTCAGCAGTTTTATCGTATGCCGTGAGAATGGAGGCTAAAAAGCTGTTTCTGAGCGTTCTCGATACTGTTTCGGCTACAAGAATGAGGAAATGTATTAAAACGCTTTGACGCCTGAATGCTCCCGGAGCGCGACGGGCTTTTTTAGGCTTTTTATACTCTTTGTCGGTTTCGGTTTCCGTAAAATCTACGGGATTGGTGGGGGTGAGCGTTGTAGCCTCAACCGATTGCTCGGGGAGAATTTCCGATTCGATTATCTCGGTATCGCCGGTCTCCGTGTCTATATGCTTGAAAGCATCTTTTTCGGAGGTAAACGCGGGTGCGCTCTCCGGTAATGACTTAAGTGTGTGTTCGTAAGCTGTGTCTGAAGCCTTTTCGGATACAGAGCCGTTTTCGACTTCGGTAGCGTTTTCTTCATCTGTGAAAAAGTTTAGCTGCTTTATTTCCGACGTATCTGCCGTCTTACCGTGTTTTGGCATGGGTTACCTCCTTTCACTGTACGTTTAATATAATCATTATTATTTTACCACTACACGCGAAAAAAGTCAAGTGAATTTATAAAAATAAGAAGGCTTAGCCTATTTTTAAAATACTAAATCACTATTTTTAACAAAAAAATAACCTGCGGGTTAAGAAAATATAAACAAATAATAAAAATACTTGAATTTATTTTAAAAATATGATATGATATAATAGTATTTTAATATACACAAAATAAAAGGAGTTAAATGTAAAATGGACGAACCCCCTCGAGATAACTTTAATTACGTATCGTCGCTTTTTGTAAGCGCGATATACCTTATACTGTCTTTTATAGAGAGCGTAAGAGAGAAAAAAACAAGCTTTAAAGGGTATATTTCAAAGGTAAAGCGCAGAGGTGTCATCATAAAACCGAGAAAATATCTCCTGATTTCACGCGCTCCTTGTTGATACGGTGAGTAAATGACTAAAAATAAATTTTAACTGCAAAAATACCGTATAACATCGGCGATAAGCCTACGATAAAGAGATATAAGGAGTAATTTAAAATTATGGACATACAGCAAATACTTATAATGGCGGTGCTTTTACTGTTTTCGGCTTTCTTTTCGGCTACCGAAACGGCATTTTCATCACTTAATAAAACAAGAGTAAAGACCTTAGCCGAAAAAGGTAATAAAAAGGCTGAAAGAGTGCTTATGCTTTCCGAAAAATACGACAGCCTTCTTTCGACCATACTTATAGGCAATAACATTGTAAACATAGCGCTTTCCGCTATATGTACCGTCTTCTTTATAAATATTTTTAAGGACTATACAAACGGCGAAAGCATCGGAACAACCGTTTCAACCGTTGTTGTTACGGTGGCGGTTCTTATATTCGGCGAGATAACTCCGAAAAGCATAGCTAAAGAAACACCGGAAAAGTTTGCTATGCTCGTTTCCTCGGTCATGTCGGTTCTTATTGTTATTTTCAAGCCCTTCTCATGGTTTTTCGGTCTTATAAAAATAATGTTTTCTAAGATATTCAAGAGCGACGACGACAGAAAAATGACTCAGGATGAGCTTCTCACCCTTGTTGAAGAGGTTGAGCAGGAGGGTGGAATTGACAGCTCTGAAAGCGAGCTGCTTCGCTCCGCTATTGAGTTTACCGACAGAGAGGCGTCTGACATATTAACCCCCAGAATCTCTGTTGAAGCCGTTTCCGACGAGCTTTCAAACGAGGAAATAGCGACGTGCTTTAACGAAAGCGGATACTCGCGGCTTCCCGTATATAGCGGAAGCATTGACAGCATAGTCGGTATCATACATCAAAAGGACTTTTACAGTACCGTATTCGGAACCGATAGGCACATAAAAGACATAATGAAAAAGCCGGTATATATACCGCTTTCCATGAAGATAAGCGATATACTTAACCTGCTTCAGAAAAGTAAATCCCATATCGCCGTCGTCGTTGACGAATACGGCGGAACCATGGGAATAATCACCATGGAGGACATCTTAGAGGAGCTTGTAGGTGAGATTTGGGACGAGCACGACGAGGTTGTCGAGGATTTTGTTCAGCTTAATGAAAACACGCACAAGGTTCTTTGCACCATGGACCTTGAAAAGCTGTTTAAATTCTATAACATAACCGACGAGAGCGATTCCGCTACGGTAGGCGGTTGGGTTCTTGAAAAGTTTGGATATTTTCCGAAGGCTGACGAGGAATTTGAGTTTGAGAATATAACCGTTCGCATACTTGACGCCGACGATCAGCGTGTAAACGAAATTACCGTAACTCTTCGCGAGGATAGCGAGGATGAGGAAAAGGAATAAGGTAGCGTAATTTGGAAAAAAGGAAACTTGCGAGAATTTTCGCGGCGCTTCTGGCGTGGATTTTAACTGTATCATGGGGATACTTTATATTTTCTATGAGCGCCGAGGATTCGGGAAAGTCGAGTGAGACCAGCGGGAAAGTGGTTGAAAAAGTGGCGGGAACCTTTGTTCCGAACTACGAGAAGCTTCCCGAAAAAGAAAAAAACGAGGTAAAAAGTAAGCTTTCGCTTCCTGTAAGGAAGATTGCGCACTTTTCCGAGTTTGCGGTCCTCGGAGCGCTTATTCTTACGTCTGTAAAGCTTTCCTTTTACAGTAAATTTCCGCTCCCGTACTACCTTATCGCTTCAATACTGCTCGGTGTGATATACGCCACTATTGACGAGCTTCACCAAGGAGCAGTTTCTGGACGGTCGCCGAAATTTGCCGACGTTCTTATAGATTCGGGCGGAGTAATTTGCGGAGTTATATTTGTATCTCTTGTAATATATTTAATAGAAAGAAAAAGGAGGCGTTTAATTAGTTAAACGCCTCTTGATACCATAATGGGAGAATTGGATCCTCGTCAAGGATCTTGCCGCCGCCGTGAATTGCTATCTGGCGGAATCTTACCGTGTTGTCGTAGAAATATATTTCGTCGCAAAGAGCAACTATGCGGCGTAGATTTTCTGTCATAGCGTTGTAGCGGGTTATAACCGCGCGATCATCAATACCGTGCCCCCCTCTATCTACTCTGCGGTGTACGCGTTCTATTGCCTTGTCGCTCCCGTCAATGCCGACGAAATAGAGAATAACTTTAAATCCTTTTTCGCGCGCTTCTTCGAGCTGACGGTAAACAACGCGCCCTGTAAGCGTACTTTCGAAATGGAAGCTTTCTCCGTTTTCTATGTAAAGGTCAATAAGCTTTTTTGCAAGCTTTGCCGCACGAACCTGAATTATAGGGTCCTTCCAGTCGCCCTCGGACTTTACTATTTCGTCAATGCTTACCCTTTTTCCGAGATTTTCGGTTTGGCTTATAACTTCATACAGAGACGTTTTTCCCGCGCCGTTTACACCGCCGAAAAGTATTGCGATGGGGGCGCTTTCTTTAACGTTACTTCTCATACCAGACGCTCCCCCACAATTTTTTCCTGCTCGGTTTGAAGCTTTAGGTTAAGTATTTTTCGGTAAAAACCTCTTTCATCGAGGTCGGCGGTATTAAGAATTGCCGTTTCAAGCTCTTTTATGGTGAGACTGCAAAAGGCACTGTAAAAATCACCGAGAGCTTTTATGGAATTGTTTTCGGAGTTGTTCATTTAAGTTCCTTTCTTCGGGCAAGTACAAAAAGCTTTTTATGAGGACTTAGGTCTAAAACAAAATAAAATCAGTTTATGTATATTGCCCCGAAATTTTCGGGGCGTAGCGCTTTTATGCCTTTGTACGGTAAGCCGCGCCTTAAAATAGATTTTAGCCCTTTTTACAGCAGGCTTTGTGCTTTACCGCAGAGGTAAGCGTAGATATAAGACACGCCGAAGCGACGACTGTGGCTCCGATGACTATATGAATAGGCTTTACAGTGAAGTCCCCCTTCATGTGCACAACGAAGTAGGGCTCCTTTTCGCCGGAGGTTTTCAGCTCGGTTTTACAGTCGTAGTTTTTTGATATTTCAAGCTTTTTAAAGGCGTTAAAAGTTTCGCTAAGAAAATTTTTCATGCTTTTGTTCCTTTCCGCTTAGGATTTTATATAAGTCTAATGGGAATAATTCCGCTTAGAGCTTTTATAAGATTGATGGAAATGCTTTTTTTAAAACAATTTTACTTGTTTAATTATAGTATAACTTATTTTAGTCGAAAATACAAGTGTTTTATTATTAATTTTTAAGGAGGCGCGAGATTTTGAATATTGACCTTCAAAGTCCGGTAACCGCTTTAAGCGGCTGCGGCAAAAAAAGAGCGGAGCTTTTAAAGGCTCTCGGTATAGAATGTGTCGGTCAGCTTCTGCGCCATTTTCCGAGAGGATACCAAAATAGGGGCGACGTAAAGCCGCTTGACAGAAGCGCCGTCGGAGAGACGGGGGCGTTTGTTTTAACCGTCTCGTCGGCATCGACCTCGGTACGGATACCGGGTGGGCGTACCATTACGAAATGCAAAGCATTTGACGGAGAGAAAAGCGCGACGCTTGTGTTTTTTAACAGACCGTACATTAAGGACGTGTTAAACGTTGGGTGTACTTATAGGTTTTGGGGAAAGCTTACCGAGGGTAAAAACGGACTTGAGCTTTTGCCGTCAACCGTTGAGCCGATAACCGAGGGAAAAGAGCTGAAAAGGCTTATCCCGATATACCCACTTACCGAAGGGATTACGCAGAGCTTTATTTCGGGGCTTATTTTAACCGCTTTGTCCTCGCTGCCTGCGGAAGCCTATAAGGACGTGCTTCCCGAGGACGTGCGCGAAAGCCTCGGCGTGTGCGGTGTTTTGGAGGCGTACAGATGCGTACATAACCCGAAAACTGCCGAAATGATAGAAAAGGGTAGGGAACGCTTTATAGCCGAGGAGCTGTTTGTTTTCGCTTGCTCGGTAGCGGGAGCAAAATCCGGAAGAAGAAACGCCTCCGGAAAGAAAATGGACGCGGAGAAAAGTAAGCTATACGATTTTACGGCAGCGCTTCCTTATACCCTCACACGCGCGCAGTCAAAGGTTATATCCGAGATAAGAAAGGATATGACGGGTGAGTATCCGATGGCGAGGCTTGTTTCGGGAGACGTCGGAAGCGGAAAAACGGTCTGCGCGGCGGCTGCTGCTTTTATCGCGGTAAGAAACGGAACGCAGTGCGCACTTATGGCGCCGACGGAGATACTCGCTTCACAGCATTACAGAGACCTTACGTCGCTTTTTGAAAAGCTGAATATAAAATGCGGATATTTAAGCGGGGCGCTTACCGCGGCGGAAAAAAGACGAATTTACGCCGGCTTACAAAGCGGTGAAATTGATTTCGTTATAGGAACTCACGCGCTTCTCTCTGAGGGTGTAGCGTTTAAAAATCTCGGGCTCGTTATTACCGACGAGCAGCACCGTTTCGGAGTGGCGCAGAGGGCGGGGCTTACCGAAAAGGGTGAAACTCCTCACGTGCTTGTTATGAGCGCGACGCCGATACCGAGAACGCTGGCGCTCATTCTCTGCGGAGACCTTGATATTTCGGTTATAGACGAGCTTCCGCCGGGCAGGCAGCCGGTAGATACACTTATAGTCGGTGAGCGGCACAGAGAAAGAATGAACGGATTTATTAAGGAGCAGGTAGAGGTCGGAAGGCAGGTTTATATCGTGTGTCCTACCGTGGAGGGTGCCGAGGAAACCGAGGAAGAGGAAAAGGACGATACGGAATTTATCCGTTTTGATTTTGAAAACGAAGCTGAAAAGCTGCCGAAGCTGAAAAGTGCCGTAAAATACGAGGAAAATCTCAGAACAAGGGTTTTCCCGACGCTGAAAACCGCGTTTATACACGGCAGAATGAGCGGGGCGGAAAAGTATGACGTTATGCGCCGCTTTGAAAAGGGCGAGATAGATATTTTAGTATCGACCACCGTTATAGAGGTAGGCGTAAACGTGCCTAATGCTACGGTTATGGTGGTGGAGAACGCGGAGCGGTTCGGACTTTCGCAGCTCCATCAGCTGCGCGGAAGGGTAGGACGCGGAAGCGAAAAGGCGTACTGTATCCTCGTTTCAGATGCAAGCGGAGAGAGAGCAAAAAAGCGCCTTGATATTATGAAAACTGTCAGGGACGGGTATAAAATAGCGAAATACGACCTTGAAATGAGAGGTCCCGGCGACTTTGTAAGCTTTGGGGAGAAATCCGCAAGACAGCACGGAGCCTTCGGCTTTAAGCTCGCGGGGCTTTGCAGCGATACCCTTATGCTTGAAAAATGCTTTTCCGAGGCTGAAAGTCTTATAGCGGAGGATCCGGAGCTTAATACGGAGAAGAACGCGCTTCTTTCGGCAGAGGTCAAAAAAGCGCGCGGAATGGGGCTTGCAACGCTTAATTAAAATTTATTCCTACTTGTTTTGCATACCGGAAAAGTTTTTGTTGACATGACGGGGCTTTTAGGTTATAATAAAAACAAAGATATTAATTAAAGGAATTGATTAAATGAAAAGAATAGCCGTCATAGGCGGAGGAGCCGCGGGACTTATGGCAGCGGGAACGGCATACCAAAACGGAGCCGAGGTAATTTTGTTTGAGAAAAACAAAAAGCTCGGACGTAAGCTTGCCATAACTGGAAAAGGGCGCTGTAACGTTACAAATGCCTGCTCCGAAAATGAATTTTTATCAAACGTAGTCGCAAATCCGCGTTTTTTGTATAGCGCGATTAACGCTTTTTCTCCGGAGGACACGCAGAGCTTTTTTGAAAGCAGGGGAGTAAGGCTTAAGGTGGAGCGCGGGAATAGAGTTTTTCCGGCTTCCGACAGAGCCTACGACATAGTTGACAGCCTCGGCTCTTACGCATCAAAGGTGAAAATAATACACGAAAAGGTAACCGAAATCAAGGCTACGCCCGAAGGTATCACCGGCGTAACTGCGGGCGGGGCGTTTTATCCTGCCGATGCGGTTATAGTATGTACGGGCGGTGTGTCCTATCCGCTTACCGGCTCCGACGGAGACGGGTACCGATTCGCAGAGAAGCTCGGACACACGGTTGTTCCCACACGCCCCGCCCTCGTGC
This sequence comes from Eubacteriales bacterium, assembly GCA_045638685.1. Classification (GTDB taxonomy): domain Bacteria; phylum Bacillota; class Clostridia; order Oscillospirales; family CAG-272; genus SIG673. The sequence continues at coordinate 71,664 of JAZUBT010000003.1, read as the reverse complement.
CTATTGATACCTTCGAGCGGTATGACCTTGCGGGACTTTCGCTGAAAAACGTAACTCTAACCCTTTCTCTTAACGGCAAGAAGGTCTATTCCGAGCTTGGAGAGATGCTTTTTACGCACACGGGTATAAGCGGACCGCTCGTGCTCACAGCGTCATCGTATATGAATAAGGCATCGGTATCTGACTATAAAATCAGCATTGATTTAAAGCCAGCGCTTGATAAAAATACCCTTGATAGGCGTCTGCTTTCCGATTTTGAAAAGTACAGCCATAAAAACTTTGATAATTCACTCGGCGATTTGCTGCCGATAAGACTTATTCCGGTTATAATAAAGCTAAGCGGAATTGACGAAAAGAAAAAGGTTTACGAAATCACCAAGGAGGAGCGGTTAAGACTTCTTGAAATACTGAAGAGCTTTTCGCTGTCGGTAAAAGCGTTTCGCCCGATAGAAGAAGCGATAGTAACCTCGGGAGGGGTATCGGTTAAAGAGATAAATCCCCGCACCATGGAGTCGAAAATAACGCCGGGGCTTTACTTTGCGGGTGAGGTAATAGACGTAGATGCGCTGACGGGCGGATTTAATCTTCAAATTGCATTTTCCACCGGTTTTCTTGCTGCGCAGAGCGCAAGCGAGGAATGGTAAACTCCGTAACTGTCTCCATACATGGGGAAAGGTAAAAACTATATGTCATTTTAGCCTCGTCCTTCGTGGAAGGTGTCAGAACAGCCAAGACGGAGAGAGGATACGGTAGGCAAAACGATTCTGAAAAAACTCATTAGTTTCTAAAATAGAAAGGAAAAATAAAATGATAAAAATAGCGATAGACGGACCGTCCGGTTCGGGGAAAAGTACACTTGCGAAGGCGCTTTCCAAAAAGCTTGGATTTGTTTACGTTGACACGGGTGCTCTTTACAGAACGATAGGGCTTTACGTAACCGAAAACGGGGTTTCCTATTCCGACAAGGAAAAGGTTGTTTCAATGCTTCCCGAAATAAATGTTGATCTTTCGTATGACGAGAGCGGAGCGCAGCACGTTCTTCTTAACGGAAACGACGTTGGAGACAGAATAAGAACCACCGAGATTGCCGCCGCCGCTTCTGCGGTTTCCGCTATTCCCGAGGTAAGAGCATTCCTTCTCGATACACAGAGAAACATGGCGCTTGCTCATAACGTAATAATGGACGGGCGCGATATAGGAACCGTTATTTTCCCGGACGCGCAGGTAAAAATTTACCTCGTTGCATCTAACCTTGCGAGAGCGGAGAGACGCTGTGAGGAGTTAAAGGCGAAGGGAGAAAACAAAACGGTGGAAGAGGTTCTTGCTGATATGGCGGAGCGAGACAAAAACGATTCCACCAGAAAAACAGCTCCCGCGGTTCCCGCCACCGACGCGGTATTTCTTGACACCTCGGCGTATCAGCCCGAGGAAACGCTCGAGGAAGCGCTGAAAATAATAATGTCTAAGGTTCCTAGCCTGCAGGCGAAATAATTAGGATTTAATAGCGAAAAACACGCGTTTACAGAAAGCTTGTCGGCGCGGAGCATGTAAATTAAACAACTCGGAGATTTTACGATGAATAAATTTTACGGTAGAATTTATAAGCTTTTTTCCGGACTTGTAAAAAAGCTTTACAGAATAGAGGTTGTCGGAAAGGAAAACGAACCCGAGGAGGGGCCGTTTCTCGTCTGTGCTAACCATATTTCAAACCAGGACGTAGTAATTCTTGCCGCCTCTCTTAAGCATCAGGTGAGATTTCTCGCCAAGGCGGAGCTCTTCAAGATTCCGCTCCTCGGTAGGCTTATAAGAGCGCTCGGTGCTTATCCTGTTGAAAGAGGCAAGGGCGACGTAGGGGCTATAAAGAATACCCTAAAGCTTATAGAATCGGGCGAGGTGGTAGGTATCTATCCGCAAGGACACCGCTACGCGGGAATACACCCGGCAGATTCCGACGTGAAGGGCGGAATAGGCCTTATACTGACTAAAAAACAGATACCTGTACTACCCGTAGCTATTCAAACCAAAAAATTCAGGGTGCGAATTTTTAAGAAAACAAAGGTTATAATCGGCAAGCCGCTTTACGTTGACGTGGCTACCGAGATAACGGGAAAGAGAAACGACTACTATAACGAGATCTCCGCAGAGGTTTTCACGCATATATGCGGACTTCTTGACAAAACGGCGTACCCGCAGCCGAAAAACCCGAAATTTCTTATTGACGGTAAGCGAGTCGGAGAGACACCCCTTCTCCAAAGCGCGGAGGGTAATGCTGAAAGCAACAAAGGGGCTGACGTTTCGAATAACGTGGGAATGACGGAATCGGTAACCGCTGAAAAAACAGAGGCAGGCGAGGAAAAGAAATGAAAATAACCGTTGCAAAGGGCGCGGGGTTTTGCTTTGGAGTCAGACGGGCGTATAAAATACTTGAGGAAGAAATAGCGAAAAACCCGAAGGGGGGCAGAATTTTCACCCTCGGAAGCTTCGTTCATAACCCCCTTATAGTCGAGGCGCTTAAGGCGCGAGGAATACCGCCGATTACCGAAAACGAGCTTAAGGGCATAGCTTTAAGCTCAACAAAGGAAGCACCCGTAACCGTAGTTCTGCGTACCCACGGAGTAACGAAGCAGCTTGTTTCCGAGCTTGAAGAGTACGTAAAAAAGGATATAGGATTTAAATACGTTGACTGCACCTGTCCCTGCGTATCTAAAATACATCGTACCGCGGAAAAAGAGACGGAGAGCTCTCCCGAAAAAAAGCTTCTCGTTATCATAGGCGACGAAACGCATCCGGAGGTAAAGGCGATAAGGAGCTACAGCGAAAGCGAAACCTTGGTTGCTCCTACGCTTGATGCGCTGCGGTCGCTCCTTGAAGAAAAGAAGGATGTTGCGCAGCGAGAGATAATATGTGTGGCGCAAACCACTCAAAAACTAACAGAATGTAAATTATGTCAAAATTATTTATTAAACCACTTTACTTTTTTAAAAATATATGATACAATCTGTAAAGTTACGGAAGAAAGACAAACCGAGGCTCAGGAGCTTGCAGGTCAGGTTGACGTAATGCTGATACTTGGCGGCAGAGAAAGCTCAAACACCAATAAGTTATACGAGATATCTAAAAAGATTCAGCCGAATACCTTCTTTGTTGAGCGCATCAGCGAGTTGCCTTTGGAATGTATAACTCCGGACATTAATTTGGGAATTACTGCCGGAGCTTCTACGCCGGACAGTTTAATTGAGGAGGCTATTAAGGCTATGAATGAGAAAATTGAAAACTTTGCAGAGCTCTTTGCGGAGAGCGAGATGCATTTAATCAGAAAGGGAGACACGGTAAAGGGCGTTGTAATCGCTATAAACGACCGCGAGCTCAAGGTTGACGTTAATTCTAACATTACCGGAATTATATCTTCGTCCGAGCTTTCCGACGACAGCTCCGTTAAGACGACGGACTTCAAGGTCGGAGACGAGGTTGAAGCAATAGTAATTAAGACAAACGATCCGGAGGGCGTTGCAGAGCTTTCCAAAAAGCAGTTTGACAGCCGCGCAAACAGAATAAAGGTTGCCGAGGCTTTTGATAACGGCGACGTCATTGAAGGAAAGGTTACCGAGGTAGTTAAGAACTCCGAGGGAGTTGCGAAGGGCCTCGTTCTTTCCGCGCTTTCCACAAAGTTCTTTATTCCCGCGTCTCAGACCGGAATTGCGAAGGGTGGAGATATTTCCGTTCTTCTCGGAACCACTCAGAAGGTTAAGATAACCGAAAAGGGAGCGTTTAAGAAGCGCCCCGTAGCATCTATCTCCGTTGTTGCAAACGAGGAGAAGAAGGCTGAGATTGAGGCGTTTTGGAGCACTCTTTGCGAGGGCAAGACCTTCGAGGGAACCGTTAAGTCTATGACCGATTACGGCGTATTCGTAAACATAGGCCCCGTTGACGGTATGGTACACAAGACCGAGCTTTCCTGGAAGCGTTTCCGCGTTCCGTCCGATATCGTATCGGTTGGAGATAAGCTTGAGGTTTATATTAAGGATCTTGACGCGGATAAGAAGCGTATTTCTCTTGGCTGCAAGAAGGAAGACGAAAATCCGTGGAAGCTCTTTACCGATAAGTGTGCGGTTGGCGACGTTGTAACCGTTAAGATAGTAAATCTTATGACCTACGGCGCTTTTGCCGAGGTTGTTCCCGGTGTTGACGGACTTATCCACATCTCTCAGATAGCTAACAAGAGACTTGGCAATCCCGCAGAGGTTCTTCACGTTGGCGACGAGGTTCAGGTTAAGATTACTGAAATCGACAATGACAACAAGAAGGTTTCGCTTTCTATCCGCGAGCTTTTAGAGCCCGAAATAAAGGATGAGGAAGCAGCTGAGGAGAATGCGGCAGAGGAAACCGCTGAGGCGAGCATCGAGGCGGCAGAGACAAACGACGAGGTAGTAGAGACTACCGCTGAAGCAAACGCAGAGGCGTAATTGAGACTAAAAAATAACAGGGTTGTTTTTAAAAGCAGCCCTGTTTTTGTTTTGCTATAAATTATATTATTCAAGTTTAGCGTTATGCCGCTGTTTGTAATACAAATTTATTACGTATTATGAGTTTTTTTTCGCAAAAACAAAAATTCGGATAAATCTAAAAAAATATCCGAATTTTAAATTAAATTCTCTCCGCAACGCGCGACGTAACGCTTTTTAAGATAGGGAACTGCTCCTGTCTGCAAAAAAACTTTAAATTCTCTCCGCTATGCGCAGCTTAGCGCTTTTTGAACGAGGATTTAACGCTATTTCCTCGTCGCTTGGAACTATACCCTTTGAGCAGAGCTTTAAGCTCGGTTTAATCCCGCATACGCAAATAGGCAGCTTTGGCGGGCAGATACAACCCTTGGCAAGAGCGGCGTACGTCTGTTTTACAAGTCTGTCCTCAAGAGAATGGAAGGTTATTACCGAAAGTCTGCCCTCGGGCTTTAAAAGCTCGGTCAAATTTCTTACCGTTGGTTCTATTATTTCAAGCTCTCCGTTTACCTCTATTCTTACTGCCTGAAAGGTTCTTTTTGCAGGATGACCGCCGTCCTTTGATGCTGCGGAACCAATCGCTTTTTTTACTATTTCCGCAAGCTCACCGGTGGTCTTTATAGGCGCCTTTTCTCTTGCGTTTATAATGTATGAGACTATTTTCGGCGCAAAACGCTCCTCTCCGTAGTTTCTTAGTATTTTTATAAGCGCTTCTCTTGAATAACCGTTTACCACGTCAAATGCGCTTTTTTCGTCGTTTTGGTTCATTCTCATATCAAGAGGAGCATCTTTTATATAGGAAAAGCCGCGCTCTGCATTGTCGAGCTGATAGGAGGAAACGCCAAGATCGATAATAGCTCCGTCAAGCTTTATACCGTCAAGTGCATCTCCTATTTCAGCAAAATTACGGTTAATAAAGGTTATTTTGTCTGCAAAAGGGGAAAGGCGCTTTTTTGCCGCCTCTATCGCCTCCGGATCTCTGTCGAAGCAGAAGAGACGTCCGCCATCCGATAGCCTTGAGGCTATCTCGTAGCTATGTCCGCCACCGCCCGTAGTGCAGTCGGCGTAAAAACCGTCGGGCTTTACGTTGAGTCCGTCAACGGCTTCCTTTAACATTACCGGTATATGGGAAAATTCCATATTTTCTGTCCTTTCAATTAAGACGTGTGATTTTTAATTTGCGTTATATTTGACTGTATTAGCGCAAAAGGTGAAATGTAGCAATATATAGGTGCTATGAGTTTGCTTGTAGCAACAAACACCCTATTTGTTTATAAGAGCTTTTTTTACACATTCCGGAACGAAGGCGCTTATATCCTCACCCGCCAGAAGCTTGTTTTTTACAAAGCTTGAGCTTAAAAGCTCGGTTTCCTTTGATGCCGGAAGAAAAAGTGTCTCGGCATTCTTGTTTATTTGTTTATTTATTTCAGCCATTTTAAATTCGTATTCAAAATCAGCTGCGTTTCGTACGCCCTTAACTATAACGTCAATACCGTTTTCTTCGACGTATTTTGCAACGAGGCCCTCGCTAAAGTCAATGGTTACGTTATCTAAATCCTTTGTAGCCTCGGCAAGAAGCTCTAAGCGGTCTTTTGAATTTAAAAAATATTTTTTCTCGGAATTTACAAATATACCGACGACGACACTGTCAAAAAGAGCCGCAGCGCGCTTTATGATGTCGAGGTGTCCGTTTGTAACGGGATCAAAGCTTCCGCATATAAGAGCCTTCATAATATTCTCCATTCTGCCGCCCCTTGGTGGCTAAAGATTTTAACTTATTTTTGCCGTTGATTTATATTATCTTGCTTTATTCAATGATTTTTTGTATTTACTCGATGCTTTTTCGTATTTACTCAATGGTTTTTTCGTAAACCGTTATATAAGTTCTGCCGTATTTTGCGTGCTTTCTTATTGTAAGACCGTTAAATTCATACGGATTTTCCTCGTCGCTTTCGGTAATAACCACAGCGGCGTCGGAAAGAATATCTGCACGCAGTACGCGGTCTATCGCGTCGGAGGTAAGCTTTGCGGCATAAGGTGCGTCGCAGAAAACAAGGTCGAACTTTTCTTTGTTTTTAAGCTGTGTTATTGCCGATTTGTAGTCGCTTACGATTACGCGCGTATCGGGGAAAAGCTTTGTTTTTATAGCGTTTTTTCTTATAATTTCAGCCGCTTCCTTGGATGAATCTACCAAAACGGCGTTTTTTGCGCCGCGGCTTAACGCTTCAAGCGCCATCTGACCGCTACCCGAAAAGAGGTCAAGCACGCGCCTGCCCTCAATTTCAAACTGTATGGTGCTGAAAATAGCTTCCTTTACCTTTTCTGCGGTCGGTCTTGTGGAAAGCCCTTCAAGCGTATCAAGGCGAACACCGCGAGCTTTTCCTGTTATAATTCTCATCATTTTTTCTTATCCTTTGGCAAAATGTTGTTTGTTCTGATATTATATTAGAGAATAATTGTGTTTTGTTTGCCGAAACGTTTATAGCTGTATATTTGTCAGGGCAGCGATGTGTTTTGGTTTCTGTCAAAGCCCTTTTATTATCTATCGTCCGGTGAAAAATATTTTATTATAGATAGTGCGTTGGATTCCGTTATACCTTTAACGGTCATAAGCTCATCCTTGTCAGCGCCCTTTATTGCAGAGAGTGTTCTGAAATGAGCCATAAGCGCCTTTGCCTTGGTCGGTCCTATACCGTCTATCTCGGTAAGCGAGGATTTTTTAAGAGTCTTTCGTTTGGCTCCCATCATTCTTCCGACGGTATATCTGTGAACCTCCTCCTGGAGCTTATATATAAATATGAAAACTTCTTGTTCTCTTGCTATGCTGATTTCGGAAAATTCATCGGTAAGAGCTCTTGTTTTATGAAACTCGTCCTTTACCATTCCGTAAACGGGAATGCTTATGTTTTCCTCGTCAAGAAGCTTTTTTACAGTGGAAACGTGCCCTTTTCCGCCGTCAAGCAGAATGAGGTCGGGGTATCTGTCCTCTGTGTGGGACAGTCTGCGTTTTATCGCCTCTCGCATAGCGGAGTAGTCGTCCTGACCTTCGGTTAAGCTTATTTTATAGGTTCTGTATCCGCTTTTGTTAAGCCTACCGTTTTCGGAGGAGATTTTTCCTGCGGTAATATTGTCCGAGCCAATATTTGAAATATCGTAGGCCTCTATAAGCTCCGGTACCACTTCGAGTCGCAGAAGCTCGGCAAGTCGCAGTGCGATTTTGTCCTGCTTCTCTGCGGACTGTATAAAACGCTTTGCCGCCTCCGCCGCGTTTTCCTTAACCATAAGACAAAGCTTTTTAAGGTCGCCCTTTTCGGGGGAGCGCACCTTTACCCTTGCTTTGCACTCGGTTTCAAGGTATTCGGTAAAATCGTCAAGGCTTTCCTCAGAGGGGGCGAAATCAAGCAGTATTTCCCGGGGAATAAACTCCCTTTTGTTGTAAAAATCGCAGAGAAAGGCTATTATATCCCCGTCCTCGACAAGCTGCTCGGAGGGGAAAACTGTATTTTCTGTGTCGGTAATGCTTCCGTCTCTTATGAAAAACACCGAAACGGAGGAGCATAAGTCGTCTCTATATACTGCGATAACGTCCTTTTCATCTCCCGGAAAGGTAACCGCCTTTTGCTTTTGACGGCAGGCTTCAAGCGTCTGTATTCTGTCTCTGTATTTTGCCGCGGCTTCAAAGTTAAGCTCCTCCGAGGCTTTGAGCATTTTTTCTTCAAGGTCGTTCTTGACACCGGAATACGAGCCTCTTAAAAAAGCCGCCGCCTTTTTGCACTGCTCGGTGTATTCCTCGGCGCTGATGCTTTTATCACAGGGCGCGGAGCAAAGACCTATATGCTTGTAAATGCAGGGGCGCTCTTTTCCTATATCCTCCGGAAAACGTCTGTTACACGAGGCAAGACCAAAGGCTTTTTCTGCGGTTTTTAAAAGCGAAACGGCAACCGAGGCGCCACTGTACGGACCGAAATATTTTGCGCCGTCGTCCATTCTTTTTCTTGTAAACGTCAGTTGCGGATAGGGCTTGTTAAGCGTCAGCTTAAGATAAGGATACGATTTTCCGTCCTTAAGCTTTATGTTGAATTTCGGTTTGTGAAGCTTAATAAGACGGTTTTCGAGAGCCAACGCTTCTATATTCGTGTCAGTAAGAATATAGTCGAAATCGTGTACAAGACTTACCATACGCGCGGTTTTTACACTGTGGCTTTTAAGGTCGGAAAAATACGAGGAAACCCTGTTTTTCATTGCCTTTGACTTTCCTACGTATATTATTTTCCCACTTTTGTCCTTCATTAAATAAACGCCGGGAGTGAGCGGCAGGGTGTTTGCCTTTTGCCTTAAATTACTAATCAGTTTTTCGTTAAATTCCATATTGTATATAAATTAAAGCATATTTAAGAAAATTTACTTAAACGTTGAAGAAAGGCGCCTTTTTCCGTTTAACGGAAAAAGCAGACTAAGACGGTGTCTAAGCCTGCTTGACGTTTTCATTATAGTATAAAAATTTGGAGGCTTAGTTTGCGAAGCCGTTTTGGATCATATCAACAATGCCGTCGATAGCGTCATTTTCATCACTGCCTTCGGCTCTGAGGACTATTTTCATATCCTTTTTAACTCCGAGAGAAATAACTCCAAGAAGACTTTTGGCGTTTACCTTACGTCCTTCTGTTTCAATCCAGATAGAGCTTTTATACATATTTGCCTTCTGTACGAGATGTGGAGCGTTGCTCGCATTAAGTCCGAAAACGTTTGTGATTGTAAGTTCGCATACCATAGGGATACCTCCGCGCATTGCTTTGCGCATTTTTCTTTTTTCGTTTTTGTATTAAATGGGTACATTTATATATAACAATTATATCAAATCAGAAATGAAAAATCAAGTGATTTGCTGAAAAAATAAAATTATTGTTGCTTTTGTATAAAGATTTTGCTTTTACTGTCATTAAATATATGAATAGTATGGTAAAAACGGTTGGAGGCTGAAAGCTTCCGAAAAAAAGGCTGTTTAACGTAAAAAATCACTGTAAAGCGTATCAAAAAAATATAAAAAATATGCGTCTGCTTACTTGACAAAACAGTAGGCTTATGATATAATAAAATAAATGCGTGAGAGCAAAGCGAGTAGCGTTGTTTTTTTATCACAGAGAGCCGCCGTAAGGTGAAAGGGCGGAATAAGGAAAAACGTGAAGTTCTCTTTGCGAGCAGAGGCTTGGAAGCTTACAAAAGTGTGTAAGAGCCTTCGGGAACTCCCGTTACAGAGAAACGGTATTTTTTGTACCGATAAGGGTGTTTTCGTGAGAAAATGCTAAACTGAGGTGGTACCACGGGGTATATACTATATTTCGTCCTCTGTATCAAGCGGCTAAGGCGCCGACGGATATACAGAGGTTTTTCTTTTTCCGTTACGCAGAGACGCCGTAATCATATTAACGGATAAAAAATATCCGAGGTTTGAAAGGAGCGCTAAAAGCGCAAAGGGACTGCTGAAATGAAAGCGCCAAAGACACATAAAATTTTGTCTCCCGAATACGAATGTATGTCGAGAGAGGCTCTCCGTGAGCTGCAGGGCAAAAGACTGCGCGAGGTGGTAAAAAGAGAGTACGAGAACGTTCCTCTTTACCGTCAGCGTATGGACGAAAAGGGTATAAAGCCCGAGGATATAAAGAGTGTAGATGACCTCCGTTATCTTCCCTTTACCAATAAAACGGATTTAAGAGACGAGTTTCCCTTCGGACTTCTTGCTGCGCCGAAAAGCGAGATAGTAAGAATTCAGGGATCGTCGGGAACCACGGGAAAGCCTATCGTTTCCGGTTACACGCAGAACGACGTTGAGGTATGGACGGAGATGGTCGCGAGAGCGCTCACCGCGGCAGGCGGAACGAGAGATGATATTATACAGGTTTGTTATGGCTACGGTCTTTTCACCGGTGGCCTTGGCGTACATCAGGGTGCCGGTAAGCTTGGAATGATGACAGTGCCGATGTCAAGCGGAAACACGGCGCGTCAGATAATGATGATGCGTGAGCTTGGCGCTACCATGCTTTGCTGCACACCGTCTTATGCTACTTATCTCGGCGAAACGATAAGAGAAATGGGACTTGACCCGAAAAAGGATTTAAAGCTTAAGTCCGGCTGCTTCGGTGCCGAGCCTTGGTCGGAGGAGATGCGCGAGAAAATAGAGGATCTTCTCGAAATTGACGCCTGCGATATTTACGGTCTTACCGAAATAGCGGGCCCCGGCGTTGCCTTTGAATGTCTTGAAAAGAACGGAATGCACGTAAACGAGGACCACGTAATTCCCGAAATTATAGATCCTGTTACCGAGGAGCCGCTTCCTTACGGAACAGCGGGCGAGCTGGTATTTACCACGATAACCAAAGAGGGTATGCCGATGCTCCGTTACCGCACCCACGATATATGCGTTCTTGATGCCACCCCCTGTGCCTGCGGACGAACGACCGCAAGAATGGGCAGAATCACCGGAAGAACCGACGATATGATGGTTATTCGCGGCGTAAACGTTTTCCCGAGCCAGATAGAGTCGGTTATAGTTTCCGTTAAGGGCGTTGCCCCCTTCTATATGCTTATAGTTGACAGAGTAAACTCCACCGACACGCTTGAAATTCAGGTAGAGCTTGACGGAGAGAATTTCTCCGATACCGTTTCCGACCTTGAAAAAATCCGTAACGAGATAAGCGAAAAGGTTAAGTCGGTTGTCGGTATTTCAGCTAAAATAACCCTTGTTAACGCTAAATCGCTTCCTCGCTCCGAGGGTAAGGCAAAGCGAGTAATAGATAACCGTAAGATATAAACGGAAAGACTCATGTTATAAAAAACACGGTAACCGAGCTTGTTATATTTACAAAGGCCATAGCGGGAGGGTTAGTGCCGTAAATTAACCTCGTCGCGACGGACTCTTTTGATTACAAATTAATATATTCGGAAAATTCTTCCAAAGACAGAAAGGAATATAAAATGAAAAAACTCCTTATAGGAAACGAGGCTGTTGCCAGAGGGCTTTATGAGGGCGGCATAAACGTTGTTTCCAGCTACCCCGGTACCCCCTCAACCGAAATTACGGAATTTTTATCAAAGTATAACGACATTCACTCCGAATGGGCGCCCAATGAAAAGGTTGCTATGGAGGTTGCCTTCGGCGCGTCTCTTGCGGGAGCGCGTTCCGCGTGTGCAATGAAGCACGTAGGACTTAACGTGGCGGCAGACCCCCTCTTTACGCTGTCTTATACCGGTGTTACCGGTGGACTTGTAATCTGCGTTGCCGACGATCCTGCTATGCATTCGTCTCAGAACGAGCAGGACTCCCGTCATTACGCTATAGCGGCTAAGATACCCATGCTTGAGCCCGCCGACTCGGAGGAAAGCTACCGCTTCGCAAAGGAGGCCTTTGCGTTTTCGGAAAAATTCGATACCCCCGTCCTTCTCCGTATGTGCACCAGAGTTGCTCACTCCCAGAGCATAGTTGACGTAGGAGAGCGCGAGGAGACACCGATAAAGGAATACGTCAAGAACGGCGCGAAATACATAATGATGCCGGGTAACGCAAAGCTTCGCCACCCCGTAGTTGAAAAGCGTACCGAGGATATTGCGCTTTACTCCGAGGATTGCCCCTTTAACAAGGTTGAAATGGGCGGCACGGATATCGGAATAATCACCTCGGGTAGCTGTTATCAGTACGTAAAGGAAGCTCTCGGAGACACCGTAAGCGTTCTTAAGCTCGGTATAGTTAACCCGCTTCCGAAAAAGCTTATAGAGGACTTTGCCGCCAAGGTAAAGAGACTTATCGTTATAGAGGAGCTTGATGGCATAATAGAAGCTCACTGTCGCAGTCTCGGTCTTGACGTTGAGGGTAAATCCCTTTTCTCACCGATAGGCGAATACAGTCAGGCCACGGTTGCCGAGGTTATTCTCGGTAAAAGAAATGAGACGGTAAAGGTATCCTCGGAGGTTCCTGTACGTCCGCCTATGATGTGCGCGGGCTGTCCTCACAGAGGTCTTTACTACGCTCTCGTTAAGAATAAGGTAACCGTTCTCGGAGACATCGGATGCTACACGCTTGGAGCGGTTGCGCCCCTTTCTGCGCTTGACTCCACTCTTTGTATGGGTGCGTCGGTTTCCGGACTTCACGGCTTCAATATAGCCGACGGCGGAAAGCATAAGACCGCCTGTGTTATAGGAGACTCTACCTTTATGCATTCCGGGGTTACAGGTCTGATAAACATAGCGTATAACGCGACGAACTCCACCGTAATTATACTTGATAACTCTATAACGGGTATGACCGGACATCAGCAGAACCCCACCACGGGATATAACATCAAGGGTGAGCCTGCCGCTAAGGTAAACCTTGAGGAGCTTTGCCGCTCGATAGGTATAAGACGTGTAAGAGTTGTTGATCCCTATAACATAGCCGAATGTGATAAGGCGATAAAGGAGGAGACTGCCGCGGAGGAGCCGTCCGTTATTATTTCGAGACGCCCCTGTGTCCTTCTTAAGAGTGTAAAGGCTCACTCGCCCGTAACGGTTAATCCCGATAAGTGTAAGAGCTGCCGTAAGTGTATGACGCTCGGCTGTCCCGCAATTTCGTTTAAGAACGGTAAGGCTGTGATCGACCACGTTCTCTGCGTAGGCTGCGACGTATGTAAGCAGCTTTGCGCCTTCGGAGCAATAGAAAGCGAGGAAAGATAATAATGAAAACCACGAGTATTATGATAGTGGGAGTAGGCGGACAGGGAACCCTGCTCGCAAGTAAGCTCCTTGGAAAGCTTCTTCTCGGAGAGGGGTATGACGTAAAGGTTTCGGAGGTACACGGAATGAGCCAGAGAGGTGGCTCAGTTGTAACCTACGTAAGATACGGAGACAAGGTTTATTCTCCCGTTATAACCGAGGGAGAGGCAGACTATATCGTTTCCTTTGAAAAGCTTGAGGCGGCGCGTTACATCGCTTGTCTTAAAAAGGACGGAAAGGTAATAGCTAACAATCAGCAGACGGATCCTATGCCGGTAATTATCGGAAAAGCCGAATATCCGGCGGGGATTCTCGACGAAATAAAAGAGCTCGGAGTATGCGTTGACGAGCTTGACGCTCTTTCTCTTGCCGAGAAGGCCGGAAGCGCAAAGGCGGTCAATATCGTACTTATGGGCAGGCTTGCGAGATATCTTGGCATCGAAAAGGGAAAATGGCTTAAGGCTATTGAGATTACCGTTCCCGAAAAGTTTAGAGAGCTTAACCTGAAGGCGTTTGAGCTTGGCTACAATTTTTAGTAAGCGCAAAAAGGAACACGCCTTTGCGGGCGCGACTTTAACAAACACATCTTTAACCTTGAAGCATCAGGAAAGAGAGGAAATAATATGACAGTACGTCAAATCTCGGTATTTATAGAAAACAAGCCCGGTACAATGGTAAAAATAACCGACGCTCTCGGAAACGCCGGAGTGGACATAAGAGCAATGTCGCTTGCAGATACGCAGGATTTCGGAATACTCCGTCTTATCGTAAACGATACCGATAAGGCAAGGGAAGCGCTTAAAGCGGTAGGCTGTATAACCTCGGTTACAGACGTTATAGTAGCGGAGCTGCCCGACGTTCCCGGCGCTATGACCAAAACGGTAAGACTTCTTGCTGAGCACGGAATAAACATCGAATATATCTACGCCTTTGTTTCGCAGGAAAAGAATAAAAAAGCATATATCGTTTTCAGAATTAAGGACACGGAAAAAGCGTCCGAGGTTCTTACGGACGAAGGAATTATCCTCGCAGACGAGGGAGTAATTTAAACAGTTGAAAAATAAAAGGCTGCCGAAATTTCGGCAGCCTTTTATTTTTCAGATACGTTTCAAAGCAGCTCCGCGATAAATTCGCGAATGTCGTTTTCCGACGGAGCGCATCTGATTACCTCGGATAAGATTTTCTCGCCGACGGATTTGATTCTCGTAACGTCATATACAAGCGTGGTTACCGCCGCGTCGCCCTCTGTTTTTATGGAGAGTATTGAATATACAGTGTTATAAGTATCGTCTTCGCTTTTTAATACGGCGGGTGAGGTGATAAGCTGATAAACCGATGTGTCGGTTTCTATGGTATCAAGCATTTTAAATTTCCCTTTTACCTTTCTGTTGTAATAAACACTTGCCCGTGGCAGCAAGAGTAAAGTACGTCAATTATATACCTTTCTGCCTTGCTTTTCAACTTGACTTAGGTTTTGTTTTTTGGTATAAAAACGGCTGAAAGAGTAATTGGTGCATAATTATTCCTTTGATGTTAACGAAATTCGGATAATTGAAAAACAATATGTGAAAAACGGCGTGAAATTTTAGTAAAAAGGCGGTTTTTTGTGAATGTTGATTTTATAAATATGCAAAAAGAGAGAAATTCAGTTGCTTTATTCCTTTTTGAATAAAAAAAGTGCATAAAGCCGTATCAGTAAATAAAAAACGGAAAAAATTTCCTAATATATTTTATGATTTTTGTTTTGGGAAAAATATCCGCTCTTGTTAAAAATATAATTGACAAAACATAAATTGTATTGTATAATTAATATAGTAAAATAAATATTTAAAGGAGCCGAAAATGATTTATACCATTGAAAACGAAATTTTAAAGATAGACGTATCCGATACGGGCGCGGAGCTTCAGAGCATTATGCTTAAGTCAGATAAAACCGAGTACCTCTGGCAGGGAAACCCCGAGTTCTGGGTGGGCAGAGCCTCTAACCTTTTCCCGATTTGCGGACGTCTCACCGACGGTAAATATACGTATAAGGGAAAAACGTATGAAATGAATCTTCACGGATTTGCAAGACATAGCGTGTTTTGTGCGGAGAAGATTTCGGACACCGAGCTTAAATTTACTCTTACGTCAAGCGACGAGCTTAAAGTACAGTACCCCTTTGATTTTATTTTCTCCGTAACGTATATCCTTGACGGTAGCGCACTTACCTGCCGCTATGACGTTAAGAACACCGGAAAAGACGTTATGTATTTCGGTCTCGGAGGACACCCAGGATATAACGTTCCGCTTACCGAGGGCGAAAAATTCGAGGACTACTATCTTGAATTTGACTGCGTAAAGCCGATAAAACGCGTATGTATGTCGCCGCTCTTTTATCTCGGAAAAACGGAAAGCTATCCGCTTAGGGACGGGAAATTTATCGACCTTGACCACGGGCTCTTCTCGGAGGACGCGAGATTCTTTACCGATATGTGCGGATACGTAACTCTTAAAAGCAAAAAGAGTGAAAAGTTTGTCCGTATGGAATACCCGAAAATGAAATTCCTCGGTATATGGCATAAGCCGCAGACGGAGGCTCCGTATATCTGCATTGAGCCGTGGACCTCGCTTCCCGCCTATGACGGAAGGGTTGACGACCTTGAAACCAAGAACGAAATGACCGTTCTCGGCGCAGGGGAAAGCTACGACAACGGGTTTAAGGTAATTATTGGCTGATTTGGGTAGCATATAATATTTTGCGTACCTTAAAATCGGTGGTAAGCTACTTAAAATACAGAAAAGAAGGGTCAAAAAAATGGGACTTTTTGTACCGGATTTTTACTACGATACAATATACGACGTAACTCCCGAGCTGCTTTTAAAACGTGGAGTTAAGGGTATAATACTTGATATAGATAACACCCTCGTTCCGTACGAGATCCCCGAGCCTACCGAGGAGGTACGGGGCTGGCTTAAGCTTATGACGGACAGCGGAATGAAAATCGCGTTTGTTTCAAATAACCACGCCCCCCGTGTGGAGCTGTTTAACAAAACTCTTTCCTTCCCCGCGTTTCCCGACAGCGGAAAGCCGCTCAGAAAAAGCTGCCTTAAGGCGCTTGACGCTATGGGGTGCTCCGCAGACGAGGTCGCGCTTATAGGGGATCAGGTTTTTACAGACGTTCTGGCGGGCAAGGTGGCTAAAATGAATACCACTGTACTTGTAAAACCGATAAAGGATAAGAAAAATCTCTTTTTCCGTTTTAAAAGACTTCTTGAAAAGCCGGTTATCCGTACATATAATCGCAGAGAGAAAAAAAGACGGGAAGGCGGTAAGGCTTAATGGCGGCAACGTTTGGCCCCGCAGGTAACAGCTTAAGCTTTTACGAGGCGGGAAACAAAAGCACCCTGCAGGCGCCGGGGTGGATTAAGGGACTTGGACTTGACGCTTACGAATATCAGTGCGGTCAGGGAGTAAGAGGAAGCGACGAGAGCTTTATAAAGCTCGGAAGCGAAGCGAAAAAATACGGCATAGAGCTTTCGCTCCACGCCCCCTACTTTATCTCGCTTTCGGGGATTGAAGAGGAAAAGCGTCTTAAAAGCCTTGATTACATTAAGCAATCGGTTCACGCGGCAGAGCTTATGGGTGCGACGAAAATTGTAATTCATACAGGCTCCGCGGCAAAAATTTCAAGAGAGGAAGCCGTGCGTTTAGCGAAGGATACAATGTACAGAACGCTTCTGGCTATCCCCGACACCGCGGTAAAGCTCGGTCTTGAAACTATGGGCAAGGTTAATCAGCTCGGAACCCTTGACGAGGTTATCGACATCTGTGGGATTGACAAAAGACTGTATCCCGTGGTTGATTTCGGGCATCTTAACGCGAGAGAGTGCGGAGGGGTGTTCCTATCGGCCGACGACTACAAAAGGGTTTTTGATAAAATAACGGAGGGGCTCGGCGCGGAATACGCCGACACGCTCCACTGTCATTTTTCTAAAATAGAGTACACGGGGGCGGGGGAAAAGAAGCATCTCACCTTTGCCGATACCGTTTACGGCCCTGAGTTTGAGCCACTTGCGGAGGCCTTGGCAAAGGAGGGTTACTCTCCGAGAATAATCTGCGAGTCAGACGGAACTATGGCTGAGGACGCACTTGCTATGAAGAAAATGTACGAGGCGGCGCTCGGCAGACTGTAAGAAATTCAGTCGGTGTCGCGGTATTAAAGCGGTGTAAGTATTCCGTGGGTCGAAAGCAGTGGTTTGACTACATTTAAATATTAAAATAAATCAGCGAGAGCTGTAAAATAAAAAGGAGAAAAATCATGATAGCAGTAATTATAATCGCTGTAATAGCACTAATTGCGCTTCTTATACTTGGATATATGAAAGCGCCGCCGGATACGGCGTACATTATTTCGGGACTCGGAAAGCGCCGTACGCTTATAGGTAAAGCCGGCTGGAGAATTCCGTTTTTTACCCGTATAGATAAGCTTTCGCTTCGCGTAATGCAGGTTGACGTTAAAACGTCCGAGGCAGTTCCGACGAGCGAGTTTATCAACGTAAGCGTTGACGGTGTAGCTAATATAAAGATTTCGTCCGATCCCGTTCTTCTTGAAAGAGCGGCAGAGGCGCTTCTGGGAATGAGACGCGAGGAGATGATATTCCTTGTAACGCAGGTTCTCGAGGGAAATATGAGAGAGATAGTCGGCTCCGTTGGTCTTAAAGAGATGGTTCAGGACAGACAGGGTGTCGCAAAGAAGATTACCGAGAACGTTCTTCCCGATATGGAGAAGCTTGGTATAGAGGTTGTAAACTTTAATATCCAGAACTTCAAGGACGGAGCGGGCACCATTGAAAATATGGGTATTGACAACGTTGAGCAGATTCGCAAAACCGCGCAGATTGCCAAGGCGAATGCGCAGAGAGATATAGCCATAGCTACCGCGAAGGCGCAGGAGGAATCCAACGCAGTAAGAGTTCAGTCTGAAAAGCTTATTGCTGAGCAGGACGCCGACCTTGAGGTTCAAAAGGCGGAAATGAAGGTAAGGGCGGATACAAAGAGAGCGGAGGCTGACGCGGCGTACAGCATTCAGCAGGAAAGTCAGCGTAGAACTATTGAGATAACCAAGGCCGATGCAGACATCGCGAGAAGAGAAAAGGAAACCGAGCTTGCTGAAAAGGAAATAGCTATTCAAGAAAGAAAGCTTGACGCAGAGGTCAGAAAGCACGCCGACGCAATGAAATATAAGACCGAAAAGGAAGCAGAGGCACTGCTTATCAAGAGACAGAAAGAGGCAGAGGCTAAAACCTTTGAGGCGGTAAAAGAAGCCGAGGCTAAAAAGGCAGAGGCGGAAGCGATCAGATACGCTATGGAGCAGGAGGCGGAGGGTATCCGCGCCAAAGGACTTGCGGAGGCAGAGGCTATCGAAAAGAAGGCGGAGGCTCAAAGAAAGATGGGAGAGGCGTCCGTTATCGAAATGTATCTTAACGCGCTTCCCGAGGTTGTACGTAATGCAGCGACGCCGCTTGCCCAGACCGATAAGATTGTAATGTACGGAGACGGAAACTCCACAAGACTCGTAAAGGACGTAATGAACAGCGCGGGACAGATTATGGAGGGAATGAAGGAATCTACCGGAATAGATCTTCAGAATATGCTTTCCGGAATGTTTAAAAGCAAGGAAGCGGCTAATAAGACCGAAGAATAATTAAACGAAAAAGCTTCTGAAACCAAAGAAAATTCACGGACAACTTACCGCGGCGAAAAAACCGCGGTAAGTTTTTTCGGTATCGGAGCTTGCTAAATTAAAGTTAGAAAATCAAAAACAAACGGCTGCTTTATTTCGTGAATTTGAGTGTAAATTTTTAAAAGGATAATACTATGACAAGACTTGATGCCTTCAGGGCGAAAATGCCAAAGGAAATAGACGTAGCTCTTATCACCGACGAGCTTAACGTTAGATATTTAAGCGGAGTTCACTACACTGACGGATTTCTGCTTATAACCAGAGAAAACGCCTATTTGTTTGCCGATAGCAGATATATCGAGGTAGTAAAGGGTGCCGCGCGAGAGGGATTTGACGTAATGCTTCTTTCAGGTAAAAAAAGCTCCCTTATAAAGCCCCTTATCGAAAAGGGCGCAGTTATCGGATATGAAAATTTCAGCATGACTGTTTCATCGCTTACATCATACAAAAACGCTATGCGTGGGTATTCTTTCAAGCCGCTCGGAGGAATAACCGAGGAACTGAGAAACGTCAAGGACGCGGAGGAAAAGGGTTTCGTTATAAAGGCGCAGAGAATAGCGGAAAAGGCGTTTAACGAGGTGCTTGGTATGATTTCGACCGATATGACCGAGGCAGACCTTGCGCTTGAGCTTGAATACCGTATGCGAAAAAACGGCGCCGACGGTATAGCGTTTGATACCATTGCTGTATCCGGCGCGCATTCGTCAATGCCGCACGGTGTTCCCGAAAGAAGAAAAATCGAAAAGGGATTTCTTACAATGGACTTCGGGGCGAAATTTAACGGCTACTGCTCGGACATGACGAGAACGGTATGCATAGGTATGCCTACCGATGAAATGAAGCGTATATATAGCACCGTTTCACGGGCGCAGACTGAGGCTATCGAATTTATTGCGGCAGGTAAAAAATGCTCTGACGCCGACGGCGTGGCGAGAAATATTATTGATAAAGCAGGCTACGAGGGACGTTTTTCTCACAGTCTCGGACACGGGGTGGGGCTTTACATTCACGAGCCTATCTCACTCTCCCCATTATCGGATGGCGTGCTCCAAAAGGGAAATATCGTTACCGTAGAGCCGGGGATTTACATCGAAGGCAGCTGCGGTGTCAGAATAGAGGATATGGTGTACGTTACCGAAAGCGGAAACGAAAACCTTACCTTGGCTCCAAAGGAGCTGATTGTTTTATAAGCTAAAAGGAGATGCTCTTAGGGTAGCGAAAACCTTTCATTTATTAAGTTTTTAACGGCTCTGAATGACTTGTAAATTTACTGTGCGAGAGCTGACAGAATAACTGCCTTGAAAGCTCCAATTAACCCAAAAGTGTAAACAAAATGTAAATATTGCAAATGTCTCTTGCATTCTTTTTTCAAATATGGTATTATATACAAGTATAAAATCCACACATCTTGCGGCTTTTGGTGTAGCGATAAGCTATGAAATATACGTGGGATGGCGGAAAAAACCAAAGGAGGACATGAAAAATGTCAGTTATTTCTATTAAACAGCTGCTTGAAGCAGGCGTCCATTTCGGACATCACACCAGAAGATGGAACCCCAAAATGAAGGAGTACATCTTCACCGAGCGTAACGGTATCTACATCATAGACCTTCAGAAAACCGTTAAGAAGTTTGAAGAAGCCTATATGTTTATGCGCGACGTATCCATCGAAAAAGGCACGGCTCTCTTTGTAGGAACCAAGAAGCAGGCTGCAGACGCAATCAAGGAAGAGGCACAGCGCTGCGGAATGTACTACGTTAACAGCCGTTGGCCCGGCGGTATGCTCACCAACTTTAAGACCATAAAGAAGAGCATTGCGCGTCTCCATCAGATCGAGAAGATGGAGGAGGACGGAATTTTCGACGCCCTTACCAAAAAAGAAGTTTCTAAGC
Organism: Eubacteriales bacterium; assembly: GCA_045638685.1. Taxonomy (GTDB): domain Bacteria; phylum Bacillota; class Clostridia; order Oscillospirales; family CAG-272; genus SIG673. The sequence goes on along the minus strand of JAZUBT010000003.1, from coordinate 50,805 downwards.
TCATCAAGGAGAAAAACGACCTTGAGAGAGATTACGGCGGAATAAAGGCTATGGAAACCCTTCCTTCCGTAATATTCATCGTTGATCCCCGCAAGGAAAAGCTCGCGGTTGCAGAGGCAAAGAGCCTTGGTATTCCGGTTGTTGCTATCGTTGACACCAACTGTGATCCTGACGACGCTGACTACGTAATTCCCGGTAACGACGACGCTATCAGAGCTATAAAGCTTATCGCTTCCATACTCGCTGACGCTATCATCGAGGGCAGACAGGGCGAGCAGACCGAGGACGTAGCTGACGAGGCTGAAGAGACCGAGGAATAATTTTAAATTTTGTCTAAACGTTAATTAAATAGCAGATTGGAGAAATAAAAATGGCAGTTATAACAGCAAAAATGGTTGCCGAGCTCAGAGCTATGACCGGCTGCGGCATAATGGATTGTAAAAAGGCTCTCGTAGAAACCGACGGTAATTACGAGGAGGCAGTAAAGGTTCTCCGTGAGAAGGGACTTGCAAAGGCAGACGCAAAGCAGTCCAGAATCGCATCCGAGGGACTTGTTGACATCATGCTTTCCGACGACAAGAAGACGGCGGCTATGATAGAGGTTAACACCGAGACCGACTTCGTTGCGAAGAACGAAAAATTCCAGGGCTACGTAAAGGGACTTCTCCGTACCATTCTCGCTAACAAGCCCGCTGACGTTGATGCTCTTAAAAATTGTAAGTACGACGGCACAGAAGACACCGTTGAGGTAACTCTTAAGGAGCAGACCTTTATTATTGGAGAAAAGCTCAGCATTCGCCGTTTCATAATCAAAGAGGGAATAATGTCCACCTATATCCACGGTAAGGGAAGCATGGGTGTTATCATTAACTTCGATACCGACGTTGCAGAAAAGGAAGGCTTTGCCGAGTACGCAAAGAACATCGCTCTTCAGCTTGCGGCTAACCCCTGTGAGTACGTTGACCGCGATGCAGTTCCGCAGGCGGCCATCGACGCAGAGCTCGAAATCATTATGGCTCAGATAAAGAACGATCCCAAGAATGCTACGAAACCCGAGCAGATCATTCAGAAAATGGCTATGGGTAAGATGGGCAAGTACTACGAGGAGCACTGCCTCGTTGATCAGGGCTACGTTAAGGACGACGCTATGACCGTTGCTCAGTACACCGCGGCTTCCGCGAAAGAGCTCGGCGGAGCTATCAAGATCGTAGGCTTCGCTTGCTTCACCAAGGGCGAGGGACTTGAAAAGAGAGAGGAAAACTTCGGCGACGAAATAGCAAAAATGCTTAAATAATCGCTTTCGGGGTTAAATCGAACGGCATTTTAATAAAAAACAAACAGGCTTTACACTATGCTGTAAGGCCTGTTTTTCTTTTGTTTTTTCAAAAACAGTTTCAGTTTTCCTAAAAGTAATTGACGAAAAATAATTGTAATTTTTTAAATAAATATTTGTAAAATACTTGCATTTTTAATTGTTATATATTATAATATATACAATGGGTTAATTATATATATTATTATCTAAAAAGGGAGTGCTCGAAAATGGAAATTTCAACTCAGACAGGCCCGTTTAATCTCTACGGTGATAATAAAGCAATAGTAACGCTTTTGAAGGATTCGGGCTTTACCGCCTACGACCTCACCATGCACGGCCACAAGGAAAACGAGCACGCCATTATTGATTTTGACGATTATAAAGAGAGAGCCGCCGAGCTTAGAAAATACGCCGATAGCATCGGTATAAAATGTAATCAGACGCACGCTCCGTTTCCCTCGGTAAGAAAGGGAAACGAGGAATATAATAAATATATTTTCCCGTTTCTTTTAAGGGCAATAGAGGTGAGCGGTATTCTCGGAGCGACCACCTGCGTTATACACCCCTGTAACGACTACACGGCAGAGGAGAACGCCGTGCTCTATCACTCCCTTAAGGAATGTGCGGAAAAGAACGGAGTTATAATCTGTACCGAAAATATGTTTAACTGGAACAGAGAAACCGGCTATCCGTGCTTTGCGGCGTGCGCAACGGCAAAGGATTTCTGCGACCACCTTGCGCTGCTTGATGAAAGCACCTTCGGAGCGTGTCTTGATCTTGGACACGGTGAGATTATAGGTGATATAGCAAGTACCGTGAATCTTATTCACGCGCTGGGTAACAGACTTATCGCACTTCATATTCACGATAACGATAAACGCTTCGACCTTCATAATCTTCCATATACCAACAAGATAAATTACGCAGAGATACTTTGCGCGCTTCGTGAAATCGGGTACAAGGGAGATATAACCTTTGAATCGGAAAACTTTATAAAAAGACTTCCGGTAGAGCTTTACCCCGCAGGCGCAAGGTTTATGGCTGAAATGGGGAAATACTTTAAGAGCGTCATTTCGCAGTAAAGAGAAGTTAAATACCCGCCGCACCATAAAAGGTCTTGTTGGACATTAAACTCTTTAGAGTCGGTATCGGCAGGGAAAACACGGCGTAATAATAAAATTTAATATATACATTTTTGAAAGGACGGTAAAATACAGTGGAAAAAAACGCATACAAACGTGTCCTTCTTAAGCTCTCGGGAGAGGCTTTGGCAGACGGAACGGACGGACTTTACAATTATGAGTTTATTGACAAAGTAACGGCAGAAATTAAAAAATGTACCGAAATCGGAACAGAGGTCGCGATAGTCATCGGCGGCGGCAATATCTGGCGCGGAAGACAGGGCGGCGGAATGGACAGAGTACGCGCCGATAAAATGGGAATGCTCGCGACGGTAATGAATTCGATAGCGGTTCAGGATTCTCTTATCGGACACGGCATTGACGCGAGAATAATGACTCCTATTGTAATACAGGGAGTAACCGAGCAGTTTTCGAGAGACGAGGCTACTCGCTATCTTGAAAGCGGAAAGGTCGTTATATTCGGAGCGGGAACCGGAAGCCCGTACTTCTCAACCGATACGGGAGCGCTTCTCCGCGCGGCAGAGATAAAAGCGGACGCGGCGCTGTTTGCTAAAAACATAGACGGCGTTTATACCGCGGATCCCAAAAAGGATCCTACCGCGACCAAGATAGACAACATAACCTATGACGAGATAATAGAAAAGCGTCTCGGTGTTATAGATTTAACGGCGGCGGTATTTGGAATGGATAATAAAATGCAGGTTCTTCTTTTCGGTCTTGCCTGTCCCGAGAACATAGTAAAAGCGGTAAAGGGCGAAAAGATAGGAACGCTCCTTACCCCGTAAGCAACTGAAAAATTATTTTACGCGAGTCCTACATAAAATAAAACCAAACGGCTTTCGGTATTGATAGAGAAGCGTATAGGTTTGAAAACAGTGCGACGGTTAAACTGCGGTGATTAAACCTCGTCGGTTAAGTTGCGTTGTCTAAACAAGCTGGTTAAAAATAAAATTAAAATATACATTTTCGAAAGGAAAAAACACTATGAAACTCAACACTAAGGAATTTGAAGAAAAAATGCAGAAGTCCGTATCGGGCTTTGAAAAGGAGCTTTCAACAATCAGAGCGGGAAGAGCAAACCCCGCGGTTCTTGATAAAATTACCGTTGACTACTACGGAAGTCCCACGCAGATAAGCGGAGTAGCATCCGTCTCTCTGCCCGATGCGAGAACCATACTGATTGCTCCGTGGGATATGTCTCTTTTAAAGCAGATTGAGAAGGCTATCCTTGCGTCCGACCTTGGAATAGTTCCTCAGAATGACGGAAAGTCGCTTCGTATTGCCTTCCCGCCGCTTACCGAGGACAGAAGAAAGGATATTGCAAAGCAGATTCAGAAAATGACTGAGGACGCAAAGGTATCCATTAGAAATATCCGCAGAGACGCTAACGATAAGTGCAAGGATATGAAGAAAAAGAGCGAGATGACCGAGGACGAGCAGAAGGCGTCCGAAAAGCAGATTCAGGATCTCACCGATAAATATACCAAAAATCTTGAGAAAATCTGCGCCGACAAGGAAAAAGAAATAATGTCCATCTAAGTTCTGAAAAGGATTTTGATTATATGAACGAAAGCATCGAGTATCCGGTATATGACGAAAACGGACGCCTTAAGCGCGTAAGCTCTGACCTTAAGCATATCGCCTTTATTATGGACGGAAACGGAAGATGGGCAAAAGCGAGAGGAAAGCGCAGAGAATACGGGCACACCGAGGGCGCGAAGGCGTTTGAGCGAGTGGTTGAGTACTGTGATAAAGTGAATTTTGAGGCGGTAACGGTTTACGCTTTTTCCACGGAAAACTGGAAAAGACCGAAAGAAGAGGTCGAAAAAATAATGTCGCTGCTTGAAAAATACCTCGACAGACTTTTATCTAGTTTGTCAGAGTATAACGTAAGGGTTAAATTCATAGGCGACAGAGAGCCACTTTCGGAAAAGCTTAAGGCTAAGATGCAGAAGGCGGAAAGTAGCACCGAGGGAAAAAGAATGCTGCTTAATATAGCGCTTAATTACGGAAGCCGCGCGGAGATAACCGCGGCAGTAAATAAGCTTATAGCGAGCGGAGTGTCAAGTGTAACAGAGGACGATATTTCCCGTGCGCTTTATACTGCCGACGTTTCCGAGCCGGATCTTATAGTAAGAACGGCGGGAGAGCAGCGTCTTTCCAACTTCCTTATGTGGCAGGCGGCGTACTCGGAGCTATATTTTACCGAGGTGCTGTGGCCGGATATATCCGATGCCGACGTTGAAAAGGCAATTAATAATTATTATAAGCGTACGAGAAGGTACGGCGGACTTGTATAGTCAGAGAGAAAGGATGTAATATTATGGCAAGGCGAATAATAACCTCGCTAGTAGGAATAGCGTTGCTTATACCGTTTATAATTTTTTCGCGTACGTGGCCTATTCTGATATTCACAACTTTGGTTTCTACGATAGCGGTTTGGGAAATTGTTTCCTGCGTAGGGCACAGTAAGAAATGGTACGTTCTGATACCGTCGTTTTTGGTAAGCATCGCGGTTCAGGTTTTGACGAGAATATTAAGCGTTGACGCGTACCTTACGACAGTGCTGCTTACCTATCTCGGATTTTCGGTTCTGATAATGACTGCGGCGGTATTTTCCAAAGGAAGCTTTAAGCTTTTCGAGGCGACGCAGATAGGAACGATGGTTATATATCAGAGCTTCGGCTTTGCATCTCTCGTTCTGCTTCGCGATATGAACGACGGACTGTATCTGTTCCTTCTCGCGTTTGTTATTCCGTGGGTTTGCGATGCAGCCGCGTATTTCGTAGGCGTATTCTTCGGCAAACATAAGATGATACCCGACGTCAGCCCTAAAAAGACGGTAGAGGGAGCAGTCGGAGGAATTGTAGGCGTGGTTATATCTGCGGTTATATTCGGACTTATAATGCAGTATGGCTTCGGAAAAACGCCGAACTACCTTATGCTTATCACTATCTCTATTATAGGCGGATTTGTCAGCCAGTGGGGAGACCTTATCGCTTCGCTTCTTAAGAGAGAGTACTCCATTAAGGACTACGGAAAGCTGTTTCCCGGACACGGCGGAATAATGGACAGATTTGATTCAATGATAGCCGTTTCCATATTCGTTTATATCGTTTGCCGCGCTTTTGTGTCTTACCCGCTCTTTTCCTAAATCGGAATATAGCGTGAAGGATCAGATGATTTTAACCAAAAAAGTTTAACGCGGCAGCTTTTCAATAAGGCTGAACGCCTTTTGCATTGTAAAGGTTGATTACCTTTTATTTGTAAAGGCAAATTACGGGAAATTCGTATTATTTGTGTGGCTGCCAAGCGGCAGCGGAATGGAAATAATTATGGACAATAAAGTTATAGCCGTTCTCGGAGCGACGGGCTCTGTCGGTAGGCAGTCGCTTGACGTAGCGAGAAAAAAAGGATATACGGTTGACGCGATAAGCTGCTACCGAGATATAAAAAAAGCGGAAGAAATAATAAGAGAGTTTAAGGTAAAGCTTTGCGCCGTTGAGCAGCCGGAGCTTTCAGCGGAGCTCAGACACGCTGTAAGAGATACCGATTGCAGGGTTATATCGGGACTTGGAGCGGCGGGCATTGTTGCTGCCGAAACCAAGGCGGATACTGTAATAAACGCTGTTACGGGTATTGCGGGACTTATGCCGACGGTCAGAACTCTTGAGTCGGGCAAAAATCTTGCACTTGCAAACAAAGAAAGCCTCGTTACGGCGGGCGCGTATGTAATGGCGCTTGCGGGAAAGAATAATAAAGAGATACTGCCGGTTGACAGTGAGCACTGCGCGGTCTGGCAGTCGCTTAAGGCAGGAAAACGCGACGAGATTAAAAGAATAATACTTACAGCGTCGGGAGGACCTTTTTTCTCTTACGGTAAAGAAAGACTTGCGTCGGTAACGCCTGCCGAGGCGTTAAACCACCCAACGTGGAATATGGGCGCAAAGATAACGATAGACAGCGCAACCCTTATGAATAAAGGGTTTGAGGTTATCGAGGCGGCGTGGCTTTTCGGAGTACCTGCGGAAAAAATTGACGTTATTGTACACCGCGAAAGCATAATTCATTCAATGGTGGAATATAACGATAATATGATTATAGCACAGCTCGGCGCACCCGATATGCGTTCCTGCATACAGTACGCGCTTACCTACCCCGAAAGAAGCGAGTCGGTTGCGGAGCAGCTTGATTTTGCAAAGCTTTCAAGGCTTACCTTCTTCGAGCCGGATACCGAGACGTTCCCGCTTCTCGCTCTTGCGAAAAAGGTTCTGATGCTCGGCGGAAGCTACGGCGCGGCGCTTAACGGCGCAAACGAGGAGGCGGTTCGTCTTTTCCTTGAAGAAAAAATCAGTCTCCCCCGTCTTTTCGAGCTGGTGGAAAACGCTACGCTTTCTGTTGGCGATGGAGAGGATATTTCTCTTGACGGTGTTTTCGAAGCGGATAGGAAAGCGAGAGCGCACGTAAGGGAGAGGGCAAAATAAATTTTTGTTTTGCAAAATCCGATTTTCAGATTGAAACCCGTAGGCTTTGTGAGAAATACTTTGCGAAAAGAATTTATACTCACCGCCGAGACGGGAACGTGATTTTGTAGAGAACAATTAAACTTCGTAAATTTTTTAGATAGTAATACCCAGGCAAAAGGAGTACTTAATGGAAACAGTTAAGGTTTTTCTGATAACCGTGATAGTCTTTGGCGTTCTTATATTCGTCCACGAGCTCGGACATTTTTTAGCCGCAAGAATATTCGGCGTCCGTGTAAACGAGTTCGCGATAGGTATGGGGCCGAAGCTTTTTTCGCGTAAAGGTAAAAAAAGCGGTACTCTTTATACTCTGCGTCTCCTTCCGATAGGCGGATATAACAGTATGGAGGGCGAGGACGGAGAATCGGGCAGCGAGGACGCGTTCTGCGCAAAGCCGGTCTGGCAGAGAATGATAATAATAGTGTCGGGAGCATTTATGAATATACTCCTTGGCTTTATTATTATGTCGGTAATAGTTCTTACGACTAAAAACTACGCATCAAACGTAATTGACGTTTTCGTAAAGAGCGAGGGTATGACGGAATACCCTACGGAATACGGCGGACTTAAGTCCGGCGACAAAATAATTAAAATAAACGGAGACAGAGTTCACATAGCGGACGAGGTTTCATACGCCATATTTAACGAGGGCGGCAGACCGGTTAACGTAACCGTAATAAGAAACGGGGAGAAAAAGGTTATAGAGAACGTGGCGTTTCCAACCGCGGAGAGCGGCGGCGTTGTTTACGGAGTCCGTAACTTCTATTTTAAGGTTGAGCCCAAAAATCTCGGTAGCACGTTAAAGCACACCTTTTACGGCAGCCTGAATTCCATCGTGCAGATATTTGATTCGATTAAAGGGCTTTTATCGGGGCGGTACGGATTTAAGGAGGTTTCGGGACCGATAGGAGTAGGCGAGGCGATAGGTCAGGCGGCGAAGGTAGGCCCATCAACACTGCTTACGCTGACAGTACTTCTTGCGATGAATCTCGGAATATTTAACCTGCTTCCCATTCCCGCGCTTGACGGCGGAAGGCTTTTGTTTCTAATTATTGAGGCGATAAGAAGAAAGCCTCTTCCAAAGGATGTTGAAGCGACGGTTAACGGAGTAGGAATGCTTATTCTGCTCGGGTTAGTGGTTATAGTAGCTTTTAAAGACGTCTTTATGATATTTTCTTAAAGGAACGTAAACTGATATGATTATAAAAAGAAGACAAACGAGGGCGGTAAAGGTAGGCTCTCTCTTTATAGGGGGCGATAGTCCGATAACCGTTCAGTCTATGGCAAACACCTCGGCTTACGATACGGACGCCTGCGTAAAACAGGCACTTTCCCTTCAGGAGGCGGGCTGCGATATATTCAGATTTGCCGTACCCGAAAAATCGGCGGCTAAGGTTTTCGCGCTTTCAAAGGAAGCGGGAGTTACAATGCCGCTTGTCGCGGATATACATTTTGATTACAAAATAGCTATTGAATGCGCAGAGGCGGGAGCGGATAAGATTCGAATAAATCCCGGTAATATCGGCGCAGACGACAGAGTTAAAGAGGTAGTAAAGGCTTGCAGAAGAAACGGACTGCCGATAAGAATAGGAGTTAACTCCGGATCTCTTGAAAAGGAGATACTTGAAAAGCACGGCTCTCCCACGCCCGAGGCACTTGCGGAAAGTGCGCTTTATCACGCGTCGCTTCTTGAAAAATTTGACTTTTACGATACCGTGATTTCCATAAAAGCATCAAACCCCGTGGATATGATAGCGGCAAATAAGATTTTGGCTGAAAGCTGTGATTATCCGCTGCATATCGGAGTTACCGAGGCGGGCAGTGAAAAAATAGGAACGCTGAAAAGCGCGATAGGTATCGGCGCCCTTCTTTCCGAGGGAATAGGGGATACGGTAAGGGTTTCGCTTACCGATAATCCCGTAAAGGAGATAGAAGCGGCGAGAAACATATTAAAAGCGGTAGGATACGGAAAAAACGGAATTAATCTGGTTTCATGTCCCACCTGCGGAAGAACAGCTATTGATTTAATATCGCTCGTTAAGGAATTTGAGGCGAGAGAAAACGAAATAACGACAAAGACTGTACTTAAAGTAGCGCTTATGGGCTGTGTTGTAAACGGTCCGGGCGAGGCGAGAGAGGCGGATATAGGAATTGCCGGCGGTAAAGGCGAGGCGCTTCTCATAAAAAAGGGCGAAATAATAAGAAAGATACCGGAAGATAAAATAATAGACACGCTTATTGAAGAAATAAACCGAATGTAAGCGTAAAGCGATCAGGAAACAGTTAACTTAGAAAACAAAGGAAAGGGGAAAAGGCTATGGCGGAAAAAACACTTCGCGAGCTGCTGAAAAGATACGAGCCGTCGTCGATTCAGGGTGAAATACTCGACTCGGCGGGTAAATATACCTGTAAAGTAGATAAGCAGCGTAAAATAATGGTAATAAAAGCCGATTTCCCGAGAATATATAAGAAGGCGGATATAAGACGTCTTGAAAACGGGATAAGAGAGGCTTACGGACTGAACTTCGTTCACGTCATTACCCATTACGGAAAAGAGCTTTTCAGAGATGCGTACATAGACGAGCTTATGTCGGAGCTTGAATTCAGATGCGCCGTAGCAAAGGGCTTTTTCTACGATTACGACTACACCGTTGATAACATAAACGCTCGCGTTGAAATCAGAATAGGCTTTTCAAACGGAAGCATAGGTATAATGAACGACGAGAGAACCCCGCTTACCGCTTCCGAAATTTTAAAGGACGAATTTGACCTTGACTATAAGGTGGAAATAAAAAGAGACAGAGAAAAAGCGGAAAAGCTGGAGAGTCGCATGAGCGAAATTCAGCGCAAGGCAGAGGCGGACGAGCATCGTGTAACGGCCACCGTTCCCGAAAGCGCATCGGTAATGAGGGAATGTCTCGGAACGAGAGTGCTTGACGAAAAGACGGTTGACAGCGGAAAAATGCGCTTTGATATAAGCGAGCCGAAGCTTTTGTTCGGAGAAGAATGTGAAATAAAGAGCCTTGACGATATAGATAAATCAGGGGCGCTTGACAGAAAAATAAAAACCGTAATAGGAAAGCTTTTCCCTATGGAAAGCAAGGAGGTTGGCAGAGGAAAAAAGCTTATTCTTTCCTTTGGTATAACCAACAACGAAGCGTCTCTCCCCTGTAAGCTTATAATGGAGATAGGAGAGGGAAAAAAGCTTTACGATACGATCTCCGGCTGCCCCTCGGTAATAATGAGGGGAATGATGGCAGAGGACAAGTTTTCGGGAGGAAACGAGTTCCAGCCGTATAGCATTTTTGAGGTAAAATCCCTTCCTACAAGAAAGGATACCGCCGAAAAGAAAAGGGTAGAGCTTCACCTACATACCCAGCTTTCGCAGATGGACGCGCTTTCGGAGCCGAAGGCGGTGCTTAAGCTTGCAAAGGCATTCGGACATCCCGCGGTAGCGATAACCGACCATTCAAACCTTCAGGCGTTTCCGCCCGCTATGGAGTCGCTTAAAAAAATGGGCGGTGGAATAAAGGTTATATACGGCGTTGAGGTATATCTTGTTGACGATACCGCGAAGGCGGTTTTCGGGGACAAGGAGTGCTCGCTCAGCGACGAGTTTACCGTTTTCGATATAGAAACGACGGGACTTTCCTCGGTTACCGATAAAATAATCGAGATAGGCGCGGTAAGATGTAAGGACGGAAGGATTATAGATAAATTCGACACCTTCGTTGATCCCGAAACGTCTATTCCCGACGAAATAGTAGAGCTTACGTCTATAACCGACGACATGGTAAAGGGCGCGCCGAAGATAAAGGAAGCGCTTACCAAATTTCTTCAGTTTTGCGGAGACACAATGCTTGTCGCACATAACGCCTCTTTTGACACCGGATTTATCAGAACGGCGTGTAACCAGTGCGGTATTCCGTTTAAGGCTACGTATCTTGACACGCTTGCGATGTCGAGATTTGTCAACGACGATCTGAAAAAGCATAATCTTGACGCATTAAAGGAATACTTTAAGCTTCCGGATTTCCACCATCACAGAGCATCGGACGACGCGGAAATAACGGCGGAAATATTCCACCGTATGTGCCTTAAGCTTAAAGAGGACGGAATAACCGATATTGCCTCTATGTCAAGAACGATGGCAGATCGCTCCGATCCCAAAAAGATAAAAAACACGTATCACTGCATACTGCTCGCAAAAACGCAGGCAGGACTGAAAAATCTCTATAAAATAGTTTCAAGGAGCTACCTTGACTATTACTATTACAACGCCCGTGTGCCTAAAACGCTGCTTAATGAATACCGCGAGGGTATTATTGTCGGCTCGGCGTGTGAGGCCGGCGAGCTTTTCCGCGCGGTAGTTGAAAACAAGCCCGACGAGGAGCTTAAAAAGATAGCGGAATATTACGATTATCTTGAAATACAGCCGCTCTGCAATAACGCGTTTATGATAGGCAAGAACGCCGACGGAGGTTACCCGCCTCTCGGCGATTACAGCGCGGAGGGGTTTGAAACACTCCGTAACTTTAACCGTAAGATAGTAGCACTCGGAGAGGAGCTCGGAAAGCCGGTCTGCGCTACCTGCGACTCGCATTTCCTTAACCCCGAGGACGAGATATACCGTCAGATACTTAACCACGGCAAATATGCCGACGCTGACAGAGACAGCGGTCTTTATTTCAGAACCACCGAGGAGATGTTAAAGGAATTTGATTATCTCGGAGAGGAAAAGGCATTTGAGGTCGTAGTTGAAAACACAAATAAAGTTGCCGATATGATAGACGGAGATATTTTACCTATACCGAAGGGAAGCTATACTCCGAAGATAGAGGGCGCTCCCGAGGAGCTTCAGGAGATATGCTGGAAGCGTGCGCACGAATGGTATGGGGACGAGCTTCCCAAGGTCGTTGAGGACAGGCTTAACAGAGAGCTGACACCGATTATAGAAAACGGCTTTGCCGTTCTTTATATGATTGCGCAGAAGCTTATCGCAAACAGCGAAAGCAAAGGCTATCTCGTCGGTTCGCGAGGATCGGTCGGTTCGTCATTTGTCGCGACTATGGCGGGAGTTTCCGAGGTTAACCCACTGCCGCCGCATTACCGTTGCCCGAAATGTCGGAATAGTGAGTTCTTTGAAAAGGGTGAGGTTGGCTCAGGCTTCGACCTTCCCGATAAGGACTGCCCGAAATGCGGAACGAGATACATCTGCGACGGACACGAAATACCGTTTGAGACCTTCCTCGGGTTTAAGGGTGAAAAATCACCCGATATTGACCTTAACTTTTCGGGAGACGTTCAGGCGGACGCGCATAAATACTGCGAGGTTCTTTTCGGAGCGGAAAATGTTTTCCGCGCGGGAACGCTTGGCTCGCTTGCCGATAAAACCGCCTTCGGTTTTGTCAAAAAGTATATGGAGGAGACGGGTAAAAATCTCAATAAAGCCGAGGCGCAGCGACTTGCAAACGGCTGCGTAGGAGTAAAGAGAACTACGGGCCAGCACCCCGGAGGAATAGTCGTTATTCCGCACGAATACGAGATATACGATTTTACCCCCGTTCAGCATCCCGCGGACGATCCTAACTCCACTATCGTTACTACCCACTTCGATTTTAACCATCTGCACGATACCATACTTAAGCTTGACTGCCTCGGACACGATGTGCCGACCAAGTACGTATATATGGAGCGCTTTTCCGGAGTAAAAATTGCGGACGTTCCCATGAACGACAGAAAGGTTTACGATTTACTGCTTTCCCCCGAGCCGCTCGGAGTAACGCCGGAGGAGATTGACTCAGAGACGGGAACGTTTGGACTTCCCGAGCTTGGCACGTCATTCGTACGTCAGATGCTTATAGATGCCCAGCCGAAGACCTTTTCCGACCTGCTTCAGATTTCGGGACTCTCTCACGGAACGGGAGTTTGGCTCGGAAACGCAAAGGACTTAATAGCAAGCGGAACCTGTACCATATCCGAATGTGTCGGAACAAGAGACTCTATAATGGTTTATCTTATTCATGCGGGACTTCCCCCGGGCGATGCATTCAACATAATGGAGACGGTACGTAAGAAAAATAAATTTTTAACTCCCGAAATGATAGCTATAATGCGAGAGCATAACGTCCCCGAATGGTACATAGATTCCTGTAATAAAATCGAATACATGTTCCCGAAGGCGCACGCGGTTGCTTATGATATTTCCGCGATAAGACTCGGTTGGTATAAGGTTTACCACCCGATAGCCTTCTACGCGGCAATGTTTACCGTTGCTCCCGGCGGATTTGACGGTGAAATAGCCATTCGCGGAAAGGAATACGTAAGAAATCAGATAAAAGAGATAAATGACAAGGGTAAAGAGGCGACGGCGGCGGAAAAGGATATGATTCCGATATGGCAGCTCGTCGTGGAATTTTACGCCCGAGGCTTTAGCTTCCTGCCCGTTGACCTTTACAAGTCAAAGGCAAAGATTTTCGAGCCGGACGGAGACAAGATAAGAATACCGTTCTCGGTGCTTCCGGGGCTTGGCGTTAAGGCGGCGGAAAGCATAGAGGCCGTTGCGGCAGAGGGCGAGATATTCTCGGTAGAGGAGCTTGCACAAAAGAGCAAGATTTCCAAAACTCATATCGAAATACTTAAAAGAAATCACGTTCTTGACGGTCTTAACGATACCAACCAGATGAGGTTTTTCTAAACAACAGATTATGATGTGTGCGAAGTGAAGCTGACCTAAAGATTTTCCATATCTTTTTGAAAAGCGGCGAAAAAGAAGAAGCTAAAATTTGATTTGCGCTAATTTTGTCAACACATCACGAGTAAAACAATCGACACAAAGGAGACAGATATGTCCGGAAATATCAGAAATATACCAAACGGAACGAGGGATATAATGTTCGGGGAAGCGGAGCTTTTCAGAAGCCTTGAAAACCGCCTTACCGAGCTTTACGTTAAAAGAGGCTTTTCCGAGATAATGACGCCCGCTATCGAATATTATGACGTTTTTGAAACGGGGAGCACAATGGGGCAGGAGGAGATGTATAAGCTTACCTCTCCCGACGGCCGTCTTTTAGTGCTTCGCGCGGATAACACGACACCGATAGCGAGAGCGGCGGCGTCGAGACTTTCGGAGCATATTCCTACAAAGCTGTTTTACCACCAGAAGGTTTATAGACTTAGCTACGGAAATAAGGGAAGAAAGAGCGAGATAGCGCAGAGCGGAGTTGAGATACTCGGCTGCGGCGGACTCCAGAGCGACCTTGTCTGCCTTATTACCGCTATTGAAACGCTCGGAAAGATAAGCGACGATTATAAGCTTGAGCTTGGACACGTCGGCTTTTATAACGCACTTATTTCCGAATGCTCTCTCGGAGAGGGCGAGGCGGAAAAAATAAGACGTCTCGTTGAAGCAAAGGACGTAAATAAGATTTCGGGGCTTCACGCAATAAAAAAGATCCCCTTCCTTTTTGGAGGCGAGGAGGTCTTTAAGGAAGCGGAGATACTTGCGGCGGGTAACGAAAAGGCTATGGAGTCGCTTTTCTATCTTGAAAAGCTGTACGGCGCGCTCTGTGAGGCAGGATACAAGGATAAAATAATGATTGACCTCGGAATAGTTCATTCCCTTGATTACTACACGGGATGTGTTTTCAGAGGATATATGGACGGAGCAAGCGTGCCTGTTCTTGCGGGCGGCAGATACGACACACTTATCAGTAAATTTGCAAGTAACATTCCCGCTACCGGATTTGGCGTAAATATAAGCGAGGTAGCCGAAACGCTTATCCGTAAGTCTCCACCGGAGAAAAAGGGCCTCGGAGAGCTGGTTATGTTTGACGAGGTTAGCTTTAAGGACGCGTTAAGCTACGTAAGCTCGGTGGATGACGCCGTTCTTTCGCATATAAGCGGAGAAAAGGAAAACCTTGAATACGCAAGCAGGAACGGTGCGCGAGCGCTTATCGTTTTTGAAAGCGGTGAAAAGAAAATAATCCGTCTGAAATAAAAAGACAGGACGCGGTAAACGGCTGTTTTTAGGCTTTTACGTGTCAAAACTCAAAAATCCGCAGAGAGGAAAAGAAAAAATGTTAAGACTTGCTCTTACAAAGGGAAGAATTGAGAAAAAGGCTCTGGAATATCTCGCTAAGGCTGGGTACGACGTTTCGGAGCTTGATGAAGATAAAAAGGGAAGAAAGCTGCTTTTTAAGGTAGGCGAGGATATCGAGGTCGTTCTGGCAAAAGCGGCAGACGTTATAACCTACGTTGAGCACGGCGTATGCGACGGCGGTATAGTCGGAGAGGATACCATAATGGAGGCTAAGGCTTCCATATACGAGCTTCTTGACCTTGAATTTGGAAAATGCCGTTTCGCGCTTGCCGGAGTAAAGGGAAAGAACTTTTACGACGGATACGGACATAAGATAATCGCATCGAAATATCCGAGCGTTACAAAGGACTATTTTGACGGCAAGGGTGTTGACGTTGAGGTGGTTAAAATCGAGGGAAGCGTTGAGCTTGCCCCGATACTTCAGCTTTCGGACGCGATAGTGGATATAGTTGAAACGGGCTCTACGCTTAAAGCCAACGGACTTGAGGTTTACGAGGATGTTGCCGAGATTTCCGCAAGATTTATCGCTAACATTTCAAGTATAAAGATGAAAAAGTTGGAGTTTGATACTCTTATAGGAGCGCTCGGCGAGGTTGTTAAGGCGGAAAGAAAATAAAACGCGTAATGTTTTGTCAGAAGCCTTCACTAAGTTAAAAGAAGCGTTTAAAATTTTGTCAGAAGCTTTCGCTAAAATAAAAGAAACGTTTAAAATTTGTGTGCTGCCACGATGACAGTAGAATGGAGAAAAAATGTTTAAGGTTTATACAAAGGAAACGGTAGGCTCTCTTATCGAGCTTTTGAAGAAAAGAGCCGACAGTGATAACGCAGAGGTTGAAAAGATAGTCAAAGGCATTCTCGCAGAGGTTAAAGCGAGGGGAGACGGTGCGCTTTTTGAATATAGCGAAAAGATAGATAAGGTAAAGCTTTCCTCACTCCGCATAAGCGAGGAGGAGAAGGCGGAGGCAATAGCAAAGGTTCCCGTCGAGCTTAAAGAGGCGATGAAGCGCGCGGCGGAAAATATTTTTGCCTTCCACGAAAAACAGAAATCCGAAAGCTGGATCGATAACAGAGACGGAAAAATAATGGGGCAGCGTATTCTGCCTCTTAAGAGAGTAGGACTTTACGTTCCCGGTGGCACGGCGGCGTATCCCTCGTCCGTACTTATGAACGCGATACCCGCAAAGGTAGCGGGAGTTGAAAGTATCGTAATGGTAACGCCTCCGAAGGCAGAGGGAATTAACCCCGCGGTTATATACGCGGCATCTCTTGCCGGAGTTGAGGATATAGTAACCGTCGGAGGCGCGCAGGCGGTAGCGGCGCTTGCCTACGGAACGGAAAGCATACCGGCGGTCGATAAAATAGTAGGCCCCGGCAATATATTCGTTGCCACTGCAAAGAGACTTGTTGCGGGTACGGTTGATATAGATATGTTTGCGGGACCGAGCGAGGTTCTTGTTATAGCTGACGAGAAAGCAAACCCCGCTTACGTGGCGGCTGATTTTATGAGTCAGGCGGAGCACGATCCGATAGCGGCGTCTATACTTGTAACCACATCGGAAAAGCTTGTAAATGACGTTCAGAAGGAGATAGAAAAGCAGATTACCTACCTTTCGAGAGCGGAGATTATTAAGAAATCCCTTTCTTCCTACGGTTCAGCGGTAATAATGGACAACCTTGACGAGGCGGCGGAGATTTCCGATAAGATTGCCCCCGAGCACCTTGAGCTTATGACTTCAAACCCCTTCGAGCTTCTCGGAAAGATAAGAAACGCAGGCTCCGTGTTCCTTGGCGAAAACTCCCCCGAGCCTCTCGGAGACTATTATGCCGGCCCTAACCACGTTTTACCCACAAACGGAACGGCGAGATTTTCCTCGGCGCTTTCGGTTGATAGCTTTGTAAAGAAGTCGAGCTACCTCTATTACTCAAAGGAGGCGCTCACGAAGGCGGCAGACGACGTTATAAGATTTGCAAAGGCGGAAGGACTTACCGCTCACGCAAATTCCATAGAGGTAAGAAAATGAATAAATACGTTCCCGAAAGAATAGCGGAGATGAAGGAGTACGTTCCCGACACCTCCTGTCCTAAAATAAAGCTTGACGCAAA
This sequence comes from Eubacteriales bacterium, assembly GCA_045638685.1. GTDB lineage: Bacteria > Bacillota > Clostridia > Oscillospirales > CAG-272 > SIG673. Next base: position 33,621 of record JAZUBT010000003.1, on the reverse strand, counting down.
CGAAAGTCCCTACGAAACGCCGAAAAGCGTTCTCCACGCGATTAGTAAGGCGGTAAGCTACGAAAACATAAACAGATACCCTGACCCGGAAATGACAGAGCTGCTTTATGCCTACGGAAAATACGCTTGTGCGGAGCCTGAAAGACTTGTCGCGGGAGATGGCTCGGACGAGCTTATCGCGCTGATAATCAACACCTTTCTTGCCGACGGGGGTAAGATAGTTATATGCGAACCGGACTTTTCAATGTACCGCTTTTATTCCGAGTTTTCGGGACGAGAAATAGTAAGCTACAAGAAAAGGGACGGAATGGATATAGATTTTAACGAGCTTTCCGCTCTTTGCGAAAAGGAAAAGGCAGGGCTTGTTATAATTTCAAACCCGTGTAATCCCACAGGTGTTATGTACGACAGAAAAACGCTTCTTGACTTTACCGACAGAGTAGATGCCGTGGTGGTCATTGACGAAGCGTATATGGAGTTTGCGCGGGAGCCCGAAAGCGTTATACCGGAAACCGGCGAAAGAAAAAATCTTATAGTACTTAAAACGGTATCAAAAATCGGTCTTGCGGGACTTCGTTGCGGCTTTGCGGTATCGAATAAGGAGCTTATCTCGGCGCTTAAAAAGACCAAAAGCCCTTACAATATGAATACCGTAACTCAGGCGGCGGTCGCGGCGGCGATGGGAGAGTTTTCAGCGTTTTCCGAAAATATAGAAAAAATAAAGGACGGGGTAAGCTATCTTTACAGAGAGCTAAAGCCCCTTGAAGAAAGGCTCGGCTTTAGTCTTAGAGAAAGCCACGCTAACTTTGTTTTTCTCCGTTTTAATAAAAAGGAAAACGGAGTTAAGGTGTCGGAGTATTTAAGAGAAAAGGATATTTCGGTAAGGCTTACGGGTGGCGGAATGAGGATAACCGCAGGAAAACCGAGCGAAAACGAGGCTCTTGTAAAGGAATTTAAAAATATCAGTATATAAATGAGGAGAAAAATAATGAGAACAGCGGAAAAAATCAGAAGAACAAAGGAAACGGATATTAAAATGTCGCTTACTCTTGACGTCGAAAAGGGCGGTCTTACGGGAAGCAGCGGTATCGGTTTTTTTGACCATATGTTAAATTCCTTCTGTGTTCACGGCGGCTTTAACGTCAGCCTTGAAATGAGCGGAGACCTGCTCGTTGACGGTCATCATAGCGTAGAGGACGTCGGAATAGTTCTCGGCTCACTTTTTGCCGAGGCGCTTAAGGATAAGGGTGGAATAAAGCGTTTCGGTTTTTCCTACGTTCCTATGGACGAGGCGCTCGCGTTTGCGGCTATCGACATAAGCGGCAGACCGTTCCTTGCCTATAACGTTCCGCTTACCGCGGCTACGGTAGGTGATTACGACGCGCAGCTTACCGAGGAATTTATGCGCGCGCTTGCGGTTAATATGGGCGCAACTCTCCACGTAAGACTTGAATACGGCGCAAACGAGCATCATATAACAGAAGCTGTTTACAAGGCGGTAGCAAGAGCGATAAGGGAAGCTGTTACATTAAGCGGAAACGGAGTGCTTTCTGCTAAGGGAGTGCTTTAAGCGGTATAGAAATATCAGGTTACGGAAATTTATAAAATGAAAAAAATAGGTATAATAGACTACGGAATGGGTAATCTCCATTCCGTTGAAAACGCGCTTAAATACATAGGACTTTCGTCCTTCATTTCAAACGATAAAACGGAGCTTTCAAGGGCGGACGGACTTATACTGCCGGGCGTGGGTGCGTTTCCCGACGCCATTGAGCTTTTAAATAACCTTTCCTTTCCCGAGTTTATAAGAGAGGAAACGGCAAAAAAGCCGCTTCTCGGAATATGTCTCGGTATGCAGCTGCTTTTTGAAAAAAGCTACGAATTTAAGGAGAGCGACGGACTTGGCTTTATTAAGGGTAGCGTTGTAAGACTTAAAGCGGGACAGACGGATAAAACCTACAAAATCCCGCATATAGGCTATAACGGTATTAAAAAGATTAACGACTGCCCGCTGCTTGACGGCATCGACGACGGAACCTGCTTTTACTTTGTTCATTCGTATATGGGTGAGTGCTCGGATAGAGCGCAGCTTACTGCAACCACCGAATACGGTGAGGACGTAACAGCGATAGTAAGCAGCGGTAACGTTTACGGAACGCAGTTCCACCCCGAAAAAAGCGGCGACGCGGGGCTTACGCTCCTTAAAAATTTCGGAAAAATTCTTTAAGCGATTTTGGGTTCTGTTTTTTAAACAGACTGACGTAAATCGGCTTTAAAATAAACGTAAAAAGAGCCGCTACGTGATTTACAGCAGCGGCACGGAGAGAAAAATGATTATTTTACCAGCGATAGATATACTTGACGGAAGGGCGGTAAGGCTTTATCAGGGCGCCTACGAAACGGCTGAAAAGGTAGCCGAGGATCCGTTTCTTGCCGCGAAAAAATTTGAGGAGGCGGGGGCGGAGTATCTCCACCTTGTGGATCTTTCCGGAGCGAAATCGGGTAGCACCGACGGAAGGGAGCTTATCAGCGCTATTGCCAGATCGGTCGGTATGAAAACCGAGGTCGGCGGCGGTATCCGTTCAATGGAAACGGTGAAAAGCTACCTTGAAAACGGCGTTGACAGAGTCATACTCGGAACTGCGGCGATAAACAATAAAGCGCTTCTTTCCGAAGCGGTAAGCGCATACGGAGACAGAATTATTGTCGGTATTGACGCGCGGGGCGGTAAGGTAAGCGTTTCGGGTTGGACGAGCGACTCTGACGTTGATTATATCGATCTTGCAAGGGAATGTGAAAAAATCGGAGTAAAAAACATTATTTTCACCGATATAAGCCGCGACGGTTCTCTTAAGGGCCCGAACCTTGAAATGCTTAAAAGGCTTTCGGAAAGCGTAAGCTGTGATATAACGGCGTCGGGCGGAATAAAGAGCATTGACGATATAATTGCGCTTCGTGAAATGAACCTTTACGGCGCGATATGCGGTAAATCGCTGTACAGCGGTACGCTTAGTCTCACCGAGGCTCTTGAAAAGGCAAGATAAGAAAAACGCTTTTTGGGGCGCACACGCAATCGGTTAAGAAAAGAATTTATTTCAAAAATCAAGGACATTAAAAATGATAACCAAAAGAATAATACCCTGCCTTGACGTAAAAAACGGCAGAGTTGTTAAAGGAACGAATTTCGTAAATCTCCGCGACGCGGGCGACCCCGTCGAGGCGGCGAGACTTTATAACGAGCAGGGCGCGGACGAGCTTGTTTTTCTTGATATAACCGCGTCAAACGAGGAAAGAAAAACCATTGTGGACGTCGTTGAAAGGACGGCAAGAGAGGTTTTTATGCCGCTTACGGTTGGAGGCGGTATCAGAAGCGTAGAGGATTTCCGCACCATACTCCTTGCGGGAGCCGACAAGGTGGCTGTAAACTCCGCCGCGGTTAAGGATAAGTATCTTTTAAGCCGCGCCGCGGATAAATTCGGTAACCAGTGCGTGGTTATTGCCATTGACGCCAAAAAGACGGACGAGGGCTTCCACGTGTTTATAAACGGCGGTAGAATTGACACGGGAATAGATGCTATCGAGTGGGCAATGGAAGCCGAAAAGCTCGGCGCGGGTGAGATACTTCTGACGAGCATGGATGCGGACGGAACCAAAGCGGGATTTGACGTGGCTCTTACGAGAGCGGTAACCGACGCGGTAAATATACCCGTCATAGCGTCGGGCGGTGGCGGCGCGCTTGAACACTTTAAGACGGTGTTCGACGAGGCTCACGCAGACGCGGCTCTTGCGGCGTCGCTCTTTCACTATAAGGAGCTTACCGTCGGGCAGGTCAAGGACTACCTTGACGACTGCGGAATCCCGGTGAGAAGGTAAAGTTGAAAATTTAAAGTTGAAAATTGAGCGTTTAATTTAAGAAAGGAACGGAAAAATGGAAGATATAAAGGTATTTTTCAAAAAGGGGGAGCTTATTCCCGCGGTGGTTCAGGACTATAAAACCAAAGAAGTTTTAATGCTTGCTTATATGAACGAGGAGTCTCTCGGCAAAACCCTTGAAACGGGATATACGTGGTTTTACAGCAGAAGCAGGGGAGAGCTTTGGAACAAGGGCGCGACGTCGGGACACACGCAGAGGGTTATAAAAATCGACTACGACTGCGACGAGGATACCTTGCTCGTGCTTGTCGAGCAGAACGGCGCGGCGTGTCATACGGGAAACAGAAGCTGTTTTTTCCGTACCTTACAGGAAAACGGCGAGGTACCGGAGGCAAATCCCCTTGTTTCGCTTGAGGCGGTTATCGCTGACAGAAAGGAAAACCCGGAGGAAGGCTCCTACACCTGTTATCTCTTTGAAAAGGGACTTGATAAGGTGCTGAAAAAGGTAGGCGAGGAGTGCGCGGAGACCATTATCGCGGCAAAGAACGGGGACCTCACCGAGCTTAACGGCGAGGTAAACGACCTATTTTATCACGTTATGGTAATGATGAACATCTGCGGCCTTTCGCTTGACGAGGTACAGAAGGAGATGGAAATCCGCGCGAAAAAGATAGGCAACCTAAAAAAAATGAAGGTTGTTGACCGCAATACCTAATCGGCAGGCATGTGCCTGCACCCAATCTGCGACGGCTTTGTCGGTGCGAACATTTCGAGCTTCGCCGCAGAGCCTGCGGTGGCAAACTGCGACGTGCGGGTAGCACCCGCCGGTGTATGGCTGTTGTGTGATGTTTTGCGCAAAGCGGACAAAGAGGTTTTGCGGAGCTTTTTAAAAAGCGACAATAAAGTTTCCGTGGGCTTCTCGCCCACACCCCGCAAGCTTTTGAAAAAGCTTGATCAAAACTTTTATATAATAAAACTCCACGGAAATTCCGTGGAGTTTTTGTGGTTTAATGGGTGTTTCGGTTTCGCGGTTGTGCTACCCTCGTTGCTTGTGATCAGGTGTGTTCCGCCCCCTCTATTTAGAAAGATGATATAGAATATTGTTATAATACACGTCTGCAAATTTCAAATAACCGTATTTGTTTGGGTGAACATTATTAGTCTGCACTACCCTTGTATTAGGATTTCTTGCAGAAACGGCTTCTGTTCGTGTGTCAAAGTCATTTAACTTGTCAAGACAGAAGTATAGCTCCGATACATCAACGTTTGCGTTTACACCGTCATATTTTGCAATATACTGCTTCACAAGAGTTATTGCATCATAATCAAATTTGCTTCCGGACATTATCCCCACATTAATACCAAAGCCACTCTGTGTTGCTCCTTGCGTTATCAAGGAAACAATTATTTTAATGTTGCTATCGTATGCGTGAATAGACTTAATAATCTCGTCAATAGCGGGTATTGTTTTATCGCTGTTTACACCGTTTGTGCCAAGATTGATACAAACAACATCAACACTTTCATATCCCTGCTGAGTCATATAATACGAGAAGTCAAATGCCCCCGACTTTTCATTCCAAAACGGATTATCAACATCTGTTCTGTAATTTGGAACTGACCGAGTATAATCGTAAGAAGCCCAGCCTGCGCGTCCCTCGTGATTTACAGTAAGTGAAACGCCGTCGATTGTAACGGTATCACTTCTTGTGCCGATTGAAATAATGCCACCGTTTGAAAGGTTGTGTTGAATCTCCGCCGGATAGATTCCGGCATCAGTTAAACTGTCGCCGATAAACATAACTTTTTTGCCTGTAACTGCTGTATCTGCAATTACGTGTAACTCCGTTGTTTTCTCTGCAACTGTTTTACCTGTTACTTTGTCAAGCAACCTTAAACGCAAGGTGTATGTTCCTTCGCTTCCCTCAGGCGGTGTGATGCGGAAGCAATCACTCAACATATTCGTATTATTCTTGTTGAATATCGAGGACGGATTGGGCGAAATAGAGCAGTATATAATATAGTCATCAACATTGTTACATTGAACAACATTTCTATAATACATATTAAATTCGTGTCCTATTACTGCTACCACTTTTCTTGGAAAAACAATAATCGGCGCTTGAACGCTTGCCATAGAGTTCACTTGTTCTTTTAACTGTGGCACACCCGTCCATTTCGGCAACTCTGCACTTCCTTGCACAAACAAACCGACCTCATACCCGATTTCCATAGATACGTAAATATATCTTGCTGTGGGCGATGTTGCTTTGAGTTCACTTGCATTAAATGACATCATTCCTGTGTAGCCGTTTCCGTAAATGTTTTTTAACGCTCGTCCGTCCTCGTTTGTAAGCACCGCTCTATAACAGTAAACCGCGCTCGCACCACCGGTATATTCGGTTTCCGTTGCAAGTTCTTGCGGCTCAAATTCCGCAAGATCGTTCAAGTCAATTCGTAATACTTTAAATAAACCCGTTGATATTTGTATCGCATTGTCTGATGCTATACCAAGTCTTGAATTTTCATAAACAACCGTATTTGGCAGTTCAAAAGCGCTTATCTTCTCGTTGAGAGGTTTATATTTATGAGAATAGAAAGTCGTTAAATCCGCTAAAAAATTAATATCTGTTACAGAGCTAACCGTTGCTTTCATTTCAATAGTATTTTCGGGAACAACTATCACATCTGTATTTGTACTTGCAACAGTAGATATTACCGAGCCGCACTCATCATAAAATGCTAACCCGAAAACAGAGTTTTTAGCGCCTTTATAGTCATATACAATTTTCATACCGGGAATTACAGAAACGGAAATATATTTGTAGGCAGAATTTGCTACTATTTTGCCCGATGTTGTGCCTATGTATGCTCCCTCTATCATATCTTGAAACAGTGGGTGCGTACTTAAAGAACTTGCGGATAAACTTTCAAGCCACTCTATCTCTGTTCCCTCAAAGCCATTCTCAACGGCAAGCTCGTAAGCGGATTTACCGTTAGTTCCGGCTTCACCTTTTTCACCTATATCTCCCTTTTCGCCTTTTTCACCGACGTCCCCCTTTTCACCCTTTTCGCACCCTGTAAAAAGGCAGAGCGATACCGCAAGCGTCAAAAGACAGACAAGAAGAGTGATAATGCGTTTTTTCATTTGTTTTCTCCTTTGGATTTTTGAATTTTTCGGCAAAATAAAAAAGGCGTCAACCGTAGTCAACGCCCGAAAAACGCAAACTCCGATTGTCGCCAAACAAATCGGAATAAGAAAATAAGGAGGAATAAAACCTTCTCATACGCAAACTTAAACCATGGAATTTGCATTTTTACCAAATTCGTATAGTTTAATTTTGCGCGAAAAAAGCACAAGGTATCCCTTAAAAGAAAAAAATACCCCTTAAATTCATTATTCGATTTGTTTGGCAACTTAATTATAGCACCTTTTCCCGGGTGTGTCAAGGGGAAATACAAAAATTAATTATAAAGAAAAGCCACGGATTTTCCGTGGCTTTTTCGTTATATTCTTTTCCTTACTCCCACAAGCTTTAACGCGTTTTCAAGCTCTGTGTCCGAAATCGGTACAGAGCCACCCGAATATCTTGCGCCGTTGTATAGCTCGAAAAGCTGGTAGTCGAGGGTGTAGTCCTCAAGCTTAAGTCCGTCCCGAACCTCGCGCGGAGTGTTAAACGGGAAATGTTTATATCCGCTTTTTATTGCCTTTGCTACGTACTTTACGTAAACAAATCGCATTCTCTCGGCGTTGTCCTCAAGCTCTCGCCACTTAAGAGTGCTTTTAACCCTTTTCTGACGCGCTCTGCTGTCAGCGTCTCCGAATATAAAGCTCTTTTCGTCGCGGAGCTTACGTCTCTTTTTCGGCTTTATTCCGATAGCTCGAAGAACCTTGGTCGATATAAGAGTAATCCTTTTAGTAACCCTTTTGACCGCCTTAAACAGCTTTGAAAAAATAGCGCGTTTAAGCGACTTCGGTATAAGTTTTCGCAGAGAAAGAACCGCGATAAGGGCAGATACACCCATTATAATATAGGTAAGCTGCTGAACGTATCGGAAAAGTGTTGAAGCCTTCGTAAGGGGGGCAAGCCACATTGATACCTCCAGCATTATAACCGAAAGAGAGGTAAAGAAGGAGGTGTAAGCAATCCGTGCTTTATCAAAACGGTATTTCACTAAGCGAGTTCTCCTAATAAAATAATGGTAACGTTGTTTCCGTAGCGGCGAAGCTGGTTTGCCGCGGAGTCTATTGTTTCGTTACAGTACGTGCTTATAATTAAGACCTCGGAGTCGCACATTCCTCTTATAATGTCATTTTTTATAATAGAGGTAAACGAGCTTCCGCCCTCTCTAAGAGTAACGAGAGCCATCTGACGAAGTATCTCCTCGTAGTTTACGGCGCCCTGCGTCATCGGGTAATAAATATGCGTCTCCCCCGACGAAAGGGTGCTGTTAGCGGAAAAGCCTACGCGGTATCCGTACTCAAAGGCCTCGCGAAGAATCGCTGCTGAGTAGGAAAGTCCCTTTTCCATAAGCCTTTCGTAGTAATCTCCCGCGATGGGAGAGCTTCCGTCCGTCTGGAAGTTAAGATAAACCATAAGGTTTCTGTTGGAGCAGAAGTCGCGGTTGTTTACGCGTATTCCCTCAAACCCAAGCTTTCCGCTGCGCGCGGTTGCCTTGAAGTTTATACTGTTGAAGCTATCCCCAAAACGGTATTCTCTTATTCCGCTGAGCGAAAATGGATCCTTTATAAGCCAGGTGCGGGAGTTTGCGTCTCCCTGTAAGGTGCTGGCGGGGATAGGAAGGTCATCGGTTTTCATAAGAGCGGGATAGACGTAAACCTTTGCAGGAGCGAAAATTCTGCGCTCCGCCTTGGTGCAGGAGGCGGTTATCGTGTCAAGCTCGTAGTATCCGCGCTTTAAAAGCTTTATTCTGTGCTTACGCTTTATGCGCATAAACGGCAAAATCAGGAAGAAACGGCTTGTCGCAAACTGCATATTTTCATCACGCGAAAGCTCATATCCGTCATACTGAAGCTGATTGTAGATATAATAATCAATAGTAACGAAGAAGAGCGGAAGAAGGCTTTTGTTCGTTATGGTTTCAATAAGCAGTATCTCGTCTCCCTGATACGAGCCCTTTTCGGAAAACTGTCTCGTGTAGGAAATCTTTTTAAGAGCCTTTGCGCGTAAAAAACAGTAAGCTCCGTACAAAAGCGCAAGACCGATTATGAGGCCTATCACGAGAAGAACGTACAAAAAGGCTTCGTCCTCAAAGATTTTAAGGCCGGCTTTTTTTCGTAAAAACGGCAAATTTCCGTAAAAACTAACCGTCATCTTCCGGACCAGCCGAGAGAGGATTCCGTGGGAACGGGAAGCTGCCCGACTATTTCCTTTATAATATTTTCCGCTGCGCCCGCTTTGATCTTTGCCGAGCCGGTAAGGATAATTCTGTGTGTAAGCGCGGGGACAGCCGCTTTCTTTACGTCGTCGGGTATAACGTAGTCTCTGTTGTCAATGGCGGCAAAGCCCTTGGCAACGCTCATAAGCGCCTGCGTGCCGCGGGGGCTTACGCCGAGCAGAACGTTATCGAATTTACGGGTTGCTTCGGCTATCGCTACTATATAGCTCATAATATCCTTGTGAACGTAAATTTTTGAAAGGGCTTCCTGCGCGTCGTTTATATCTGCGGCGGTTGCAACCGGCTTTAAGTAGTCAAGGGGATTTGAAGCGCAGAAGCGTTCGAGAATATTGACACCCTCCTCATGAGAAGGATATTCCATGCTCATCTTTACGATAAAACGGTCAAGCTGAGCCTCGGGGAGCGGGAAAACACCCATGTTTTCAACGGGGTTCTGCGTCGCAACGACCATAAAGGGGGCGGAAAGCTTGTACGTTTTCCCGTCAATGGTTGCTTGCTTTTCCTCCATACATTCAAGAAGGCCTGACTGCGTTTTCGGGGTTGCGCGGTTAATTTCGTCGGCTATAAGAAGATTAGAGAAAACAGGGCCCTTGACGAACTCAAACTCGGAGGTCTTCATATTGAAGAAGTTTATACCGGTAATATCGGAGGGAAGAAGGTCGGGGGTGAACTGGATACGCTTACTCGTACAGTCTATCGAAGCGGCAAGCGATTTTACAAGCAGGGTTTTTCCCGTACCAGGTACGTCCTCAACAAGAACGTGTCCCTTACAAAAAAGAGCGATAAGAAGAAGATCTACGGTGCTGCTTTTACCTACGATAACCTTTTGAATGTTTCCTTTTATTTTCTGATAGAGAGGATAAATTGTGTTAGCCATAATAAATTTTCCTTTTAATAGTATTCTTACGCTTGGAAACGTATATAGGTCATTTAAAAACTGTTCTTAAAAAGCGCAGATTCCTTACGTATATCTCCGATACCGTTTTAAAGCAAAGGCGGTCGGCACGGATTTTTCAGCTTTGTTTTTTACCGTGCTTTTTCTTCAACTTCCTTTACCGCCTTAGCGATAAATTCATCAACGGTGAGTGTTTCAGCCTCGTCCTTTCTGTTACGGGTTGTAACGGTGCCGCTCGTCGCTTCCTTTTCGCCAAGTATAAGCATATAAGGAACCTTAGAGAATTTCGCCTCGCGAATGCGGTAGCCGATCTTTTCGTTTCTGTTATCAAGCTCTACGCGAAGCCCTGCCTTTTCAAGCCTTGAAACTACCTCGTATGCGTAATCGTCGTAAGCGTTTGAAACGGGAAGAACGGTTATCTGCGTAGGCGAGAGCCAGAGCGGGAACGCTCCTGCGTATTTCTCAATAAGCAGAGCGAGGGTGCGCTCGTAGCAGCCTATACTGGTTCTGTGAATGATATAGGGGTTTTTCTGCTGACCGTCGGTATCGGTGTATTCCATACCGAACTTTTCCGCAAGCAGCTGGTCGATCTGAATGGTTATAAGAGTGTCCTCTTTACCGTGAACGTTTCTTATCTGAATGTCAAGCTTCGGGCCGTAGAACGCCGCCTCTCCGACACCTACCTTGTAAGGAATTTCAAGGTGGTTAAGTATCTTTTCCATCGTACCCTGAGCCTCGTTCCATTGCTCGTCGGTACCGATATACTTTTCTCTGTTAGCGGGATCCCACTGTGAGAAACGGTAGGAAACGTCCTCGTAAAGACCGAGAGTTTTAAGCATATAGATAGCAAGCTCAAGACAGCTCTTGAATTCCTGCTCAAGCTGAGAGGGGAGACACATAAGGTGTCCCTCGGAAATTGTGAACTGACGTACTCGTATAAGACCGTGCATCTCGCCACTGTCCTCGTTACGGAAAAGCGTGGACGTCTCGTTGTATCGTAAAGGCAGGTCGCGGTAGGAGCGCTTGCGGTTAAGATAAGCCTGATACTGGAAGGGACAGGTCATAGGACGGAGAGCGAAGCACTCCTTCGTTTCGTCATTCGGATCTCCGAGAACGAACATACCGTCAAGATAGTGATCCCAGTGTCCCGAAAGCTTGTAAAGCGCACGCTTAGCCATATAAGGCGTCTTGGTAAGCTGCCAGCCTCTCTTTGCTTCCTCGTCCTCAACGAATCTCTGGAGAAGCTGTATAATCTTTGCGCCCTTCGGAAGAAGAATAGGAAGCCCCTGGCCTATAACGTCAACCGTGGTGAAAAGCTCAAGCTCACGTCCGAGCTTGTTGTGATCGCGCTTTTTGGCTTCCTCAAGCTGCTCAAGATGAGCGGCAAGCTGCTCCTTTTTCGGGAACGCTACGCCGTATATTCTCTGAAGAACCTTGTTCTTGGAGTCGCCCTCCCAATATGCACCGGTAATCTGAAGGATTTTGAACGCCTTTACCGCGCCGGTAGAGAAGAGATGCGGTCCTGCGCAGAGGTCAACGAAGTCGCCCTGCTTGTAGAAGGAAATTTTCTCTCCCTCGGGAATACGGTCGATAAGAAGAATCTTATAGGACTCTCCTTTTTCCTCCATAAGCTTTTTCGCTTCATCTCTGGGAAGCTCAAAGCGTTCAAGCTTAAGGTCCGCCTTTACTATCTTTGTCATTTCCGCCTCAATTACCGAAATTTCATCGGGCGTAAACGGCTTTTCGCGGTCGATGTCATAGTAAAATCCTCTGTCCGTAGAGGGGCCTATTGTGAGCTTTGCCTCGGGATAAAGATTCTTAACCGCCTGCGCGAGAATGTGAGAAGCGGTGTGCCAGAACACCTTTTTGCCCTCTGCGTCGTCAAAGGTGAGCGGAGCTACCGTCGCGTTTTCGGGGAGAGCCGCGGTAAGCTCAATCGCCTCACCGCCAAGCTCGGCGGCAATAACGTTTTTATTCATTAGTCCCTGTTCTTTTAAAAATTCGTATGCAGTCATTTCTATTTAATCTCCTTTAAAGATGTTTATTTAACCGTATTTAGTGTTTTTACTGCTTTTCCCGTTTTCGTCTCGGTTCTTTTGGACAAAAAGCGTTAAGCGTTTATTTGCCCCCGAACTTCGGAACAAACAAAAGCGTTAAGCACTTATTTGTCTTTGCTCTTTGGAATTAACGAAAAACCGTTAAAGCCTTATTTGCCGAGCGCGTTTCTTGAAAAGAAATAAAAAGCGCGTGTTTTTCGTACCCGGACGGTGGAGTTTTGTTTACCGCAATAAAAAACGCCTCTGCCCCACTGTACGAAAGTACGGGGTGCAAAGACGGCTCTTTACACGGTTCCACCCGATGTTTAACTTAATTTTATTTGATTTTAATAAAACGGCGGTATCCGATTGCTTGGTGCTACGGTCGCTTCCAGCTAATGCGTCCGTTCTCTGCTCAGCCTCCCACAAGGGACGTGTCCGTTTATGTCTTTTCGGTTGTAAACATATATTAAATTAACGATAAGGTGTTGACTTTTTCGGCAAAAAGTTGTATAATTAAATATATATATGAAAATTAAACCGTTTTAAACAATATTATTTTATCATAAGTTTAGCTTTTTGTCAATAGTAATTTTAAAATTTTAAAGGCTGGTGCGAGTATGCCGAATTATTTAGCGGTATTTCAAAGCGGCGGTATCACCGAGATTGAAAAGCGTTACGTTGCAAAGGAACTGATGCTTCTTGGAGATAAAACTGCCGAATACGGTATAACTCTTTCAGAGAAGGACTGCGTGGATATAGCCGAGTGCAGGTTCGAGTCGCTTAGGGAAAACGAGCGTATCGAGGTCGGGCTTGGCGCAACACAAAGAATAATAGAGGAGTTTTGCGACAGTGCCTACGTCAGTCAGATTAACTTCAGAGAGACGGTAGAGGGACTTCTCGAATGCTTTTATATGATAAAAACCGAAACCTACGACAAGGTAAGCGACGACGAGGTTTTGGAGTTTTTAAAGTATTTATTTGAATATGAAGCGGGCGGAGACGTCTCAAAAATTTACGACAGCGTGGCGCTTGATGCATTTATAAAAGATAAAAACAGTTATGTGCCTCAGAGCGTTAGGGAAGACGAGGATTATATAAGATAGTAAAACAGTCGGACACGTATGCGGTGTGTAAATAACCGAGATTATATCGAGGGGAGGATTTTCAGGTGAACAGCGAACTCAGAATATACGGCGAGGGAGCCGGAAAAAGAATAGACGGGGTAAGGCTTAACTACGCCGAATATACGCTCTCGCTTATTCGCGAGGCGGAAAAGATAGGTCTTATAACCTCCGAGGAGGAAGAGGTCTTAAAAGCTAAGATTTTCGACGGTCTTGCCGGCGTTATAGACGAATATACCGAAGGAAAAAGCACCTCTGTTTCAAACGAAAAGGCGAACGAGCTTATGTCCTCGCTTCTTTACAATATCGATGCGTATCTTATCTCGCTTAAGGATCCTATGAAGGCGTTTGACGAGTTAAATAATAAAACGGTAAACTTCCTTTTCGACGCGGGAGGAGGAGCGCTTAAAAGGGTAATGACAGACTGTACGGCGATACTTTTCAATAATAAGAAAAACAGACTTCCCGGAGGCACCGATATATACAACAGAGCGCTTGACGAGGATATAAGAGCCTTTACCAAGGCGTACAACGTGCGTTTTGGCGCGCATAGAAACCCCGTTGTTCCGAGATATAAAACAGCTCTTTCTCCGAGAGGAAGCGGAATAGTAAGAATTAAAAAGTATCTTACGAATATGCTTATAGAAAATAAATTCTGCCGCGCCTACGACAGCGAAGAGGTAAAGGCGGTTATAGCGTTTGAGGTAATGCGCGCAAACGATATGGAGAGCGACGTAGGAAACCTTTACGTTCCGATACTTATCTGCGCGGTGTTCTGTCAGTTCCTTATGCCGGGCGTTCCCCACGTTCTTCTCAGCGAGGACGACGTAAATAACGCGGAGGAGCTGCTTGACGAATTTAACCCCGACGAAATAAAAACCGTTTTAACCGCGGCGTTTGGCAGATTGCCCGATGAAAACGGCGATTACCATAAAAAGGTATTTGAAAGCAAGCTTCCCGATATAATTCACGCGATAAAGAGAAAGAATTTAAGAACCCTTGTAGCGTATCTTCCCAAAACAATGCACGAAACGAAGTAATCTTCTGTTTATACGTTACCGAACCGCTGTCCGTTTGACGGCGGTTTGCTTAGTAAAACGAAGCGAATGTAAAAAACGAAAGGAGCGCTATGGATAATAATTTCGGCGGCGGTGGGAACCGCGACGAATTTAATAACGAAGAAACAAACGAAATTTTTTCCGAAGAAAACAAAAAGCCGTGGTATTTAACCCCCTCGGTTACCGTCGAAAAGGGATATAATCCGTACAGAGACGGAGAAAGCGTCTTTGGAGAGACAGTGAAAAAGCACACGGGAGCGTTTAAAGGTGCAAATCGGCTCGAAGACGAAACCCCTGCAGCGTTTTATTACAGACGCGGCTGGGAGTGGGACTTTGCGAGAAACGAGGCAAAAAAGAGTCTTGGCAAAAGCTCGCGTTTTATGGCGGCTATTCTTATTTTGTATCTTTTTCTTACCAACTTTTTCGTTCTGTGCTTCCAAGGAGCCCTCAGCGGCAGCGCCCTTGAAACGGTGATAACGGCTCTTCAGTATCTTGTCGTTGCGCCGGCGCTGATTATACTTGCCAATATAGGCTGTAAGCATAAAACACTTACGTTTTTCAGAAAGCCGGAGGCTTCGGGATTTTTTATATTCAAATGGTGTGTGATTTCTCTCGGATTAACCTATGCGGTGTCCATCGTAAGCAATATATTATTTAGCTATATTCAGCTGTTTGGGGTTAACGTAAACGACCTTTCGCAGCCGATTCCCGACACCCCCGGATCGCTTATTTTATATTTTTTGACAGTAGTGGTATGCGCACCCCTTTTTGAGGAGATACTTTTCAGAGGAGTGTTCCTTACCCACCATATGAAATACGGCTGCTGGCACGCGATAATAGTTACGGGAATACTTTTCGGGCTTATCCACCAGAACCACGAGCAGATGTTTTTTGCGGCGGCGCTCGGAATACTTTTCGGCTATATTGACGTTAAAGCAGGCTCGATAATCCCATCGATTGTTGCGCACGTTGCCGTTAACCTATATTCGTTTATTGTTACCTTTTTCCTGTATTTCACAAACTATAACGAAACGCTCTCCGATCCGAATGTTATGTTTGACGGGCCGTCCGCGGTCATTATGATTTCCGGAATACTGAACGCGCTTGTTTACGCGCTTGTCATTGTTTCGGTGGTTATGCTTATATATGAAAAAAAGAAAAACAGAAGCGATTTTATTTTGCCGAAGGGAGACACCTTTTTGACGGAAAAAGAAAAGCTTTCGGTTTTCTTTAAGCACCCCGTTATGATTGTGCTGCTTGTCCTTCTCGGCATCAGTATATTTATGATTTCGTTTTTTAATTACGGTGTATTCGATATTGTAATTTAATCGGTGTTTTCCGGGCGGAATGCTAGAGACTTAGAGCGGCATAGACACCGCGGAGCTAAAAATATGTTTAAACAGTAAATACGGGGATATCCCCCTTTTGAAAGGATACGATATATATGAAAATACTTGTACTGAACGCGGGAAGCTCATCTTTGAAATATCAGCTTTTCAATATGGATAGCGGCGACGTTCTCGCAAAGGGAAACTGCGAGAGAATAGGCGCGGGCGGAAGCGTTACCTACAAAAAAACGGGAGACGCTCCCTACTATGAGGAAACAAGCCTTCCGAACCACGGAACCGCGCTTAAAATAGTTCTTGATCTTCTCGTTTCGGCAGAGCACGGCGTTCTGAAATCCATAGACGAGATAGAGGCTGTCGGACACAGAGTTGTTCACGGCGGCGAAAAATGTAAGGAGTCAACGAGAGTAACCGAGAGCGTTGTAAAGTATCTCGAAACCATCGTTCCGATAAATCCTCTCCACGGACCTCCGGCAATTTCGGGAATAAAGGCTTGTACCGAGCTTATGCCGAACGTTCCTCAGGTAACGGTTTTTGACACCTCTTTCTATTCCGATATAGAGGACTTCAGATACGTTTATCCCATTCCGTATGAGTTCTATGAAAACGACAAGATCCGTCGCTACGGCTTCCACGGAACCTCTCACAGATATGTAAGCCATAAGCTTGCCGAGGTTATGGGTAAGCCGATAGAGGAGCTTAAGATAATAACCTGCCATCTCGGCAACGGCTCCTCGATAACCGCGGTACAGAACGGAAAGGCGATAGATACCTCTATGGGCTTTACTCCTCAGGAGGGTATTGCTATGGGTACGCGCTCCGGTACGATAGACCCAACAGTTGTTACCTACCTTATGAAAACCAAGGGATATACGGCGGAGGAGACCGAGGATATATTAAACAAAAAGAGCGGACTTCTCGGAGTTTCCGGTATATCCAATGACTGCCGTAACGTTACCGCGGCGGCAAACGAGGGTAATCCGAGAGCGGTTCTCGCAATGAAGATACTGATTAACGGCATTAAAAAGTATATCGGATCCTACGCGGCTGAAATGAACGGACTTGACGCGCTTGTATTTACCGCCGGAATCGGCGAAAATCAGCACAACATCAGAGAAGAGGTATGCGAAAATATGTCCTTCTTCGGTATTGAGATTGACAAGGAAAGAAACGCAAACTTTGAAAGAGGAGTTCCGTTTGAGATAAGCGCGAAGAACTCTAAGGTAAAGGTATATATTATACCTACCGACGAGGAGTATATGATAGCGCTTGATACCGAGAGACTTTCCAAATAAGAAAACAAAACGCGTGTAGTTAAAAAAACAGAGACGGGGTTGGAGCAGCAAAAAGCCGCTTCCGCGTCTCTGTTTTTTATATTTAAATTATTTTAGCCCTTAGGCGCAAAGGAAGCGCAGTCGGTACACTGTACCTCGGTAGGATTGCCTTCGTGAGTTACAACCTCTATCTTGGAAAGAGAGCAGTAGTTCTCGTTTTTGCAGTGGTGAACGCACTGTGTAACGGTGCATCCTATTGATTTGTTTGCTATATCGCAGCTGTCGGTGCCGCAACATCCGTTTTTGTATTCCATAGCTTTAAGTCTCCTTAATAAATTGAAATGCGGGTTTTCCCCTTTTAAATTATGCCCTGTGTTGTATGATTTATACGGGTGAAACATTATAATTTACTTGACAAAAAGCATAACGGGTGTTATAATTTTTAATGTAAATAAAAAAACATAGGAGAATTAAATGAGGGTAGGAGTACAGCTTTATACGTTAAATCAGTACTGCAAGGATTTAAGCTCTTTTTCTGAAACACTTAAAAAAATCGCCGATATGGGTTACACCGTCGTGCAGGTTTCGGGAACCTGTGATTACGAGGGGCAGTGGCTTGCCGAGGAGCTTAAAAGGAACGGACTTAAATGTGCCCTGACACACGTTAACTTTGATAAGCTTGCCGAAAACACCGATAAAATGATAGCCGATCACAAAACGTTTGACTGTAAATATATCGGAATAGGATCAATGCCTGACGTCTTTACAAAGGAAACCGAGAAGCTTCCTGACATTTGCGAAAGCTTTGTGAAAAGAGCAAAGCCCGTAGTTGAAAAAATCAAAAAATCAGGCTGTTACTTTATGTATCATAACCATTCTCCGGAGTATCTTAACAAGGCAAAAAACGGAAAAATCATTATGGAGTATCTTTCCGATGCCTTTGCGCCGGACGAAATGGGCTTTACGCTTGATACGTACTGGGTGAAATACTCAGAATATGACCCCGTATCCGAGATAAAGCGTCTTGTGGGCAGGCTTCCTTGCGTTCATTTCAAGGATATGCTTTTGCAGGAGAGCGGTGAGCCTCGCTTTACGTGGTGCGGAAACGGAATACTTGATTTCCCTGCAATAGGAGACGCGCTTAAGGACGCGGGAACCGAATATATACTTGTCGAGCAGGATAAGACCTTCGGCGACGAGCCGAACCCTTTTAAATGTCTTGCAAAGAGCAAGGCGTACCTTGAATCGGTGGGCTTTGAGTTTTAACCTAAATTGGGGACTCTTGACCGTCTTATAATTATGTAAGAAAATTTCGGCTTACAAGGCGGCGCGAACTGTTTTTGTGTTTAACAAACGGCGTTGTGCACAAAAACGCGGGTTGGGTTTTGTTTTATATACACGAAAAATGTTATTAGCGAGTAAATTTTATAATTTATTAACAAAGAAGTGTCGCTATTATGATAAAATAGGTATAAGAAAAATTATTTTAAAGGAGAAATATCCAATGAACAAAAGAAGAAGATTTCTCATCCTTCTGCTTGTTTTTGCGATGGCGATTCTGCCCCTTTTCGTTACCGGATGTGCAAAAGATGACGACGATGATGGCGAAACGATAGAAGCCGAGGATGATTTACCACCGTCCTTTGACGGTACGCAAAAAAAGTACGGCGGAAAAAAATTCAGAGTTCTGAGCCACGAGGACAGACAGAAAAACCAGGCGTTTAACATCGTTGACCTCGTTCCCAACGAGGAGCTTGGAGACGAAGCCGTTACGGTTGCCGTTGAAACCAGAAACGAAAAAATTAAAAAGTATTTCGGCGTTACGATAGTAAGAGAAAAGGTGCCGCAGGACGATCTTGAAGAGGAAGCAAACAAGAACTTAAAGCAGATGAACGACGATTACAGCGTATTCAGAGTTCGTCTGGAACAGGCGCTTAGACTCGCTCTTACCGGTCAGCTTTGCGATCTTAACGCGGAAAGATGGATCGACCTTTCTCAGCCTTGGTGGGACAGCGCTATTACCGAATCGCTTCTCCTTTACGAGGGCGCGTATTTCGGAATCGGAGACATCTGTACCGTTGACGACGACGCAACCTGGGTTGTTCTTTTTAACAAAGCTATATACGAGGAATACACCAAAAATGAATCCACGGTTCTTTACGATCTTGTAAAGAGTGGCGGTTGGACGCTTGAATATCTGAAGGGCATTGCGAAGGACTCCGCACAGGAAGAGGAAAATCCGAACCAAAAAGTTTGGGATACGAACTATACCGGTGGCGGAAGATACGGTGTTACCCTTCAACTCGCCGTTGCTGACGCTCTTATGGTTGCAAACGATAAAACAATAATGAAGCGCGATGATAACGACCCTTTAAAGGTTAGAGAAGAAGATGCAAATACCCTCTATCAAGCAGTTAACGCAGTATATGACTTTATGAACATCAAGAACTACTCTGAATATTGGATGCTTATGGCTGAAGACGTAGAAAAGGCCACGGGAGTAAGGGACGTTTACGCTGAGTACCTTCGTCCTATGTTCTCGGCTGACCGTTCTCTATTCTTCATCTGCCACGCAGGAACGATAGGACTTATCAGAGAGATGGAAACCGAGTTCGGTATTCTTCCGATGCCTAAGCTTGATAAAAACGCTACCGAGTACGGTAACACGGTTCAGTACAGCACCGCCGACTGCTACGTAATTCCGAACGTAGGTAAGAACTCGAACGCCGAGTTCGCAGCATACATTCTCGAGGCTCTTGCTTACTACTCCAGCTCCGAGTACGACGAGGAGACCGGTGAAGACGTTTCCCTTACATACGCTTACTATGAGACGGTTCTTAAGAGAAAAACGGTTCGTGATAACGAGTCTGTTGAAATGCTTGAACTTATATTCGAGAACAGAATATTTGATATTGCCATAGCGCTTCAGCTCAAGGACGTACATTACATTATTCGCAAAACTATGCAAAGCGACAACAATAATTTTATGTCCAGCTATGCTACGATTTCCCAGAACGGTAACGGAATTTATAACGAGCTTCTAGCTAGACTTGACGCTATAATTGAAAAATAATTAAGTGTTTGTGCATTAAAAACCGCAGATTAATTTCTGCGGTTTTTTTGTATGCGTTAAGATATAATCTATCATTTTTTGTTTTTTTAATTACCGTTTTTAAGGTTAAATTTAACAATATTATTTTGGGGGCAAAAAAATATAAAAGGAAAATAATTAAAATTTAACGCCAACTTTTTTTCGGAAATAAAAAATCCAAGGATTTCAGCGGTTTTTTTACTTTTTTGAAAAAATGCCCTTGATATTTTGCGTGTTAGTAACAGAATGTTAACAAAAAGATGTAATTATTATAATAATAATATATTATAATATAGTATAAATGTGTAGAAATGTAAATGTTTAACATTTTGCGTTCCTTGAAACATTATTAAAAGGGCTGAGTCAATAAGAGTGAACGTAAGACGCGCGGACACTTTTTCTGAATGCGAATGCTTTACAAGGGTATAATAAAAATGAAAAAAGCAGTAGCTTTTATAACTGTGCATCGCAGAGGTGGTCTTGGCCTTGGGCGGTAACGCCCGAGTGTGTTTTGGGAAAATACACGTTTTGCGTCGTGTCTAACAGTCGAGAAATTAAAAATATGAAAACGCTCACAGGTTTATTTTATACTGACAAGCGGCGGTTTCGGTTTTTAAAAATAAAGGTTTGACGACTAATAAATATGTCGCATAAGCGACAGAACGGAGATTTGTATGGAAGCATATAACAACTGGAAAAAATACGCAACTCTTGATCCCGATCTTCAAAAGGAGCTTGACGAAATAGCAGGTGATGAAGCCGCTATTTTTGACCGTTTCCGTTGCGACCTTACGTTTGGTACGGGCGGACTCAGAGGCGTGATAGGTGTGGGAACCAACAGAATGAATATTTACACCGTCGGAAGAGCAACTCAGGGACTTGCTAACTCTCTTAACAACGCTAATAAGACTAAGAAAAAGCTTTCGGTAGCAATAGCTTACGACAGCAGAATAAAGGGAGAGCTTTTCACTAAAAGAGCTGCATCTATATTGGCTGCAAACGGAATAACCGTATTCGTATATTCCGAGCTTGCTCCAACTCCGGCGCCTTCTTTTGCGGTAAGATACTACGGCTGCGATGCGGGTATCTGCGTAACTGCGAGCCATAATCCGGCAATATATAACGGATATAAGGTTTACGGAGACGACGGTTGCCAGATAGGCCCGACGATAGCCGATTCAATATTGGAAGAAATCGGAAAAACCGATATTTTTGACGGAGTAAAAACCGTTGATTACGACGAGGCGCTTAACAAAGGGCTTATTATACCGATTGGCGACGAGGTGTTTAACGCATTTATCGCCGAGGTTAAAAAGGAGTCTCTGCTTGACGAAAGCGCTGTGGAGGGAGAAAAGCTTAATATAGTTTATACTCCTCTTAACGGAGCGGGCAGAAGATGTGTAAGCGAGATTCTTGCCGCTAATAAGAGCTATAACGTTTCGATAGTTAAGGAGCAGGAGATGCCTGACGGCAACTTCCCGACCTGTCCCTATCCGAACCCCGAAAACCCCGAGGCTCTTACTCTTGCGCTTCAGCTTTGCAAGGAAACCAATGCAGATTTAATGATAGCAACCGATCCCGACTGCGACAGATGTCGCGTTGCCGTAAAGGACGGAAAGGGCGGCTACGAGGCGCTCTCGGGTAATCAGATGGGAATACTCCTTGTTGATTATATAGCGAGACGCAAAAAGGAGCTTGGAACATTCCCGAAAAACCCCGTAGCGGTAACCACGATAGTTTCTACGGTAATGGCAGACAGCGTTGCCGATTCCTACGGAATAGAGCTTCGTCGCGTTCTTACGGGATTCAAGTATATCGGAGAGCAGATTGCGCTCCTTGAAAACGAAAATAGGGAAGACGACTACCTCTTTGGATTTGAAGAGAGCTGCGGATACCTTTCCGGCGGCTACGTAAGGGATAAGGACGGCGTAAACGGCGCGATGCTTTCCGCTGAAATGGCGCTTTATTATAAAAAGAAGGGAATGACACTTCTCGACGTATTCGACGGTCTTTGCAAAAAGCACGGATATTACAAGGAAGGCCTTATGAACTTCTCTTACGAGGGCGCTGACGGCGCGATAAAGATGAAGGAGATTATAAGCAGCCTCAGAGCTTGTCCTCCGGAATCCTTTGCGGGCAGCAAGGTTGTTAAGGTTATAGATTACCATAAGGAAGGACTTAAGGACGGAGAGTTCAATCCTGATACGGGACTTCCGGACTCCAACGTTCTGGAGTTCAGCACGGAAAACGGAAACAAGGTTATAGTACGTCCCTCCGGTACAGAGCCGAAAATAAAGGCTTATCTCTCGGCGCGCGGAAAGACCGAGGCAGAAGCTGCAGAGATTCTTGAAGAAATTAAAAAAGACGTTAGACTTTAAGGGTTTCGTGGTAAAAACATCAAAATATGGCGAAATTAATCCCTGAAACTTATTAAATAGCAAAAGATGTCTATTTCTTGTGAAATTAGGTATATAAAACGAGATAAAGAATTTAGTGTAAGGTTTAATTTAATGTAGTAAAGAGATTAGTTGGAACCTTAATTTAACGTAATAAAGTATCCTTTATGTTGCAGTTTTATTAAAAGGCAAAAGCCTTTTGGTTAGCAAGATAAAATACAGAAAATTCGTTTAATTGTAGCTATCCTCACCGGATGGCGGAATGGAGTTTAAAATGGAAAAAGTAGCGGTAATTATGGCAGGCGGAAGAGGCGAAAGACTTTGGCCGAAGAGCCGTAAGGACAGACCGAAGCAGTTTCTTTCTCTTTGCGGAGAAAAGGATACGCTTATAGTTTCGACGGTAAACAGAATGAAAAAGCTTACCGACGTCAAGAATATATATATAGTTACGGGAAGCGATTATTTTGACATAACAAGAGAGCAGCTCCCGGAGCTTCCGGTTGAAAACATCATTTGCGAGCCTATGGGAAAAAACACCACGGCTTGTATAGGTTATTCAGCACAGATTATCAAAAAGAGATACGGAGACGCTATAATGATGGTTGTCCCGTCAGACCACGTTATAAAGGACGTAGATGCTTTTGCATCCGACCTTAATAAATGCTGTGAAATAGCTGAAAAGGACAATACTATCGTAACGGTGGGAATAACGCCGACGAGACCTGAAACGGGCTTTGGATACATAAAGCTTCACAAAAATAAGCCAATTCAAGGCGTTGAGCTTGCGTGGAAAATGGGAAGGTTTGTAGAAAAACCCGAGCATAAAACCGCGGTAAGATACGTGGCGTCAGGCAGCTACCTCTGGAATGCGGGAATGTTCGTATTCCCGGTAAGCTATATGCTTCGCTGCATTAAGCGTTTCCACCCACATAACAGCACCTGTCTCGTTTCGATAGGAAAGAATCTCGGCAAAAAGAACGAGCAGGCGGTAACGCGTCAGATGTTTGAGAAAATGGAGCCTATTTCCATTGACTATGCGGTAATGGAGCATGTCAGAGGAAGCGTAACCGTTCAGTCAACCTTTGACTGGAACGACGTTGGAACCTGGGCAGCTATTCCGGAAATTCAGAAGGCGGACGAAAACGGTAACTTTGTAACCGGAAACGTAGCATCTTTTGAAAGCACCGGAAATATTATAGAAATGCCCGACGGTAAAGCAGTTGCGGTTCTTGGAGTTTCCGACCTCGTAATAGTTGAGTCCGGAAATTCGCTGCTTGTTTGCCATAAGGACTATGCTCAGAAAATCAAGGACGCAACTAAACAGTTTATTGACACTCCGGAGTATTTATGAAGATAAATTTTGACGCAGAGCCTATCTGTGCGCCGCAGCCTACCGGAATCGGTATGGTCGAAATTGAGCTTTGTAAGCGAATAATTAAGAAATATCCTGAAAACGAGTATCTTTTCACCTGCTTTTCTTTAAGAAACACGGCGGAAAAAAGAGAAAGAATAAAAAACAGATCGGACGAGAGGGTTAAGGTTAAGACTTTTCCGCTTCTTTCGTCAGGGCTTTACAAAATGATAGGCAGCGTGATTCCCTTGCCGTACAGAATGTTTTTCGGCGGGAAAAGCGAAATAACGCATTTTTTCAATTTTATCATACCCTTTGGCGTAAAAGGTAAGAAAATCTGTACAATTCACGATCTCGCGTTTAAGAGATACCCCGAAACGGTAAATCTGAAAACGAGAAAGTTTCTTGAATACAGAATCAAAAAAACAATTAAAAGAGCAGATAAAATAGTAGTTGTTTCTAAATTTACCGCGGACGAGCTTATGGAGCTTTACGGAGTTCCGTCAGAAAAAATCACGGTAATATATAACGGTGTTGATTTTAATTTATATAACGAAAACGTAAAACGCGAGGAAATAGACAAGGTTCTTGAGAAGAGAGAGCTTTCTTACGGAAAGTATTTCTTTTATCTCGGAACTATTGAGCCGAGAAAGAATATTTACAGAATGGTCGGAGCGTACGCAAAGTGCGTCAGCCGTCTGAAAGCCGAAGGAAAAGAGGCTCCAAAGCTTGTTCTCGGAGGTAAGCTCGGTTGGTATTACGACGAGATACTTGAGAGAATAAAAAGAGAAAATATTGAGGATAATATTCGTCTCCTCGGTTACGTTGACGAAAATGAAAAGCCCGAGCTTTACAGCGGAGCCCTTGCGTTTTTGTTCCCTTCGCTTTACGAGGGATTTGGTTTGCCTATTGCTGAGGCAATGGCGTGCGGAACGCCTGTGCTTACATCAAATTCGACATCTCTTGTCGAAATTGCAGGAGAAAGCGCGGTTCTTTGCGATCCGCTATCCGAGGACGATATAGCTGAGGGAATGTACAGACTTGCAGTAGAGCCGGATCTTAGAGAAAGGCTTTCAAAATCAGGCTCGCAGCGAGCCAAAGAGTTTGACTGGGATTCCTCGGCGGAAGGTCTTTATGAATTATATAAAAAGGTATTAACCGAAACACCGAAAAAATAAAAACTACAAATGCTCAGAACGGAGAATTATGAATACCGAAAAGGAAATAAGTGTATCCTCCGGTGCGGAAAATAAGAAAATAAAAATGCTTCACGCGGCTAAATGGTACAATCCCGTCGTAGGCGGAATTGAGACCGTTGCGGAAGCTATAACGGGGGCTGTTGGCAGCACTTACGATATGTCAATACTTGTATGCTCCGAGCACAAGGACAGAGAGCTTGGTCTTACTTTGGACGGAACGGAGATATACAGAGCAGAAACGCCGGGAAAGCTTTTTTCGATGCCGCTTTCCTACGATTACATTAAGGCGTTTAAAAGAATGAGCAAGGATGCCGATTTAATTCAGCTCCACGCGCCGTTTCCGCTTTCAGATTTCGCGCTGTTTTTATCGCGCGGCTGCAAAAAGGCTAAAAAGGCGGTGTGGTGGCATAGCGACGTCGTAAAGCAGAAGAAGCTTATGTTTTTCTATAAGCCGCTTATGAAATGGATGCTCAGAAAAACGGATAAAATTTTTGTAGCGAGCGAGTCAATAATTGCTCAGTCGAAGTATATCGGAAAGTTCAAGGATAAAATCGAGGTCATTCCCTTCGGAATTTCAATGGAAAACTATGAAAAAGGGGAAAAAACTCCGATACTTACCGAAAAATTAAATGACAAAAGCAATTTAAAGCTTTTGTTTGTCGGTAGGCTCGTTTCATATAAAGGGGTTGACGTGCTGCTTGACGCTATGGCGAAAACAAGCGGTGTCGAGCTGTTTGTTATAGGCAGCGGAGACCTTGATAATGCCCTAATCGAGCAGACAGAGAGACTTCAGATAGAGGATAAGGTGCATTTCCTCGGAACGGTTGAAACGAAGGACTTAAAGAGCGCGTTTAACGACTGCGATATATTTGTTCTTCCCTCGGTTACCCGCGCCGAATGCTTTGGTCTGGTTCAGCTTGAGGCAATGCTCTACGGTAAACCCATAATAAATACGTCGCTTCCGACCGCCGTGCCGGAGGTTAGCCTTGACAAGGTATCCGGAATAACTGTAACACCGGGGAATGCAGACGAGCTTGCAGAAGCCATAAACACGCTCGTTACCGATAAAGACCTCAGGGAAGAATATGGACGCGCGGCAAGACTGCGTTGTCAGGAGCATTACAGTCTTGATATAATGCAAGATAAGATACGCAGCTCTTACAGAGAGATGCTCAAAAAAGAAGATTCCTGACGAAAGGACGAAATCAAATGGAGTTAAATACGGAAAAAAACACGGAGATCATCGTTAAAAAGACGGGTCAAAAGGAAAGCTTTTGGCAAAATATAAAAGAAATTTTTTCCTACCGTGAAATGATAAACGCCTTTATACGCCGCGATCTTCGCGGAAGATACAAGGGCTCGGTTCTCGGATTTTTATGGACTTTTATAAACCCGCTTTTACAGCTTTGTGTATATAGCCTTGTTTTTTCATTAATACTTAGAGTAGATAGACCTAAGTATTACCTGTTTTTGTTTGTTGCTCTTATACCGTGGATATTCTTTTCTTCCTCGGTACAGGGAGGCTCAAGCTGTATAATAGCGTATAAGGATATGGTAAAGAAGATATATTTCCCAAGAGAGGTGCTTCCGATAGCGACGGTAACCACTAATTTTGTGAATATGCTGTTTTGCTTTATTGTTATCTTTGGCGTTATAATATTTTCAAGAACCCCCATTAATCCCCTTGCCACTCTTTGTCTTATTCCCGTATTTTTAGTGGAATATATACTTGCGCTCGGTATGGCGTTTCTTGTTTCGGCAATAACCGTTTATCTTAGGGATATGGAGCACATACTGGGTATAGTGTTAATGGCGTGGCAGTATCTTACCCCCGTTCTTTACGACTATGAAATGGTACCGGAGCAGTTCAGAAGAATATTTGCGCTTAATCCTATGACGCCTGTAATAAGCGCGTTCAGAGATATACTTTATTATTCAAAGGTACCTAATCTTATGAACCTTATTTCTGCGCTTGTAATGGGAATAGCAGTTCTCATTATAGGTTGGTTTACCTTTGTAAAGCTCAAGAGGAGATTTGCCGAGGAGCTTTAATAAAGATTTTACGGAAGGAAAGTAAGTGAAGATTTACATATGGAAAAGTTAAAAGAAACGATAGAAAACTCTGCCTATTCCATAGAAATCACAGATGTTTATAAGCATTTCAGGGTTTATAAGGATAAAGGAACAGAGCTAAAGGACAAAATACTTTTTAGACACCGTAATAATTATACGGAGCACAAGGTATTAAACGGAGTTAATATTAATATTAAGCCCGGAGAGGCGGTAGGCTTTGTCGGTCATAACGGTTGCGGAAAGAGTACACTCTTAAAAATGATAAGCCGCATAATATATCCCGATAAAGGCACCATAACCACCAGAGGACGCATTTCGGGACTTATTGAGCTTGGCGCAGGCTTTCACCCTGATATGACGGGGCGAGAGAATATTTATACGAATGCTGCGATATACGGACTTTCCAAAAAGGAAATAGACGAGCGTCTTGAAAGCATTATAGAGTTTTCGGGGCTTCGCGAGTTTATTGATACACCTGTAAGAACGTACTCGTCGGGTATGTATATGAGACTTGGGTTTTCGGTTGCAATAAACGTTAACGCCGATATATTACTTATAGACGAGATTCTGGCTGTTGGAGACGGAGAGTTTCAGGCAAAGTGCTTTAATGAGTTAAAATCAATTAAAGAGCGAGGAAAAACCATAGTTATCGTCAGCCACTCCCTTAGTCAGATAGAAGCTATATGCGATAAATGTTATTGGATAAACGACGGCGGAGTGCAGATGGAGGGTGATCCTCACGCGGTTCATAGCGCGTATCTTTCTGCTATTGGCGTCGCGGAAAACTGAAAATGAATAACAAGGCAAACGTTGAAAATAAATTTAAGAGAAATATTTTAGAGCGCATTCTTTTACTTACCCCGATAGGAGACGGTACTGTAGAGGAGGCGCTCCTTATATGGTTGACGGTATCTGTATGGGCGCATTACGTTGTAAGCGGTGTTATGATTGTAATACTTCTTGCGGCGGTTCTATCTATCCCCGAAACGCGCAAAAAGGTACTTAACGAGAAAAAATTGTTTTTCCTCGGCGTTATTATAGCGGCATTTTCCTTTTTGGTATCAGCCATAGCGAAAAACCTTATAGGACTGGCAATATCGTTTGGGATTTTTCTCATTATTACGCTTGGCTGCTTCGCGAAAAACGCTATGACGGAAACGCGCTTTCATAAGCTTTCGTTTATTTCCGCTCTCGGTAGTATAGTAGCTGTTTTTGTAGCTCTTTATCAGAATTTTGTCAAATACGCCTACAATCCGCTTTACAGACCGACAGCAGGCGCTTTTAACGCCAATTACTACGGCGCGCTTATCACAATGACGCTTATTATATGTATATATAACGTTATGGACGGTAAAACGCCCGAGGTGAATAATGTGTGGCGCTATCTGTATAAGCCGTTTTTTATGGCAGTTATTATATTAAACTGCGTAGCGCTTCTTGTATGCGAAAGCAGATCGGCACTGCTTGCTTTTTTGGTTTGTACGGTATTTTATCTGTTTATAACCGGTCGGTACGTGCTTTTTGCCGTAGCGGTCATTTTAGCTGTCGGTGTCGGAGCGGTAGGGTGGTTTTATCCGGACGTTCTGTCATGGACCAACTCGCTCGCGTTTTCCATTACCGAGCGTTCAAATATATGGAAAGAGGCGTTAAGATCGTTTTCGCAAAGCCCATACACAGCGCTTTTTGGCAGAGGCCCAATGACTTATTACCACGTAATGGAAAAAGAAGGACTTTTCGTAGCGAGTCATGCGCATAACCTTTTTGTAGATATACTTTTGAACGTCGGAATTATCGGTACGGCGATGTACCTTATCTTGTTTGCGTATTTTATAAAAGAGATAATCAAGGCTCGTAGAAGGGGCAATAAAACAGCGTTTATTATAGGAACGTTGTTTTTGCTCGAAATAATTGTTCAGGGAATAGCTGATGTAACGATTATGTGGCATCAGAGCGCAGTCTTATTTATTCTTGCGTTTTCAAATGTGGGTGCTGAGCGGAGCGAGGCTTCGGATATTTAAAATAGCATCGCAGTAATTTTAAAAAGAATTTCAGCTCTTTGATTTGCGGTAGCTAAGGAGGGCTTAGTTTTACGAAGCTGTCAAAACAGACAGCGGAATGGATGGTTAATATGGCACTTCACGTTTTAGACGAGGCGAATCGTTGTCTTGAATGTAAAAAGCCGCAGTGTATAGAGGGGTGCCCGATAGGGACTCCTATACCGCAGATTATTAAGCTTTTAAAGGAAAACCGTCTTGACGAGGCGGGAAGAATGTTATTTGAAAACAATCCTCTGACAACGGTATGCAGCCGTATATGTAATCACGAAAAGCAGTGTGAGGGACACTGTGTTCTTAATAAAAAAAGCGCCCCCGTGCATTTTTCGTTAATAGAAAGCTATATCTCATCGGCATACGCATCAAAGATGGTAAAGGGCCCGGCAACCCCGAACGGACACAGAATAGGCATTATCGGTTCGGGACCTGCGGGGATTACCATAGCCATTATACTTGCTCGTTACGGATATAAAGTAACGATATTCGAAAGTAAGGATAAGATAGGCGGAGTTCTTCGCTACGGAATACCGGAGTACCGTCTCCCGAAAAGCGTTCTTGACGATCTTCGGTACCGTCATTTAGAGCTAAAGGGCATACAGATACGTCCGAATACACGTATAGGCGACGCAATAAGCCTCGATGACATTTTCCGCGACGGATATGAGGCGGTGTTTATCGGAACGGGAGTGTGGAGACCAAACGTTTTGCATATAAAAGGCGAGACGCTCGGGAACGTTCACTACGCGATAAACTATCTTAATAACCCGTCGGTATATAAGCTTGGAAACAGAGTAACCATAATCGGCGCGGGAAACGCCGCTATGGACGTTTCAAGAACAGCCCTTCGCAACGGAAGCGGAGAGGTAACCTGTTTTTCGATAACGAGGCAGGTGGCCGCAAGTAACTATGAATTCTCCTACGCAAAGCTTGAGGGGGTAAAGTTTGAATATAACCTGCGCCCCATAGAAATCAAGGACGACGGCGTGGTGTTCAGAAGGCTAATAGAGAGCGAGGACGGCACTCTTACCGAATGCGAGGGCGAGGATATATTCTATCCGTCAGATTCGGTTATTATCGCGATAAGTCAGGGGCCGAGAAACGTTATAGTTAACTCAACCAGCGGTCTTGAAACAAACCAAAGAGGACTTTTGGTAGCGGACGAGGACGGAAAGACCACGAGGCCGGGAGTATTCGCGTCGGGAGACGTTGTAAACGGCTCACGAACGGTAGTTGAATCGGTAGCGAGAAGCAAGAAGGTTGCCGAGGCTATGCACGAGTACGTACAAAGTCTTAGTAAGAAAGAATAAGACACAGAAAAAATTATTTCTAAATAATTTTCATAACAAAACCGAAAAATTCCGCAGTGAGAAATCGCTGCGGAATTTTTTTGACGGTTTGTTCAGCTCGGTAATATTACCGAATTTTCATTAAATGGTTCCGGTAACAACCAAGGTCGCAATTCCGGGAGTTACACTGTAAGCGCCCGTAATAGGATCCTGGGTATAGGTGGCAGCGGGTATGGGTAACTGCCCGGGAGCGGTTACAAATTCACCGGTAGCCTCGTCGTAGCTGTACTGAACACCCTCAGTCCACGCGACACCGTTAAATGATACGGTAAGGTCGGTGAGAATAGGGTCGAAAATATCGGTTATAGTCGCGTCGTCGGTGGCAACTACCGCTTCGTTTCCGGTGTTCTGAATAACAAAGGTGTAGGTTACCCTGTCGTTATCTACTACCTGAGCGGGAGTAATGGACTTTGTGATTGAAAGAATAGGCTCAGCTGCGGCGGTAACGCTTTCCGTCGCGGTTACGGGAGCGTTAACTCCGTTACCGCTTACCGAAACAGTATTGTCTATTACACCTGCGTCAGCGGGATTTGCAAATTCATTTGCGCGCGCCTGATATATCAGAACCGCGTCTCCGCCTCCGGGAATGCTAATACCCGTAATAACCAGCGGAGGACCTGCGGTAACAGCGGGAGCAGGCTGAAGAACCCCGTCAATAAATAAAGTCGCGGAGCCTTCCTCATAGGTTAGAGGATAGACGGTGGTTCCGTTGAAATCGTAGCCGCCGAGGTCGTCGGTAACGGTTAATGCGGTAAGAGGGGAGTTTCCCGTGTTACGGAGAGTAACCGCATAGGTTACGAGCGAGCCGGGGGTATAGGTTCCCTCAACCGAGGTTTTGGATACCGTTAAAACGTCAAGAATTTCTCCGTAGGCGATATTTGAGTTAGTGGGCATACCGTTATAGGTCAAGGTAGCCTGATTGGAAAATATAGCCATAAAATCTCCTTTCCGCTATCCCTAAGGATAGCTATACGAATATAAAATCTTTGCTGTGATAAAGCAAAGGGTATTTTTGCTTTAAGGAAAATCATACGAAAGGTCAGTTCAAAGAGCTTTCAGCTGACCGCTCACACATAGCCGCTTAATAACCGGCTTGTAAATATGATATATCCTTGTAACAGTTTATGCTTACTATATATTTTCCGTACGTCGCGCGGTGATAAATAAAAAAGCCATAAAGGAATTTATACTTTTACTGTTCTGTAAAAAAACAGGTCAAACCCAAAGGCTTGACCTGTTTTTAATTCGTGTAACAGAGCTTAAATCTGCGCGATGCTGCCTACTGTAACCTGACAGTGGTGTCGGGTCAGCGAACGGCTTTATATCAGTGATTGATATTCGGCAGACTTGCAGCTGCAATAGACTGACCTACGCGACGGCTGCTCTCGTCGGGGAGGTGAATGGTTATCTTTTCTGCGAGCTCGGGGAATTCCTCGGCGAGAACCCTCTGCGCGTTCTTGTGAAGAATGCTTCCACCCTCACCGGATGATACACGTCCCATAAGGAGAACGTGTTTTATATCGTAGAATATAGCGTAATAAGCGATGGCATATCCGAAATATGCGCCAATGGACTCGTATATCTTTGCAGCGCGCTCGTCGCCCTGCGCCATGAGTCCTTGAACCACCTTGAGCTTTTCGGCGGGAGATGCGTTTTCGTCAAGCTCGATTCCTGCGGCGGGAGCAAGCTTGATTACAGAATCCTGAGAGAAATACTTAACTCCGCAGCCGTAGTCTCCCGACCACTCGTCCAGCATTGCCTCTTTGTTATAGTCGGCAGGCACGAATGCAAGCTCGTTGAGCCAACCGGTGATGTTTCCGTTTCCGTCAACGTATCCGCCTGCCTCACTTGTACCCATAGCAACGCCGAGAACGTTGGTGTCCCCAAGCTCCATAGCGCCTGCAAGCGCCGTAACGTCTCCGTCATTAGCTACCTCTATCGGAACGTTTCCGAGCTCTTTTGCGATATCGGTATAAATATTCTTAACCACCTTCTCAAAAGCCGCCGGATTTTCATTCTTGACCTTGAGGAAGAGCGAAGACGTCATAATACGGTTTTCGATTACAACGCCCGCGGTGGATACCCCGATTGCATCAACTCTCGGCATTTTGGAGGCCGCCGTCTTCATAGCTTCCATAATTCCATCATAATGATATTTAGGATCGTTCTGCAGCTTCGGGAACCAAACGACCTCCTCGGAATATGTAGCCTCGCCCTCAACAACCGAGCTTACCTTACGGTCGCTTCCGCCCGCGTCAAAGCCGATGCGGCAACCTTCAAGATGACGGCCGACAGGCGCTGCGGTCTCGTTAGCAAGAGGAGCTTGCTCAAAGGGGACGTGGATAACCTCGAACGGAGCTTCATAAATGTCGGACATAAACTCGCGGTCAAACGCACGGATTCCGTTTTCGGAGTAATCAGCCTTTATCTTATCTGCAATTACCTTAGAGCCTGCGATGATTATCTTATAGCCACCGCGTATCCAAAGAAGCGTTTTAACGATTCTCTCAACGAGAGAGTGATTTTCCTCGTCGTGTCCCGTGCCGTCCTTAAATACATCGAGGGTAAATACAGAGGTAAGGTCGTTGTTTCTTTCAAGCCCGATGGTGAGCTTCTCTCCACCCTCGGCCTTTACTTTGGCTTCAAAATCGCGGTATGCTATAGCCATCGGAATAAAGCCCGGATCGAGCGGTGCATTGACTTTAAGCTTCATAAATTGTTTTTCCTTTCTTTATGGTTCTTATTATGTTTATGTTTTCATCAGCAATGATGATGTCCGCGTCCTTTCCCTGTTCAAGCGAACCGATGCGTTCTCCGCAACGGATAGCCTTTGCGGGGTTCAGAGAAGCCATTTTGAAAACCTCATATACAGGAAGGCTTGTGTGGTCAAGAACGTTCTTTACCGCATTGTTGAGCTTTAAAACGCTTCCTGCGATTGTACCGTCAGAAAGGCGGCACTCGATTCCTTTAAGGAATATGGGCTGACCGCCAAGGTCATATTCTCCGTCCGGCATACCTCCCGCGCGAGTACAGTCGGTTATCAGCACCATTTTATCACCCTTAACCTTTGCAACGATAGAGTAA
>JAZUBT010000002.1:0-58366 GCA_045638685.1 Eubacteriales bacterium | reverse complement strand
AGAGCCTCACTCAGAAAACTCATTACCCCGAATGTAACGAAGCTTTATCTCCTTATAATATTAGTTATCCTGATTGTTCTCGCCTCTGCGAAGCTGACCGCAGGAGGCGTTTATATCGGGACCGAGGGTTCGTCTGACCGTTGCGTTTATTCCGAGAGAAACGAGTGTTTCACAGAATTTTATAGCAAATCGACGGTCAACCGTCTTGTAATCATGCTCACTTACGGGGTTAAGCGGGATTAGGTTTACGTGCAGCGGCCCTTTTACGTGCTTTTTCAAAACAGATGCAAGCTCGTGCGCGGCTTCCTTGCTGTCATTTTTGCCCGATATGAGCGTGTATTCAAAGGAAATACGGCGTCCTGTCTTTTGAAAATAGGTGTTACAGGCGTAAAGAAG
Source organism: Eubacteriales bacterium (assembly GCA_045638685.1). Classification (GTDB taxonomy): domain Bacteria; phylum Bacillota; class Clostridia; order Oscillospirales; family CAG-272; genus SIG673. The sequence goes on along the minus strand of JAZUBT010000002.1, from coordinate 57,970 downwards.
CTCCGAAACACTGTAAGTGTTGTTTATCGGCATTATCTCGGAGCGCGCGGTATCGTTTGGCGCGTGCAGAGAGATGGAAAGCGTTATAGGGAACGCTTCCTCGGCAAGGCTTAGAATTTTCGGGACTATTCCGCAGGTTGAAAGGGAAATTCCGCGGTAGCTTATGTGAAGTCCCTCGGGGCGGTTGACAAGCTTTAAAAATTTAATAACGTTATCGTAGTTGTCAAGCGGTTCGCCTATTCCCATCATTACAACGTGGGATATTCGCTCTCCCATATCGGCGGATGCCATTATTATCTGACCGAGAAGCTCGGAGGGGAGTAAATTCCTTATTCTTCCTCCTATTGTGGAGGCGCAAAAGCGACAGCCCATTCTGCATCCGCACTGCGAGGAGATACATATAGAAAGACCGTGTGCGTAGCGCATAACGACGCTTTCGATGTAGTTTCCGTCGCTAAGCGAAAAAAGGTATTTAACCGTTCCGTCAATTTCGGAAACAAGCTTCCTTTTTATTTTCGGGAGGTTAAGCACGGCGATTTCGTTAAGCTCTCTGCGCATTTTTTCGGGGAGAGACGTCATTTCGGAAAAGTCTTTGCCGCGGTACATCCATTCAAATATCTGCTTTGCCCTGAATTTAGGATAGCCGCTTTCGGTGATAAAATCGGCAAGCTCCTCCGGCGAAAGGCTTAAAATATCTATTTTTTCGGATAAATCCATAAAATCTCCATTTCGGGTGTTCAGACGAGCTGTTTAAGTATGCCGATATATTGGTATTTAAACCCGTCATTGTAAAAGTCTATTTTAAAAAGGAATGTTTTTGTGGTTAAGCGTCTGTTTTTTCCATAATTACAACGCAGTGAGCGGCAATTCCTTCGCCGCTGCCGGTAAATCCGAGACCTTCCTCGGTCGTAGCCTTTACGTTTACGTCGCTTTCCGCTACTTCAAACACGTGGGAAATGTTTTTTACCATCTCCGCGGTAAATGGCGAAAGCTTCGGCTTTTGCGCTATTACCGTAACGTCGGCGTTTGAAAGACGGTATCCGAGCGCTTTTGCCTCGGCAGCGCAGACCTTTAGTAGCTCAAGACTTGAAATACCCTTATATTTTTCATCTGTGTCGGGAAAGTGCTTTCCTATATCTCCCTTTCCGAGAGCGCCGAAAACGGCGTCCATAACCGCGTGCAAAAGCACGTCGGCGTCCGAATGTCCGAGTAGGCCGTATTCATAAGGAATTTCGACGCCTCCGAGAATAAGCCTTCTTTCTTTTACCAGCCTATGGACGTCGTATCCGTGTCCTATTCTTATGTTTGCCATTGTTATATCCGTTCCGCTGATTTAAACAGCTGTGTAAGTTTATTTAAGACAAAAAATGCTTATGTTTGTTTTGTTTTAGAATAAAAATGCCATTGTAGGTGTTTTTAACTGTCGTAAACGGTATTGCGCATTTTCAGTATCGCCTCGGCAAGGAAAACGTCCTCGGGGGTGGTGATTTTTATGTTTTCCTTTCCTACGTCCACAAGCTTTACCGCGAAACCCGCGTGCTCCGCCATAGAGGCGTCGTCGGTAACGGTTACCTTATCCTTTAAGGCAACGTAGGCGGAAGCGCGGTAAATTTCCGTTTCGAATATCTGAGGTGTTGAAGCGAGCCAGACAGAGCTTCTTTCGGGGGTTTCAGTAACAAGAAGTCGGGAATTTACCAGCTTAACGGTGTCCGTTGCCTTGCAGGCGGCAGCAGCGGAGCCGTTTATAACCGCGGCGCGCACCGTTTTTTCTATCATTTCCGGTGTAACAAGGCAGCGAGCGGCGTCGTGAACGGCGACGTAGGTTGATTTATTGGAAATATTCTTAAAGCCCTCGAGTGCGGAAAGCTGCCTCGTTTCCTTACCGACAACCGTTTTTCTTAATTTTTTAATATGATATTTTTCCGCGATACCCTCGTATCTTTGAAGCTCGTCCCGTTTTACGCAAAGTATTATTTCTTTAACGCTTTTACAGGCATCAAACGCGAGCAGTGAGCGAGCTACGGTAGGAATACCGCCTATATCAATCCACTGCTTCGTTACGCTTCCGCCCATACGGGTACCACTTCCCGCGGCCAAAATTATTGCCGAAACGTATATTCTTTTCGGTTTTACCCGCTTTAAAGCGGAAAAAAGAGCGCCGAGCAATTTATACTTTTTCATACGTTTTTCGTTCCTTTGAAATGATAACTTTTTCCATAGTATAACATAAAAATCGCTTAAAATAAAGAGAAAAAACTCTTTGTGAATGAAAATTTAATAAATATTAACACATTAGTTTTAAATATCAGTTTATAATGTGTTACCATATATTATATAGATTTAATTTTATATAGTTAAAATAACCAAATTAAGTTAATTAAAATTGAACAAAACGCTTGCTGACGCAGCCCTAACCCCCTTTTTTACCGAGGTTAGATTATCTTGACGACCTGTTTTAGTCATCGGAGGGGCTTATGGGCGCAGTTATACATATTAAACATAGATTTCATCTTGGGGCAGCTCTTATTTGCCGTGCCGCTTGCGTCTTTATTACAAAATAAATTACCGCGCGGCTAATGTAAAGTATTTATACCGTTTTCGGCGCCCCTATATATAGAAAATCTTTCTCAAATTTTAAAAGAAAGGTGTTAATACGGTAATGACAATGTTTACTGAACTTGTTAAAAATAAATTCTCGTCGTTTTCCGACTCATATATAAATATTATAATCGCCATAGTTGATATATTTTTACTCTCCGCGCTCTTTTTCTTCGTTTACAGATTTATCAGAAAAAGAAGAGCGTTTTCCGTACTTATCGGAGTTCTTGCGATAGTTCTTATTAAAGAGCTTGCCTTCGCGCTTAAGCTTTCCGCGATATACAGCTTCCTTAATGCGTTCTTTATTCCGGGTATGCTGATGGTTGCCGTTATATTCCAGGCAGATATTCGCGCCGTGCTTGAAAAAATAGGCGTTCTTATCATAGGATTTTGTAAAATAGTTACCGGTAAGCTGCGCATGAGCTCGGGAGTAAGCGAGGCGGAAGCGGTTATAAAAGCCGTTATGAGACTTTCCGCCACCAAAACGGGTGCGCTTTTAGTTCTTGAAAACAATACGGGTATAGACGATATATGTCAAAGCGGAGTGAAGATAAACGCGGCGGTTTCGCACGAGCTTATATGTAACCTGTTTTTCCCGCCGGCACCGCTTCACGACGGCGCCGTGGTTATAAGCGGAAAGCGTATAAATTCGGCGGGCTGCTTCCTTCCCAACTATTCCGATCCGGAGGTTAATTCCTCGTTTGGCTCAAGACACAGAGCCGCTATCGGTATGAGCCGCGCAAGTGATGCGGGGATTATCGTTGTCAGCGAGGAGGACGGCAGAATTTCATACGCCTTTGCCGGCGAGCTTTCAAGAGGAATAGACGAGCAGGCGTTAAGAGAAATACTTGAAAAGTACTACGGTTTATCCGGAAAAAAGGGAAAAGGTCGGTAAGGTCAGATGAATCATTTGGGTAACGGACAGGAAAAAAAGCTTAAACACAAGTCGTTTTTAATGCGTTCCGATTCGAGGAGCGATTTTAAAATAAAAAAATCCGCGGCGCTTGACGTAACCGCGATAGTGGTAAGCGTTTTAGCGGCTTTTCTCGTTTGGGTATTTTCAGCTGCGCTTTAAAAATTCTAATTTAAAGAAAAAACGGTTAAAGTAGAAAGAAACGGTAAAAAGTGTATTGGATTTTAGTAACTGACATTCGGTTGCCGCTTTCGGAGAATTCCGAAACGGCAACCGAATTTGCACAAAAGAGAGTTATGTCGGTCGTTGGAAGGCAAAACGTTCTCGGAGCAGAGGTGCACAGACGCTCGATAGACGCAAGACGCAGAGGTAATATAACATCTGTATGGTCGGTTGCGGTAGAGGTTTCCTGTCTTCCCGAAAGCGAAGCTTTGCAAAAAGAGGGAATGAGAGTTATCGCCGAGCCAAACGTAAGCGTAAATTACGGTACGGAAAGACTTTCGGCGCGTCCGGTGGTTGTAGGCTTCGGTCCTGCGGGAATGTTCGCGGCGCTGCTCTTGGCGGAAAACGGATACCGTCCTATTGTCCTTGAGCGCGGAGACGACACCGAGGAAAGAATAAAGGCCGTAGATAGGTTTTATGCCGAGGGAAAGCTTGATACCGAAAGTAACATTCAGTTCGGAGCAGGCGGAGCGGGAACATTTTCGGACGGTAAGCTCGTTACGCGAATTAACGACGGAAGATGCAGATACGTTTTAAAGCGTTTTGCAGACTTCGGAGCGCCAAAGGATATAATGACAAAGGCAAAGCCTCACGTAGGAACGGATAAGCTTACGGGCGCCGTTTCGGGAATACGGGACGAGATAATCCGTCTCGGGGGCGAAATACGCTTCAGATGCGCTTTTAAAGGGATAGTCTCTGATTCGGGCGGAAATATAACCGCGGTCAAAACATCTTGCGGAGATATTCCTGCGGGAGCGGTTATACTTGCTACCGGACACAGCGCAAGAGACGTTTACTCCTATTTAAAAACGGCGGATTTTTCTGTTGAGGAAAAGGCGCTGAGCGTTGGAGTGAGAATTGAGCATCTCCGCAAAAACGTTGAGAACGCGCTTTTCGGAGAGGAGCTTATGAAGGCGTCCGAGAAGGAAAAAAATCTTCGCGAGCTTCTCGGACACGCGGAGTATCAGTACTCTTACCGCGAAAACGACCGAGGAGTATATACGTTTTGTATGTGTCCCGGCGGCGAGGTTGTCGCGGGAGCGAGCGAGGAAGGCGGAGTCGTGGTAAACGGAATGAGCCGCTACGCAAGAGACGGAATTAACTCAAACTGCGCTGTATGTGTTTCGGTAACACCGGAAGATTGCGCCGCGTTTGGCGGAACTATGGAGTTTTGCAGAGCGATAGAAAGAAAGGCTTACGCGCTTGGCGGCGGTAATTATTCTGCACCGATAGAGACGGTTGGAGACTACCTGAGCGGAAGCAGGACGCTCCGTGAACCGTCGTCGGTTATGCCGACTTATATGGGCGGCAAAAACGTAAAGGTTGCAAGACTTGATACGTTATTTCCCGATTTTATAAACGATATGTTGAAAAAGGGAATACGGCGCTTTGGAAAAAGCATGAAGGGCTTTGATGCTCCGAGCGCTTTGCTTACGGGCGCGGAGACGAGAACCGGCTCTCCTTACAGAATTACGCGACTTGAAAGCGGCGCTACTGCGATGTGCGGTAATTTCTACCCTTGCGGAGAGGGAGCGGGCTACGCAGGCGGGATAACGAGCGCGGCGGTTGACGGAATATCGAGAGCACAGATTTTAATGGAAAGATACGCTCCGATAGAATAAAAACTGAAAATTGAAGTGCGGAGCGGAAAAGAAGCTTTGCCGGTAATGAGATAAAGGTAAGAAATAAAAAGGATTTTTAAAAATAATGCCAAAGTCAAACAAATGGATTATAAGGCCCTCGGTGGACGTGGGAGATGAGAAGGCGCAGAGGATTTCAGAGGAGCTTTCGATAGGCAGCCTTCTTTCAAGAATACTCGTGCTGCGAGGGTATGACACGCCGGAAAAGGCGAAAAGATTTTTAAGCAGTGAAGCAACGCTTCTTCATAACCCCTTTCTCCTAAAGGATATGGATAAGGCGGTAGAGAGAATACTTAAAGCCGTGGAAAGCGGTGAAAAAATAACGGTGTACGGAGATTACGACGTTGACGGAGTAACCTCGGTAAGCTCGCTTTACTTATATCTGCGCGACCTTGGAGCAAACGTTGGTTATTACATACCTAACAGACTTTCAGAGGGCTACGGAATAAACGTGGCGGCGATAGACGAGCTGAAAAAGACGGGGACCTCGCTTATTATAACTGTTGATACCGGTATAACGGCGGCAGAGGAAACCGAATATATGAAAAGCGTTGGAATTGACGCGGTTATCACCGACCACCACAGGTGTCAGGACGAGATTCCGCGCGCTGTCGCGGTGGTTAATCCAAAGCGTCCCGATGACGGGTATCCCTTTAAAGAGCTTGCGGGTGTCGGCGTTGTCTTTAAACTTCTTACCGCGCTTGAGTTTGCAGTACAGGAAAAAGAAATTTTTGGAGAATATGCAAGCGAGCTTTCTCCTGAGGAAAGATGTCAGCGTCTTATCGGAAGCGGAAAAAGTAGCTTCCTTGAAAAGATTTGCGGTAAGTATATCGACCTCGTCGCGATAGGAACGATCGCCGACGTAATGACGCTTACAGACGAAAACCGTCTTATATGCGCGGCAGGACTTTCGATGATAGAGAAACGTCCGGGAATGGGAATAGATGCGCTCATCGACCTTGCAACAGACAGGAAAAACCAGAAATTTCCCAAAAAATTCAAGATAAATTCTTCTTTTATAGGATACAGACTTGCGCCGAGAATAAACGCGGCGGGCAGAGTAGCCGACGCGCGCCTCGGAGTTAAGCTTTTCACCTGCGATGAAAGAGAGGAAGCGGAAAAGGTAGCAACGGAGCTTTGTGAGCTTAACGCAAGCCGTCAAAACGAGGAAAACCGTATTTCGGATGAGGCTATGGCACTTGCCGAAAGAACGCACAGCTTTTCCGACTCTCCCGTAATTGTGCTCGCGGGCGATAATTGGCACCACGGAGTAATAGGTATCGTTTCATCGAGAATTACCGAGAAATATAATCTTCCGAGCATACTTATATCCGTTGAGGACGGTATAGGCAAGGGCTCGGGAAGAAGCATAAATGGACTTAATATATCCGAGGCGCTGGAGGCGTGTAAGGACCTGCTTGAAAAGTACGGAGGACACGATCTTGCGGCGGGGCTTACCGTAAAGGCGGAGAACATTGACGAGCTTCGCGTGAGAATAAACGAGTATGCGAGAAATCATATTAATCCGGAGGATAACGAGGCGAGTATAGAGATAGACAGCGAGATTTTAGGCTCCGAGCTTACTCTTGAAAACGCCGAGGAGCTTATGAAGCTTGAGCCGTGCGGAACGGGAAATCCTCAGCCGGTGTTTGTCGTAAGAAACGTATCCGTTTTGTCTGTTGCGTCAATAGGCGCCGGAAAGCATACCAAAATAACCCTGAAAACGGATAACGGCGAGATAGACGCGCTTGCCTTCGGTGTTTCGATATGGGAAACAGACCTCGAAAGAGGAGATACTGCAGATTTTGTTTTCACTCTCGGAATAAACGAGTTTATGGGAAAAAGAAACGAGCAGATGCACGTTATCGATGCAAAAATTTCAGGTATAGGAGATTATTATAAGTCGGAATGTGAGCTGATAAGCAGAAAGGAAATGGGAGAAAGCTTTTCCGTAGAAGACGGAATTTTACCCGACAGAGACGATTTCGCGAGCGTTTACCGCGCTGCGCGAGAGGCAACGCAGAGCGGAGAATACGTTTCGCTTTACAGACTGCATAAAGCGGTTAGGGAAGCGGGGAGCGAAATGCGAGCTGCAAAGCTGAAGCTTTCGCTTTTAATACTGTCCGACGTAGGACTTATCTCGCTTGAAACGCTTCCGTCGGCTTCGCTTTCGGGAACGGAGAACTATAAGATCTCGGTCGCGAGAACAACCGAAAAGGTAAATCTTTTCGGAGTGCCGAGATACAAAAATCTGAAAAAACAGCTGGTGTAACGGAAAGCGAAAAATAACGAAAATTTAAGGAGAGAGCAGATGAAGAAACCGGAGAAAATAATATATTCAGAGCCTGCCGATTATTTTCCGGAGAACATCAGGAAAGAATATAAGCTTGGTGAATATGCCGAGGAAAAAGAGGAAGACCAAAAGAAAAAAGATAACGTAACCGTTACGGACGGCAAGGATTTAATGTTTGGATTTAAGCCGAAGGAAAATAACAATTAAGATAAAGAGACAGGTAAGAAAAAATGACTGCTGTAATTCAAAGAGTAAAAAAAGCAGAGGTAACCGTTGAAGGAAAGACCGTAGGCGCAATAGAAAACGGACTGCTCCTTCTCCTCGGAGTTAAAGAGGGAGACGGCGAGAGGGAAGTGGAAAAAATGTCGGAAAAGATACTGAAAATGCGTATCTTTGAGGACGAGAACGGGAAAATGAATTTCTCGGTAAGCGATATTCGGGGAGAAATTCTTGTTATATCAAATTTTACTCTCTGCGCGTCCTGTCGCAGAGGAACACGCCCTGACTTTTTCGGAGCGGCAAAGCCGGACGTGGCAAACTGTCTTTATGAGTACTTTTTAAAGAAAATCTCGGAGAGCGGACTTAAAACTGCGTGCGGAGAGTTTGGTGCGGATATGAAAATTGACGCCTCTCTCGACGGCCCCGTTACCATAATACTTGATTCGGAAAAGGATTTCGCCAAGCCGTAAGGTAAAGGCGGCGCGAAACCGAAAAATATTTAAGTGAAGGTGTAGAATCGGTTTGGAGCCGCAAAAGAATTAAGCCGAGGCACGAAGCGGTTTGAAGCCGTAAAAGATTTAAAGCAAGGCACGGAAACGGTTTGGAGCCGCAAAAGAATTAAGCCGAGGCACGAAGCGGTTTGGAGCCGCAAAAGATTTAAACCAAGGCACGGAAACGGTTTGGAGCCGCAAAAGATTTAAGCCGAGGCACGAAGCGGTTTGGGGCCGCAAAAGATTTAAACCGAGGCACGGAAACGGTTTGAAACCGTAAGATTTGGAAAATAAAATTTATTTAAAAATAATTGATGTTTAAATTTTGGAAATTTGGAGATAGTAATGAAACTGTTTATTAGCGGAGATATTAACACGTATTATGCTCAGACGCTCTGTATGATATTTTTCCCCGGAGCAAAGTTTTCCGAGGACGAGGAGCTTACCGAGGATTCCGACGTGCTTTCCCTGTCGGTTGTACATAACGAGAACGGAGTTGTCGCTACGGCTGAAATGAAAAGCGAGGGCAAGTGTGCGTTTAAGGAGCATTTTGAACCTTACAGAGAGGGAGTAACAAAGCAGAGAACGGCAAAAATAGCAAGTGGAATAGCTGTTGTTGCCGCGGGTAAGGAAATCTTCAGCTGTACTCCTCCGTGGGGAATACTTACAGGCGTGCGTCCCGCTAAAATTGCCGCGGAGATGGCTGCCGCGGGTAAAAGCTATAGCGAAATCCGAAAGGAGCTTTGCAGTGAGTATTTCTTAAATCCCAAAAAAGCCTCGCTCCTTACCGATATAGCGAAAAAAGAGGCGCAGATAATAAAGCGTACCCCTGCCGACAGCTGCTCGGTTTATATCTCCATACCGTTTTGTCCTACGAGATGTGCTTACTGCTCCTTCGTTTCCTACTCCACAAAGAGACTGCTTTCAATGACGGACGACTATCTTACGCAGCTTTACACCGACATCGACAGAACCTTTGAAAATATAAAGAGACTCGGACTTAACGTTAAAACGGTGTACGTAGGCGGAGGAACTCCTACCGTTCTGACACCTGCGCAGATAGGAACGCTTCTTGAAAAGATAAATTCTCACGTTGACACGGCGGCGCTTTCAGAGTTTACCTTTGAGGCGGGTAGGCCCGATACGGTAACTGCCGAAAAGATGAAGATAATAGTTGACGGCGGAGTTACGAGAGTAAGCGTAAACCCGCAGACGCTCAACGATATGGTTCTTGAAAGCATAGGCAGACATCACACCACGGAGGATTTTTACAGAGCCTACGACATAGCGAGAGCAAGTGGCATAAAATGTATTAACACCGATATGATAGCGGGACTTCCCGGAGAAAGCTTTTCAAGCTTTTCCCGTTCCGTTGACGATATAATAGCGCTCCGCCCCGATAATATAACCTTCCACACCTTCTGCGTAAAGAAAGCATCGGATTTTCTGCGTAACGGCACCGAGGTTTACTCAAGAACTGGCGGTGAGACGGGTAAGAGCGTTGACTACTCTCAGGTAGCGGCGGGTATCGCGGGATACGTTCCGTACTATATTTACAGACAGAAAAATACGGTTGGTAACTTTGAAAACGTCGGCTATTCGCTTCCGGGCGCCGAGGGACTTTACAATATCTATATGATGGAGGAGGTTCATTCGGTATTTGCCGCGGGCGCGGGAGCCGTAACAAAGCTTGTGGCAAAGGATAAATCGGTAATAAAAAGAACCTCGATGCCGAAGTATCCGTATGAATACCTGAATAAGGAAACGTACGATAAAAACGTAGAGGAGCGCGACAGATTTATTGACGCCTTTGCTAAGGAGCATTTCTAACTGATAAGGAGGCGCCTATGATAGCAAAACTGAAATTTGCATCGGAATATGAAAAAATAAACTATGTTAAAGAGTGCGACGAGGATTTTGAAAGACGTCTTGATGCGGTTATAAAGGAGCTTTGTCAGACGGACGGATTGCAGTTCGTAACGCTTTCCGGTCCCACCTGCTCGGGGAAAACCACCGCTTCAAAGAAGATGGTTTCCGAGTTTTCAGAGAGAGGGAAAACGGTAAAAATAATATCAATTGACGATTTTTTCAAGGATAGGACAGAGCTTGAAAGAGAGGCGGTAAAATCGGGCGGAAAGCTTGATTTTGATTCCGAAAAGGCGCTTGACCTTGACGAGCTATCGAGCTTTATGCACAGTATTCAGAACGGTAAAGGCGCACGACTTCCGAGATTTGATTTCGTAGAGGCGAGACGGGTAAGATACGACGACTTTTCGGTAGAAAAGAACGATATAGTAATTTTTGAGGGAATACAGGCTATCTATCCGGCGTTTACCTCGCTTATTGAAGAAAAGGATAGGATAAGAAGCTTTTATATCTCACCTCTTGAAAGCCTTACCGTTGGAAAGCGCGTTATTTTACCAAGAGAAATACGTCTTTGGAGAAGGCTGGTAAGAGACTATAAGTACCGCGCGGCGTCTCCCGAATTCTCCTTTCATCTTTGGGAGAGTGTAACGGAAAACGAGGATATAAATATACTTCCTTATGCGGACAGCACCGATTTTAGTATAAACTCGCTCCTCGGATACGAGCCTTGTATGCTAAAGGAGAGCCTTTTCGGAATACTTCCCGAGGTTAAAAAAGGCAGTAAATACTATGAAAAGGCGCGCGAGATACTTGAAATTTTAAAGTGCGCCGACGTAATAAGCCCGAAATATCTGCCGGAAAACTCACTTTATCACGAGTTTATGTAAAGGCGGAGGTCAAGCGGGGTTCCGTAGCAAAATAAAAGAACCGAAAAGAGCCAAGACGGAGGCTTCTCCGTCTCGGCTCCGGTATATAAAGCTCCCCGCGGCTAAGACTGAAAAAAGGATACGACAGTTACATTTAACGTCCGTTCAAAGCGTTAGGGAGCGAGGCTTTTGCCTCTTATTATAATATGGTGTTCGTAGAGTAATGACACCGAGCGTGAGCACGTGAAAACCCGCAAATTTTTATAATAAACAAAAAAACGGAAAAAAGAGCTTTTCGAAGCGATGTATTTTCAAAAACACGGTAAATAAAAATAATAAAAATTTATAAAATAATAAGGAAGAAAAACAATGCTTAAAATATCACCATCACTCCTTGCCGCAAATTTTGCCTGTCTTGAAAAGGATATAAAGGCGGTTGAGGAGGGCGGCGTTGAGTGGCTGCACCTTGACGTAATGGACGGAGATTTCGTGCCTAACATTTCGTTTGGCCCCTGCGTTATCTCGTCTATAAGAAAAATATCAAAGCTTTATTTTGACGTGCATCTTATGATAAAAGAGCCTATCCGTTATATCGAGGATTACAAAAAGGCGGGCGCTGACGGAGTAACGGTCCATTTGGAGGCTTGCTCCGACGTCAGAGCGACACTTCTTAAAATAAGAGAGCTTGGAATGAAGGCAGGGCTTTCCGTAAAGCCAGCAACCCCCGTTTCCGAGATAGAGCCGTACATAGACCTTTGCGATCTTATACTTATAATGACCGTCGAGCCGGGATTTGGCGGACAGAAGCTTATCCCCGAAACGGTGAAAAAGGTAGGACAGGCGGCAAGACTTTGCGAAAAGCATAACGTTACCGCCGAGATAGAGGCTGACGGAGGCATTACCGAGCAGAATATCGGCGAGCTGATAAAAGAAGGTCTTACCGTATGCGTTGCGGGTTCTGCCGTTTTCCGCGCGGAGGATAAGGCTATGGCTGTCAAGACCTTGCGCTCTTAATAAAAAGAGGTTTGCGGATAAGATAAACTTTTGGATTGTAAACCGATGTCGCCGTCATGAGACTGCGCGAGTAATTTTACCATTTAAAAAAAGTTTACAAAAAAATGAAATACATAATAGACAAAAAACGGAAAATGTGATATAATATTTATATACGGAAAACTATGTAAGAAATGAAAAGGAGAAAACACAATGAAAAAGTTAAATGGATTTTTAAAGTTTTTGCTTATATGCGGAATTATAGCCTCTGTTGCGGCTGCGGTAGCGGCAATATTTGCGAGAATGAGAAGTAAGCTTGCGTCTAAGGACGACGATTGCGACGACGATTGCGACGACATAGACGACGAGGGTAGCTGCGACGGCACCTGTGAGTCCTGCAAGGTTTGTATTGACGACGAGCTTGACGATGAAGGCAACATAAAAGAGGACGAGGCCGAGGAAGCTCCCGTAGAGATCAAAGAGGAAGAAGAGGCTCCCGTAGAGAAAAAGGCCGCAAAAAAGAGCGCTAAGAAATCTACCAAAAAGACCGCAAAGGCTGACGCGGAAGAGAAATAAGAAAAAAGAAGAACTGCTTTGAAATCAAAACGCATTTCGGGCAGTTCTTTTGTTTTGTTGTTTTTTGCAGATAACAGTTACGGTTTTGAAGTATCTGATGCTTTTAAGCAGAGAAGAATGAAAAAATCAACACGGATTCAATAGAAAAGAGGAAAATAAAATGAATTACGAGATGCTCGGACAAAGAATCAGAATGTACAGAAAAGGCAAAAAATACACCTTAGAGCAGCTTGCGGAAAGGCTGGACGTATCTACCACGTTTATAGGTCAGATAGAAAGAGCGGCCGGAAAGCCGTCTCTTGAAACATTGGTTAAAATCGCAGGTGTGCTTGAGGTTTCGACAGACGCGCTGCTTTTTGACGGCTTGAGCGAAAAAGCGGGAAGCAGTCATTTTCTGAAAAGGGTAGAGGAGCTTACGTCATCGTTTACTCAAAAGGAGAAAACCCTTGTCCTGAAAAACATCGAGCTTTTAAAGGAAATGAAAAACTGGTAGCTATAAGCACATAGGCAGGAAGCTCGGCCACGTGGATTTTAAAAGACTTTACCGGGTTTTTGTAAAACTCGCGGGGACGGGGTGGCCGGAAAAAACCGCCGTTTTATTTTTTAAAGCTTACGGCGACACGGAAAAAATCAAAATAAAAATCAGCGTGTTCTCCAAAATCGGAGAACACGCTAATAATTTTTATTCAGAACACGTTAAAATACCCGAACCGCGATGTTGAAATATAAGAATACCGCAATTGCGTCAACAAGCGTTGTGATTATCGGGGAAGCAAAAAGCGCAGGATCAAGCTTTATCTTCTTTGCAAACATAGGAAGAACGCAGCCGAGCATCTTTGCTATTACAACCGCGCCCACAAGAGCGATACCGACGACAATCATTTCTTTACCGAGACCGCCCGGTACGTGGTAGTAAATCTCGTTAAGAACCCAGAGACGCCCTGCGTTTGCGATTGCAAGAGTAACACCCGCTATAAGACCGATACGAAGCTCCTTGAATATAACTCTGCCGAAATCCCGTAGCTTTATCTCCTCTGTCGCAAGACATCTTATGATAATTGCCGAGCTTTGCGAGCCGCCGTTTCCGCCGGTACTCATAAGCATAGGGATAAACGAGACGAGAAGAGCGCTCAGTACGCTTTCGTATTCGGTAATTATAATTCCCGTAAGCGTTGCCGAAACCATTAAAAAGAGAAGCCAGAGAATTCTTTTTCTTGCGTGGACGAGAACGGAGGTCTTGAAATAGCTGTCCTCAAGAGGGGCAACCGCCGCCATTTTCATAAAGTCGTCGTCCGTTTCCTCTTTTATGACGTCCATGGCGTCATCGAAGGTGATTATACCGACGAGGCGGTGCTCGTTATCGGTAATCGGTATAGCGAGAAAGTCATATTTTTCAATAAGGTGGGCAACGTCTTCTGCAGCGTCAAGTGTATTTGACGATATTATGTTTGTTTCCATTATGCCTTCGATTAAATCGTCGGGGGAGGCGAGCATAAGGTCCTTTGCGGTAACTATTCCGAGAAGAATGTTACTTTGATCGGTAACGTAGCAGGTGTAAATAGTTTCCTTATTTACGCCTATACGCCTTATTCTCGTGAAGGCGTCCTCGACAGTCATGTCTTTTCTGAGACTGACGTACTCGGTTGTCATAATAGAGCCCGCGCTGTTTTTCGGGTACTTAAGCACCTCGTTTATAATGTCGCGTTTTGTTTTATCCGAGTTCTTTAAAATTCTTTTTACGAGAGATGCGGGCATTTCCTCGATAATGTCAACCGTATCGTCGATAAAAAGCTGGTCGAGAACAGTTTTAAGCTCAAGGTCGCTAAATCCTTTTATAAGGTGCTCCTTGCACTCGGCGTCCATCTCGACAAACGTTTCGGAGGCAAGCTCCTTTGGTAAGACACGGAAAGCCACCGTCAAAAGTCCTTCGGGAAATTCCGAGAGAAGGGCGGCAAGGTCCGTGGCGTTAAGAGAGGTCAGAAGCTGTCGCAGCTCTGAAAAATTGTGCTCAACGAGCAGGGTAAGCGCTTTGTCCTTCATAGTAAGACTGTTCCTTTCTTTGGCTAAGCAAATTTAAATTACCCGAGTGGGGTAGTCCGAGCAAATTCAGGTGCTCGGAAGCCGTGAAAGGCGGGACGAAAAAATGTTTTCGTGGCCGCTTCCTTTCAACTTAAGTGGAAAGGGAAGTCGTATAAAGGGCGCGAGAGGAGTATATTAAACCCGAAAACGAACGGAGTAAAGAATTCCGATCGCTTTCGGCGTACTTCGCCCGTCGCCCGATTGACTGCCGTATCCAAAATCCATTCGTTTTCACCTCTTTTTCAGTAAAAATATTTAGAATTTTTGACGGTGCTTTCCGAGGAAATCCGTCAAATCCGCTATTTTTTATTATACTATGATTTTTCATTTTTGTCAAGCAGTAAATTTTAAAGTAATCTTTTTAAAAATATTAAACTTTTTTGGGCATTATAACAGTTATCCATACTCCTAAAAGATGCCCTTATTTTTACTTTTTATACTAAGTTAACCGTCCGTTACTTGACAATTCGGCATAAAAAAGCTATAATATCTTATGTAAAGCTTTCCGCATATGTAAAAATATAGCTAAAAACGCGTAAAAAGGGAAAATATATCTTTTTTTCCGTAAATTAACGGTGGCAAAGCTCGTAAAATTATATTATAATGTAATTAAAGACTTAGAAAGTTGGATTACTAATGGAGCTACTGCTTATATCGGAAAATAAGATAAAAATTTCTCTTACCAAAGCCGACCTTGACGGGTACAGTATCACTTCGGATGATATTGACTACGATAATACAGAAACGAGACGGGTGTTCTGGACGCTTCTTGATGAGGCGAAACGAAAAACAGGCTTTGACGCGGCGAAAAGCCGTATATTCATACAAATATACCCCGGAAGAGACGGCGGCTGTGAGCTTTACGTTTCAAAGATAAGCCGAGCCGAAAAGGACGAGGAGATCTCCCCGAACGTATTAAGGGAGCTTTCCAAAATAAAGGAAGCATCTAAGGTAACAAAGACGTCGGTTTACCGCTTTGACGAAATAAATGCGCTTATAGCGGCGTGCAGAAGATTAACGGCTCTCGGATACAGCGGGAGTTCATCGGCGTACAGCGAAGGAAAAAAGCGTTTCTTTCTTGTTATTGATACCGATGGGGATAGGCTTTCCTTTGTTGAGGAATATGGAGAGCGGCAAAGCGACGGCGAAATAATGCTTTACATAAACGAGCATTGCGGGGTTATATGCAAGGGCGATGCGGTTACACGTCTCGGAGAACTGTAAAAATAACCGAACCCCCTTTAAAGTTATGGCGAGACAAAAGCTTTTTGCCTTTGGTTAGACTGCGGTATCTGTGATTTTACACGTTATATTATAAAATTTTTTTGTAAAAAAGGACGGGAAAAATATGGAGCTTACCTTTGAAGAGCTTGAGGAAAAATGCAAGAGCTGTCGCGCCTGCTCGCTTTCGGAGACAAGAACAAACGTTGTTTTCGGCGCAGGTAACAAAAACGCAAGGCTTATGTTTGTAGGTGAGGCGCCGGGTGAGACGGAGGACCTTTCCGGAATGCCGTTTGTAGGACGAGCGGGAAAGCTTTTTGACAAATATTTAGAGGCGGTTGACATACCGAGGGAAAGCGTTTACATAGCCAATATGCTGAAATGCCGTCCTCCGAAAAATCGCGATCCAAAGCCTGAGGAGCAGGACCTTTGTATAGGATATCTCCGTGATCAGGTAAGACTTATTAAGCCCCGTCTTATTGTCTGCCTCGGCAGAATTTCGGCTATGAGACTTATTAAACCCGACTTTAAAATTACCGCGGAGCACGGCGTTTGGTTTGATAAGGGCGCGTACAGAATGTGCGCCGTTTATCACCCCTCGCTCCTTCTGCGCGATCCCCGAAAAAAAGAGGATATGCTCGTTGATATGCAGAGGGTAAAGGAGGAGCTTTTAAAGCTCGAAAGCGAAGGCTGAAATTAAAAAGCAAATATCTAAGCTTTAAGCTGCGTACAGGAATAATTTACCCCCGTAACCGGGATAATAACGGTTATGGGGGCTTTTTTACGTCTCCGTGCAGGAGGTGGGCTGTGGAAAAAATGAGAAGAAGCGTGATTTTATATACTGTAATTTTTTTAGTCGGAGGCTGTCTGTACAGCGTTATTGAAATAGTTTTCCGACAATATACCCATATAAGTATGTTTTTTGCAGGCGGCACGTGTCTTGTGCTTATAGCTATCACCGATTTTTTAACCCCGAGACTAAGCTTTTTTCTTAAACCGCTTCTCTGCGGTCTTGTAATAACAGCGGTAGAGCTTATTTTCGGACTTGTGTTTAACGTGATTTTAGGACTTGATGTCTGGAATTACAGCGGTCAGCCGTATAACCTTTTCGGACAGATATGTCTTTTCTTTTCGCTTATCTGGGTTTTTGTTTCAATACCCGCCCTGCTTCTTACAAGACTTACGAGGAGCGTTCTTTTATACGTGGGTAATGAAAAATAAAATAAACGGTAAAGACGAACTTTTTACGGCAAATTAAACTAAAGCGGTTTCCTTTTTATGTCAAAAAGTAACAAGATTAGAGATGTTTCGACTTGTTTTTTTAAAAACCGTTGATTTTTAAGAAAAAATATGTTAAAATAACAAGTAACAAAACTCTTTTTGATAAGAAAGGAACACAAAGGATGAAAAAGTATTTAAAATACATCATCGCTTTTGCCTGTGTTGCCGCTGTTCTTATCGCTGCGGGAATAACCTGCGCCGTGTGGGGTGTCTCCACACATAACGTGGATTGTCCCGACTGCGGTGGTCTCGGTTACCTGCTTTGCGATGATAGCGCCGCGGAATGTGAGATTTGCAGTGGCGCAAAGGTTTACGGCTGCGAAACCTGCGGAGAAACCGGAAGCGTTTCCGCCGGCAGCGATCTCTACGCAACCTTCTGGTCGCTTATACCCCCGGTCGTAGCAATTTTCCTCGCGCTTATTACCAAGGAGGCGTTTTCCTCTCTGTTCGTAGGAATTCTCGTCGGAGGACTTTTCTACGCGAACTTTATGCCGGTAGGCGCATGGGATGCGGTAATAAATAACGGCTTTATCGGAGCTCTTGCCGATTCCTGGAACGCAGGTATCTTTATATTCCTCGTTCTGCTCGGAATTATAGTCGCGCTCGTCAACTCCTCGGGAGGTGCGGCGGCATTCGGACGCTGGGCAACCAAGAACATCAAAACACGTGTCGGCGCTATGCTCGCCACCTTTATTCTCGGTGTTCTTATATTCGTTGACGACTACTTCAACTGTCTTACCGTCGGCTCGGTTATGACACCTATTACCGACAGACATAAGATTTCGAGAGCAAAGCTTTCCTACATAATCGACGCTACTGCGGCTCCCGTATGTATGATAGCTCCCATTTCTTCGTGGGCGGCTGCGGTTTCCTCCGTTGCGGCTGAGTCGGGCGGAGCATACTCCGGAATCGAGCTGTTCTGCAGAGCGATTCCCTATAACTTCTACTCGCTTCTTACCTTTGTTTTCGTTATCGGACTTGTTCTTACGAAGCTTGATTACGGTCCGATGAAGCTTGCCGAAATGAACGCTCTTGTCAATGGAGAGCTCGGTGCTCTTGAGGTTCCCGCCGATGAGACAGAGGAAAGCAAGAAGGGCATACTTGCCGACCTGCTTCTCCCCATTATAGTTCTTATCGTATTCTGTGTTCTCGGAATGATTTACGTTGGCGGCTTCTTCAGCGGCGCAAACCTTATCGATGCTTTCGGTGATACCGATGCCTCGGTAGGACTTCCTTACGGTGCGCTTGTCGCGCTCATAATCACCGTTGTTTACCTTATCTCGCGTAAGGCTATAACCTTTAAGCAGGCTATGGAGGCGGTACCGAAGGGCTTTATCGCGATGGTTCCCGCTATCCTTATCCTTACCTTTGCTCTTACCCTTAAGAATATGACGGGACTCCTCGGAGCTGACGCATTCGTTGCCGGCGCTATGGAAAATGCTGCCGCGGGACTTGAAAACTTCCTTCCCGCTATCATATTCCTCGTTGCTTGCTTCCTTGCGTTCTCCACCGGAACGTCTTGGGGAACGTTTGGAATTCTTATTCCGATAGTTACTGCGGTATTCCCCGCTACCGATGTTCTTTACATTATCGGTATTTCGGCGTGTCTTGCGGGAGCTGTTTGCGGAGACCACTGCTCTCCTATCTCCGATACTACGATTATGGCAAGCGCGGGCGCGAACTGCGATCACGTTACGCACGTTTCAACACAGCTTCCTTACGCGATTACCGTTGCGGGGGTATCCTTCGTATCCTATATATTAGCCGGATTTATCCGCAATATATTCATTGTTCTTCCTATCGCTATTGCGCTTATGATAGCAACTCTCTTTGTTATCAAGGCGGTAGTAAACAAAGCGGAAAAGAACTAAAACCAAACAAAACAAAAAGCCAAAGAGTTTTCGCTCTTTGGCTTTTTTATATGTGTTTTGGGTGTAACTACAAAAAAGGTTCAGTCAAGCTTTTGCGGACAGCTTTATTCAAAAGAAAAAGCGATATGGATTTTCCGCGAAGTTCGGAAAATTTATTAAGCCGTTTTTGTAAAGAGTACGTTATTTTATAGTTATCATTTTATCGGCATATCCGTTAAACTGCTCCGTGTCGTGTGTTACCGCAATAACCGTCTTTCCCTCACAGTACTTTTTTATTACTTCAAGGGTTCGCATTTCGCTTTCGGTGTCAAGTCCCTGAAACGGCTCGTCAAGTATAACAACGTCTCCGTCAGCCATGAGAGAGCGCGCTATTGCTACGCGGCGGCTCATTCCTCCCGAAAGCTCGTGGGGGAATTTTTTTGCGGAGTCGCCAAGACCGAGTTCGGAAAGCAGAGAGAGAGCTTTTTCCTTTCTGCCCCGTTCGTCGCATACAGCGGCTACGTTTTCCAGCGCCGTAAGCCACGGAAAAAGTCTGTCCTCTTGAAAAAGATAAGCGATTTTTTTATTTTCAAGTCCGTGTATCTCGCCCGTATCCGCCTTTTCAAGCCCCGCGAGTATCCGCAGCAGCGTCGTTTTGCCTGCGCCCGACGGCCCGACTACAAGCGTTACCTTTCCGTGCTCTATAAAGCATGAGAGACCGCTTATAACGTTTTTTTCGCCAAAGCTTTTAGATATATTTTCAGCTTTAATCCCGTTCATAACGCCTCCGTGTGTGTTTTTTTGCCTGCGCCGCGATAAGCTTAACAAGTGCTTCCATTCCGACGCTGAGCAGTACGACGGTAACCGTCCACGCGAGTAGCTCCGCGCTTTCGAGGTAGAGGTTGGATAGATAAAGCTTTTCGCCTACCGAGTTTTTCGTAACGCATAATACCTCTGCCGCCACACTTGATTTCCATGCAAGTCCGAGCGAGGTGAGAGCGGCGCTTATGAAATAGGGGAGCGCCGAGGGAAGATATAGCAGGGTTATTTTCTTTCGCATAGAAAAGCGATATGCCTCCGCCGTCTCAAGGAGCCTTACGTCAACGTTTTCAAGTCCCGTGAGAACGTTTGAATAGACTATCGGGAAAACCATAAGAAACGCAATGAAAACCGGAACGGAGCCCGACGGTATCCAAAGCACCGCGATAAGGATAAACGAAGCAACGGGGGTGGCTCTTACTATTCTGATAAGCGGTGCAAGAAAAACCTTGAGAGCAAGCAGAAGATAGCTTAAAAACGCGCCTGTAAGTCCGGCAAGCGCTCCGAGTATAAAGCCGGAAAGCACACGCAGGAGCGAAAGCGCAACGGTAACGAAGAACCCTTTTTCGGTTATTATTTGAAAAAGCTTTTTCAGTACGGAAAGGGGGGAGGGGAGTATAAAATCATACCCAACCCTATATGAAGCAAACGCCCATATTCCGAGCCATAAAGCGGTGGCTGCCGTCGCCGTTATTATTGTTACGGCAAGGGGGCTTTTAAGAAAACTTTTTTGTTGTTTTTCGGTGTCTTTTTTATACATATTCGTTGTTTTTGGTATCTTTTTATATACGGTTGTTGTTTTTTGGTATCTTTTTATACGTAATAGAAATCTTTTTCGGGAAGCTTGCCCTTTATCGAATCTGCGTTTGCCGTAAAGAGAACGTTAAGCATAGCGGAAACGTCCTTCTTCATTTCCTTTCCGGTTATGCAGGCAATACTGCTGCGCTTTATTGAGTCAGCCGCAATTTTTACGTTGGCGAGAAGCCCATATTCTACGGTAAGCGCGGCGGCCTCCGCTGCCGTTTCCTCTGCCGTCATATATCCGATAGAGGCCTTGTATTCCTTAAGGAAGTTATCAAGCGCCGCCTTATGATTTTTCGCAAAATCCTTGTTTACAACGAGAACGCCCTGTATAAGCTTTGTTTCGGAAACCTTATTCCATTCCTCGGTTACGTTAAAGAGAAGCTTTAAATCGGAGTGCTTGAAAAGTGTAGCTGTGGTTGCCGGCTCGGGGAGCATAGCAACACCGCCCTCATTGATAGCGCCCGCGGCGGCTTTTGTGCCGTCGGCGTAGAATTTAACCGTTACGTCGGTACCGGGGGTAAGTCCGTTTTTCTGTAAAACGTAGTTTAAAATATATTCGGGAGTTGCCGCCTGACCTGTTGTGTGTATGGTTTTGCCCTTTAAATCGGATATGCTGGCAACGTTGTCCTTGCCTATAATTGAGAGAACGCCGAGAGCGTTTGCGGCTATAACCTGAACCTTTCCGGTTTCGTTATAAAGCGATGCCGCAGTGTTAATCGGGAGCGCGGCGATGTCAACCGTGCCGTTTATAATATCGGCGGTAAGGTTTTTAACGCTTGCGGTTTCATAGAACGTAATGCTGTATTTTCCTGTGGTTACCTTGTCGTCGGAGTCCTTTTTGAGCTTAGAGGCTCCAATACCTGTCGCGCCTTTAAGGACGCCGATTTTGATTTCAGTGCCTTCAATATCCTCTTTTCCGCTGCCGCATGATACAAGGGAAAGCGGGAAAACGAGGGTAAGGCAGAGAAGAACGAGTAAAAGTGATTTGATTTTTTTCATGGTAATTTATTCCTTTCGTTTTTAATTATTTTCTGATTTATTTACCTTCCGCGGCTTCGGTTAGCGCCACGTAGTCAAAAATTATAATTTCATTTTTTTCGTATTTTATAATTTTTTTCTCGGTAAGCGTATCGAGCGCTCGGTAAAGAGAGGCGCGTCCAACGTCAAGCATGTCGGCAAGGTTGGTTTTGGATACGCCAACGTCCACCCGTCCGGTGTGCTCCTCGTCAAGAGAGAGGATATGAAAGGCGAGACGGGACTCAGCGCTTTTTGAGGTGTACGCTTTGACACGGTTGTTTAAAAACTGTATTTTGGCGGTAAGAAGTCGAATGTAATTTTCGGCAAAGCCCTTGTTTTCCGAGACAAGACGCTGAACGGTCTCGCTGCTTATAAATATCACCGTTGTTTCTTTAATTGCTTTTATGAAAGAAAGACTTTTCGGCTTTTCCGTGAAAAGAGAGGCAACTCCGAGAATGCCGCCCGAAGGAACAACCCGCATAAGCAGCTCCTTGTCGCCGTTTTTCTTGGTTACGGAAGCCGAGCCTGAAAGTATAACCTTGACCGAATGGCTCGCGGTGTTGGAATTAATTTCCTCTCCTGCCGAAAACACGGAAACCTCGCTTTCCTCGATAAGCTTTGAGATTTCTTTGTCGCTAAGCACAGAGAAAAGCGGTATTTTCTTGAAGAATTCTACCGCCGTTTCGGTAGTCATAGGCAGTCCTCCTTTGGCATCGTTTGATAACTGAACAGTAAAGCTTCTTTAAAAACTGTCTCATTTGAGACAATTATACCATGTTTTTTTCAGTTTGTCAACGGGTTTAAAAAATCTTGACCGAAAACTTTTTGTAGCAACTCCTTTAATATAAAAATAAATAAAGAAAATTTTTAAAAACCACTTTACACGCAAGGAAAAATATGATAAAATATAAGTCGGCGCGGGTTTTTCGCTTAGCAAAAGCGTCGCGAAATAAAAACACCCGCAAGTGTGAAGCTATGGGAAATAAGATGAGACTTGATAAATTTCTGTCCGTAACCAAAACGGCAACGCGCTCCGAAGCGACAAAAGCAGCGAAAAGTGGCGGTGTTACGGTAAACGGAGAGGTGGAAAAGAATACGGCGAGAAGCGTTGACGCGGAAAATGATAAAATCTGCTTTTTCGGTACACCCGTTACCTACCGTCGATATACGTGGATTATGATGAATAAGCCCGCGGGTATCCTTAGCGCATCAAACGATAAAAAGGAAAAGACGGTGGTTTCGATTCTTCCGCCGCCTCTTAACGCAATGGAGCTTTTTCCCTGCGGCCGTCTTGATAAAGACACCGTCGGTCTTATTATGATTACCAATGACGGAGAGCTTGCTCATAAGCTGCTCTCTCCGAAAAAACACGCCGAAAAGGTTTACTTTTTTAAGCTTTCGCGCCCGTATAACAAAAACTCGGGGATTGAAAACGGTATAATGATGGACGGAAAGCTGACAAAGCCCGCGAAAATCGTAATGAGGGACGAGCTTTCGGGTGAGATAACTCTGACCGAGGGCAAGTACCATCAGATAAAACGAATGTTCGAGCGTGCGGATAGTGAGGTTACTTACCTTAAACGTCTTTCGTTCGGTGGGGTGAGCCTTGATAGCTCTCTTATGCCGGGAGAGTGGCGTTACCTTACCGCCGAAGAGGAGGAAACGCTCCGCGAAGCGGCTGAATAGAAAACGAGAATTAGGCTCCGTCTATGCAAAAGAGGAATTGCTTTGTGCAAGACGGAGGGATTGTGAATTTAGAGATAAGTAAAAGCAGCTCATTTGAAAAACGATTAAAATTAAAGCAGTAATTTTTACCCGGAAAGGAAACGAAAATGGACATTATACAGAAGCTTACAGAGGAATTTAATTTAAAAAACGAGCAGGTGGAAAAGACGGTTGCCCTTATTGATGAGGGAAACACAATACCGTTTATTGCCCGTTACCGTAAAGAGGTTACAGGATCGCTTGACGATACGGTTCTGCGTGATTTAAACGATAGACTGTCGTATCTTCGCAGCCTTGACAAAAGACGCGAGGAGGTACGCGCATCAATAACCGAGCAGGGTAAAATGACCGACGAGATAAACGCCGCTATCGACGGCGCCGAGATACTTACCGAGCTTGAGGATATCTACCGCCCCTTTAAGCCGCACAGAAAGACCAGAGCCTCCGTTGCAAGAGAAAAGGGGCTTGAGGGTCTTGCCGAGCTTATAATGAAGCAGGAAAAGGAATATTCCCCGTCTATCGAGGAGGCTGCTGCCGAATATATAAATGAAGAAAAAGAGGTTCTTACGGTAGAGGACGCTCTGCAGGGCGCAAACGATATTATCGCAGAGGATATTTCGGACAACGCTGAGTTCAGAAAGGAAATCAGAGCAATCACCTTTGAGTTTGGCGTTCTTACGTCCAAAAAGGCGAAGGACGAGGACTCCCCGTACAGCACGTACTACGATTTTGCCGAAAAGGTTAAAACGCTTCCGGGACACCGTGTACTTGCCATTAACAGAGGTGAGAAGGAGGAGTTTTTAAAGGTTAACCTTGAAATTTCCGACGACCTTGTGCTTAATTATCTTTTCGGCGAGGTTGTTACCAACCCGAAAAGCCCCGCTTATAAGTACGTTTCCGCCGCTACGGTGGATAGCTACGAAAGACTTATCGCTCCCTCTATCGAAAGAGAGATAAGAAGCCAGCTGTTTGACGATGCGAGCGAGGGTGCGATAAAGGTTTTCGCTAAAAACTTAAAGCCGCTTCTTCTTCAGCCTCCGGTTAAGGGCAAGGTTGCCCTCGGTCTTGACCCCGGCTTCCGCACCGGCTGTAAGCTTGCGGTAGTTGACGCGACCGGAAAGGTGCTTGATACGGCTGTTATATTCCCAACCATAAAGTCTGACAGAAGATACGACGAGGCTAAGGTTATAGTCAAGAAGCTCCTTTCGAAATACGGAGTAGAGATTATAGCTATCGGAAACGGAACCGCATCCAGAGAGAGCGAGCAGTTTATCGTCGAGGTTCTTAAGGAGACGGATACAAATGCGAAGTATATGATAGTAAGCGAGGCGGGTGCATCGGTTTACTCGGCGTCAAAGCTTGGCGCGGAGGAGTTCCCCGACTTCGACGTAACCCAGAGAAGCGCGGTTTCCATAGCGAGACGTCTTCAGGATCCGCTTGCCGAACTTGTTAAGATTGAGCCGAAGGCGATAGGCGTAGGTCAGTATCAGCACGATATGAAGCCCGCAAGACTTGACGAGGCGCTGACGGGTGTCGTTGAGGACTGTGTTAACAGCGTCGGTGTTGACGTCAACACCGCGTCCTATTCGCTTCTTTCCTACGTTTCCGGTATCAATACTGCGAGTGCAAAAAATATAGTAAAATACCGTGAGGAAAACGGTGAGTTTAAATCGAGAGCGCAGATAAAGAAGGTTCCGAGAATAGGAGATAAGGCCTTTGAGCAGTGCGCGGGCTTCTTACGTATTCCCGGCGCAAAGGAAATCCTTGATAACACCGGCGTTCACCCCGAATCCTACGATGCGGCAAGGAAGCTCCTTGAAACATTTGACTACACCGAAAAGGATATAGGAACGGGTAAGCTTACCGAGCTCCGTAAAAGCATAAAGAACTACGGAATTAAAAAGCTCTGCGAGGAAATCGGTATAGGCGAGCCCACCTTAAACGATATAATGGACGAGCTTGAAAAGCCCGGACGCGACATACGAGACGGACTTGAGCCTCCGCTGCTGCGCGAGGACGTCCTTTCTATGGAAGACTTAAAGCCGGATATGATTTTAAAGGGAACGGTAAGAAACGTTATCGACTTCGGCGCATTTGTTGACATAGGTGTTCATCAGGACGGACTTGTACACGTTTCTCAGATAAGCGATAAGTTTATTAAGCATCCGAGCGAGGTGCTTTCCGTCGGAGACGTAGTTGAGGTTAAGGTTCTTTCCGTTGATTTGAACAAAAAGCGCATCGGACTTACCATGAAGCTTAAGGGTTAAGCGTTAAAAAAGCAGGCGCTTTTGCCCGAAACGATGTCTGTTTCTAATTTATTAGAGAGAAAAAATCGCTGAAATAATCAAAAAATGTGGACGGGCAGCTTGTTTTGGGTATAGTGCACAATTTTCAAAATAAAAGTTTGGGTAATTAAACACTTTATTTTTTCTTAGAAATTTGATACAATATTATACAAGTAAAAATGTATTTTGCCAAAACCGAAGAGTTTTTCGGAAAGGTTAAAATCAACCATAGGAGGTTTTATAAAATGGCAAGTCTTTCTTTTAAGCATATCTACAAAAAATACCCCGGCGGAGTAACCGCGGTTTCCGACTTCTGCCTTGAGGTTAAGGATAAGGAGTTTATCATTCTCGTTGGCCCTTCCGGATGCGGAAAAACCACTACTCTCCGTATGATTGCGGGACTTGAGGAGATCACCGAAGGTGAGCTTCACATCGGCGATACTCTCGTTAACGATATTGCTCCTAAGGACAGAGATATAGCGATGGTTTTCCAGAACTACGCGCTTTATCCTCATATGACCGTTTTTGATAACATGGCATTCGGACTTAAGCTCCGTAAGACTCCGAAGGAGGAAATCAAGAGACGCGTTGAAGAAGCAGCCCGTATTCTTGACATAACCCACCTTCTTGAGAGACGCCCGAAGGCTCTTTCCGGAGGACAGAAGCAGCGTGTTGCGCTCGGACGTGCAATAGTTCGTGAGCCTAAGGTCTTCCTTCTTGACGAGCCGCTTTCCAACCTCGACGCTAAGCTCCGTGCACAGATGAGAACCGAGCTTACCAAGATTCACAAGAAGCTTGGAACCACCTTTGTATATGTTACCCACGACCAGACGGAAGCTATGACCATGGCTACCAGAATAGTCGTTATGAAGGACGGACTTGTACAGCAGGTTGCAACTCCTCAGAACCTCTATGACCTCCCCGTTAACGTATTCGTTGCAGGATTTATCGGAACTCCTCAGATGAACTTCATTAAGTGTAATCTTGAGCAGAGAGGCGACAACGTATTCTTTGTATTCGGCGAGAACGTACTTAAGGTTCCCGCAGATAAGGCTAACAATCCGGCTCTTAAAGAGTACATCGGCAAGGAGGTTATCCTCGGAGTACGTCCTGAGGCTCTCCACGACGAGGAGCGTTACCTTAATGCAATGCCTGAATCCATCATCAACGCTAACGTTGAAGTTACCGAGCTTATGGGTGCTGAAATTTACCTCTATCTCGTTACCTCCGGAGCAGACGATGAGAACCAGAACCTTATCGCGAGAGTTTCTCCCCGTTCCGAGTCCAGAGCCGGTGATACTATCAGAATCGCCGTTGAGCTTGAGAGAGTTCACGTATTCGACAAGGATACCGAGCGCTGCATAGTTCACTAATTAAAAACTTCGCGAAAAAACCTTCCGGTAAAAGCTTTTTGATGCTACGGGTGTGCAAATGCTTGTGGTAAAAAGCGCGGAAAATTAACTTCATTAAGCTATAAAACGGACACCGATTTTCGGTGTCCGTTTTTTATTTTACAGTAAACAGTATTGTCAATGTATTTTGCCAAAACCGAAGAGTTTTAAGGAAAACTGATTTTTTCAAAAACAAAAACGGGCTAATTCGGGATATCCGATTAGTCCGTTTTTTATTCTTTTACACAACCATTATAACAGGTAAAATCATAGGCTTACGCCCCGTCTTTCCTGCAAGGAAGCGTGTTAACGCGTCCTTTATACGGGTTTTAACATCAGCCCAGTCGTGGTTGTTGGCATCAAGACAGTCGTTAAGAGTATCCATCGCGATAAGTCTTGCCTGCTCCATAAGTCCTTCTGACTCTCGTACATATACGAAGCCTCTCGAAACCAGCTCAGGACCGGAAACGATATACCCGTCCCTGCTGTCAACCGTTGTAACCACCATTATAAGCCCGTCCTCGGCGAGAAGCTTTCTGTCGCGAAGAACGATGTTTCCTACGTCTCCTACGCCGTATCCGTCAACAAGCACCTTGCCCGACGGAACGGTTCCGCTCCATTTTGCACCTTTCTCGGTTATTTCAAGAACGTGTCCGATACCCGGGGAGACGAATATGTGGTTTGAAGGCATACCCATATCCTCGGCAAGCGCCTTATGACACATGAGGTGCTTGTATTCTCCGTGAACGGGCATGAAATAATCTGGCTTCGTAAGAGCGTGCATAAGCTTTATTTCCTCTCGGCAGGCGTGTCCCGAAACGTGAACCTCCACAAGAGTATCGTAAAGAACGGTAACGCTCTTTTTAAACATCTCGTTTACTATTTTATCTACAAATTTTTCGTTTCCGGGGATAGCGTGTGCGGAAATTATAACGAGATCCTTTGACGAAAGCTCAACCTTGTCGTGAGCCGACATCGCCATACGGTAAAGAGCCGACATAGGCTCTCCTTGGCTTCCCGTGGTAACAAGAGTGAGATTTTCCGGCTTAACTCTCCGTATCTCTCCCATATCAATAAGAACCCCGTTCGGTACGTTCATATACCCAAGGCGTATTGCCGCGCTTACTATGTTCTGCATAGAGCGTCCGGTTATTGCCACCTTGCGGTTCATTCTTGCGCTTATGTCAATTATCTGCTGAACTCTGTGGACGTTTGACGAGAAGGTTGCTATGATTATACGCTTATCGGTGTTTTTAGCGAATATATCCTCAAGCGAGCGTCCCACGTTCTTTTCCGAGGGGGTATATCCCTGTCTTTCAACGTTGGTTGATTCGCAAAGGAGAAGCCGTACCCCTGCCTTTCCTATCTCTCCGATACGCGCAATATCCATTACCTCTCCCTCGATAGGGGTGAGGTCGAGCTTGAAGTCGCCCGAATGAAAAACCGTACCCTGGGGGGTGTAAACCGCGATGGCGCAAGCATCGGCTATCGAATGGTTGACGTGGATAAATTCAACCGTGAAAATGCCGAGCTGGATTTTGTCTCCAGGTTCAACGCAGTAAAGCCGCGGCTGTGTTTCAAAGCGGTGCTCGAGCAGCTTGTTTTCAACTATTCCAAGTGTAAGACGTGTGCCGTAAACCGGCGGAGAGATGCTTTTCAGCACGTATGGAAGCGCTCCGATATGATCCTCGTGTCCGTGGGTAAGCACGATTCCCTTTACCCTGTCCGCGTTTTCGGTAAGATATGTTATGTCTGGTATTACAAGGTCAACACCAAGCATCTCGTCGTCGGGGAACCCAAGCCCGCAGTCGATAATTACTATATCCTCGCCGTACTCTATCGCGGTCATATTTTTTCCGATTTCGTCAATTCCTCCGAGGGAAAACACCCGTAGCGGAAGAAGCTTTGTTTTTTCTTTTTTTGCCATAATATACTCCATTCTGCTGCCGAAGGGCAGTCGCTAAACTTGAACGGATTTCCCGTGTTTAACAAAGCGGTGTTAACAATAAACCGTTTAGTTTTTTAGGGAAGCCGTCTCGTGAAATCCCGGTTGTTAGTTCTTATTAAACCTTAACGCTACTTACACATTCTACCGGATTTTGAAAAGGCAAATTTCTTTTCCGGATACACAAAAATAAAACAAGTAAAAGAACGGGTAGTGCAAAAAGCCATATCCGTAAGAATGTTACTTCATAATCTCCGTGATACCCAAAACGTTTTTGAGGGCATTTCAGATTATGAAATTATTATGTAGCTTTCTTTACGGTTAAGCCGTGAAATTACAAAACGGGTTAATTTTTGTAATTAAAGACGGCTTAGCCTTAAAGGTTACCGCTTGCCTTTCGTATCCCACAGATCGAATGCACTCAGCGGCAAAAACAACGTACAAATAACACTTAATACATTATACCATCTTTTTATGAATTTAATTCACGGTATTTAATTAATAAAAAATAAACATTTTTTGGCAGAGAGATAGTAAAAGTATTTACCGCAAAGCCCACGGGATAGGCAGTATATACAAATAAAACGAGGAGCAGCATCAGAGTTTAACTCAGGTGTTGCTCCTTATATTTTGTTTGACCGACAGCGGCACCTGTGTTTGCATTTTACGGCGGCCGGTACCGCTTTGTCATTATTGGGGAAATTGGTTGTAGCTTTGTTTAGCCGATAGCGGTACCTACGCTTATTTCCGAGGAGGAGCTTACTGCGGGCGCTTCAATGGGTAAGTCCGAGACTGCTGCTTCGTCGCTTTTTGCGGAGATTACGGGAGAGACGGAGACGGTTTCTCTTTCCTCGGTGTGTGCGTGTATCTCGCCATTTGCCGAGGTAGCTCTGACCGAGGACACAAAGACGTCGCTTACGGTAGATGCAACCGCCGCGTGCGCGGGTTCTTCGCTAAGACCGAAGCTTACCGATATTGCGGAGTTAACCTTCTGCATAGTGTAAAAATCAAGTCTGCCTATACGTTCGCGAAGTCTCTTTTTATCTATCGTGCGTACCTGTTCAAGGAGTATTACCGAGTCTCGCGCAAGTCCCGGAGTGGTATCGGAATCGCCTGAAACGTCTATATGAGTCGGAAGCTTTGCTTTTCCCGTTTTGCTCGTTATCGCGGCGGCTATAACCGTAGGGCTGTATCTGTTTCCGACGTCGTTCTGTACGATTAGCACGGGGCGTAGCCCACCTTGCTCGGAACCGATAACAGGACTTAAATCGGCATAGAATATATCTCCCCGCTTAACAATCATTTTAAATATCATCCTTTCATTTGTTCTGACGCTGACAGCGCCGCCTTGCCGCTGCTTTCAGCTACGGGCGCTGCACTTTTGTTTCTGTTTTTATTTTTACCTTAAAGCGCGCTGTTTTAAACACGGTAGTAAAAACATCTTGCCTAAAATTTTCGACAAATTTATCCACCTACCTTCATTTTATGCTGAAAGGTAAAAAACGAAACGCAGTTGTAAACGTATCCTGAACCGTAGTTTTACAGATATTATAAGCATTTTTCCAAAAAAAGTATTTACAAAACGGCGGAATTATGATATACTGCTATATAGTGAGAATAACGTAAAAGCACAGAGGGCGTGTTAATTTTTTTCGAACGCCTGAGAGCAAAGGAAAGGAAGCTGATATATGAAGTGTCCATCATGCGGAAGTAATGACTTTAAGGTGCTTGATTCCCGTCCGACAGACGGAAAAACGATACGCCGCCGCCGCGAGTGTCAAAGCTGTCAGAAAAGATTTACCACCTACGAAATTATTGAAGCGGTGCCGCTTTCCGTCGTAAAGAAAAACGGTTCGCTTGAAATATTTGACCCTAATAAAATTATAGCGGGAGTGCGCCGAGCCTGTTATAAGCGTCCCGTTGCCGATGAGCAGATTAGGGAGCTTGTTACCGAGATAGAAAACGAGCTTGCAAACAATCTTAAAGAGAATATTACCACCGAGGAAATAGGTAATATGGTAATGGATAAGCTTCGTGAGATAGACGAGGTTTCATACGTAAGATTTGCGTCCGTTTACCGTGAATTTAAGGACGTGGAAACCTTTATGAACGCGCTGCGCGGACTTCGCGGAAAAAAGACCAAAAAGAAATGAGCTTCTCCCTTTCGCCGACGTATAGCGGCGGAAGGGATTTTTTTACTAAGGGTTTTTCCAAAAAACACTGCAGAAAAGAAAAATAAAAATTTTTGATAAACCTATTGACAAACGAAAAAGTTTGTGATATAATAATAGCCGTTAGTCAGTTAACGCATCCGCTGGTGTGGCTCAATGGCAGAGCAGCTGATTTGTAATCAGCAGGTTGTTGGTTCGACTCCGATCACCAGCTCCAAAAGCCCGACAGCAAATGCGGGCTATATATGGGAGAATTCCCGAGAGGCCAAAGGGGACAGACTGTAAATCTGCTGGCATTGCCTTCGGTGGTTCGAATCCACCTTCTCCCACCAGAAAAAAGCACTTCGAAAGAAGTGCTTTTTTCAGTTATGATTGTCTTCGGCAAGTTATGAGTTATAATACGTTTCGCGTAGCTATGATGCACCTGCGGTGCAGGTTAAGATTACAAGGGGAGTTATATCATAACTTTTGCGCAGCAAATTCATAACGGCGAACAAGCGCGAGCCTCATAACTGATAACTTTAAAGGTTATTTGAAATATGTATAAAGAGTAAAATTATTGTTTTTAATAATTTAAATAAAGGAAATGCTCTTGAAAAACACCTCGCGTGCGTGTATAATTAAATAACAGAAACAGTTAAATGCGATGATCGAAAACAAGTAGAGGAGCCTCGGCATCTCAGAGAGCCGTCGGAAGCTGCGAGACGGTATGAAAGGCTTTCTTGAATACATTTCGGGAGCAGTCCGCCGAACAAAAACGGTAGTAGCGGAAAACGTGTTAAACAGTCAGCTCAGATGAGGTTTTCACCAAGAAAGACAGCGTTTTTTATGCTAATCCGCGTTTTAAGTAGAACGGAACGGGAGACCGCCGTTAAAAGGTCAAAGCGTTTTATGCGCTTATGAGGTTAAAGCCGTAAGGCTTTGACGAACGTGAGGTGGTACAGCGAAATTTTCGCCCTCTGTAAAACAGGAGACGTTTTACGGAAGGGCTTTTTTGTTTTTCAAACCGTTAAGCTTCGCTGTAATACCAAGGACAACATAAAAACCAAGAGAAAAAGCTTTTGACAAAGGAAAGGAACGGTCAAAAATGATAATTACAGAGCTTCTTGAAAGGAATGCAAGGCTTCACCCGACGGACGTAAGCCTTGTTGAAATCAATCCGACGAGACGTCCCGAGGACCACGTAACGTGGAAGGAGTTTAATCTTATAGAGTCGGCTGCGAGTGAAAAATACCGCAGAGAGATTACCTGGAAGGAATTTGATATAAAAGCAAACAAATTTGCAAATCTTCTTCTTTCAAGAGGAGTTAAAAAGGGAGACAAGGTTGCTATTCTCCTTATGAACTGCATTGAATGGCTCCCCGTCTATTTTGGAATACTTAAAACGGGTGCGCTTGCGGTTCCTATGAATTACAGATACACCGCCGACGAAATACAGTATTGCTCGGAGCTTTCCGACGCTTCGGTGCTTGTTTTCGGCGCGGATTTTACCGATAGAGTAACACAGGTTCTTGATAAGCTTACCGGTATAAAGCACTTTTTCTTCGTAGGAGAAAAAGTACCCGGGTTTGCGCACGGGCTTGACGAGATGGCATCTTACTGCTCCACCTGTCCCCCCGCGGTAGAGCTTACCGAGGACGACGACGCGGCAATTTACTTTTCGTCCGGAACGACGGGCTTTCCGAAGGCGATTTTACATACCCACCGCTCGCTTATAAATTCTTGTAGAACCGAGCAGAACCACCACGGTCAGACGAGAGACGACGTATTTCTTTGTATTCCGCCGCTTTACCACACTGGAGCGAAAATGCACTGGTTTGGCTCACTTATTTCGGGCGGTCGCGCGGTACTGCTTCGCGGTGTTAATCCGGAATGGGTACTCCGCGCCGTATCTGAGGAGAGGGCTACCATAGTATGGCTTCTTGTACCGTGGGTTCAGGACATTCTTGATGCGATAGACAGCGGAGAGGTTAATCTTAACGATTACCGCCTTTCTCAGTGGAGACTTATGCACATAGGCGCGCAGCCTGTTCCGCCAAGCCTTATCCGCCGCTGGCTTAAGGTATTCCCGAACCATCAGTACGATACTAACTACGGCCTTTCCGAGTCAATAGGCCCCGGCTGTGTACACCTCGGCGTTGAAAACACCGACAAGGTGGGCGCGATAGGTGTTGCGGGGTACCTTTGGGAGACTAAAATCGTTGGAGAAAACGGTAAAGAGGCAGAAGGTGAAGAGGTTGGAGAGCTTGCGGTTAAAGGCCCCGGCGTTATGAAATGCTATTATAAAAATCAAAAGGCAACCGACGAGATACTTAAGGACGGTTGGCTTTACACGGGTGATATGGCAAAGCGCGACAAGGACGGTTTTATCTACCTTGTTGACCGTAAAAAGGACGTCATAATAACGGGCGGTGAAAACCTTTATCCCGTTCAGATAGAGGATTTCCTGCGTTCAAACGATAAGATAAAGGACGTTGCGGTTATAGGACTTCCCGACGAGCGTCTCGGAGAGATAGCGGCGGCTATAATAGAGCTTAAGCCTGACGTTGAATGCACCGAGGAGGAGATAGAACGCTTCTGCGCGGATATGCCGAGATATAAGAGACCGAAGAAGATAATATTCGCGAAGGTTCCGAGAAACCCTACGGGTAAGATAGAAAAACCGAAGCTTCGCGAGATTTACTGCGGAAAAAGTCTTGTAGAGGCTCAGACTACCCGTTAAAAGGAGAAGCTAATGAAGGTTTTAATAATTTCCGATATACATTATGCGATGGAAACGGCAAAGAGTGCCATTGACGCTAACCGCGACGCGGAGTACGTTCTGTTTCTCGGAGACGGTCTTGACCTTATGGAAAAGATATCGCTTGAATATCCTACCGTAGGATTTATAGGCGTTAAAGGAAACTGCGATTTCTGTTTTCCGGAAATTCCGCTTTCAAAGACGGTTACGCTCGGCGGAGTTAAAATATTTATGTGCCACGGACACAAGTTTTCGATAAAAAACGATTATTCCGCGGTGATTTCGGCGGCAGGTAAGGAAAACGCCGATTTGGTGCTGTACGGACATACGCATAGGCCGAGCAAGGGAGAGTGTATCTTGCCCGGCGGAAAGACGGCGGTGCTGTTTAATCCCGGAAGCCTCGGTGAGCCGCGTGGCGGAAGCAAGTATTCTTACGGAATCCTTAATATTACCGAGGAGAGCGGAAAGCCGAGCTTTTCGCTCCGTCATATAAGCTTATAGCCGTTAAGCGTTGTCTGTATGACTGTAAATTAAATATTACTACTTGTTTTCCTGTTGCGGTAGGTAATAAAAATATACAGATTCGGAGGATAAGCTTAATTTCGTACGTATCTGTACCCACGTAACAGCCACGTGATTTCAGCAGAAAGGAGAGCTCAGGTTGATTTTCTTATTAAACAGCGCGGGAGCGGTTTTTCCCGCACAAAGCTTTGAATTTAATAAAACGGCAGGGCTTTCCGTTGCGCTTGGATGCTTTGACGGAGTACATATAGGCCATCAGTCTCTTATGAAAAGAGCTTCCGCTAAGAAGGAGCTTACGCCTACCGTATGGACCTTTTCCGAGCCTCTTTCAACGCCTTTTATAGACAACGTACAGGACCGTATATCGATTTTTGGCAGACACGGCGTGTCTCTTGCTATATGCGAGAGCTTCCGTTTAGTCAAGACGCTCACGCCCGAACAGTTTGTAAAGCATCTTGTGGAGGATTATAACGTAAAGCATTTTGTTTGCGGAGAGGACTTCCGTTACGGAATTAACCGAACCGGGGATACCGAAACGCTTAAGACAGATGCCGCAAAATACGGAGCTACCGCTGAAATAATCCCACCCATTATGACGGGAACGCTTCCGCATCTTGCGATCGGGAATGAAAAGATAAGCTCGACGCTTGTCAGAAGGCTTCTTGCTCTCGGAGACGTTGAGACAGCGAAAGAACTGCTCGGCAGACCTTTTTCGGTTACCGGCTCCGTGATTCACGGCAGACAGCTCGGTAGAACGCTCGAGGTTCCGACGGTAAATCAGAAAATGGAAACCGGAAGAGTTATTTTAAGATACGGGGTATATGATACTGTTACGGTGATTGACGGAAAACGTTACCCGTCGGTAACAAATTTCGGTGTACGCCCAACGGTAAACGAGAACGAAAGCGATATAATCTGTGAAACGCACGTTATAGGAGAAAGCTTTGATCTTTACGGAAGGGATATAACCGTGGAATTTTACAGATTTGCAAGAGAGGAAAAGAAATTTGACTCCCTTGAGGGTCTTAAGGAAGCGGTGGAATCGGATATAAAAAGAGCAAAGGAATATTTTGGATTTTTGTCTAAATAATGGCATACGGTAGCCTTAAAAGGCATCTTTGCTCTGATATAACAAAAGCCCCCTGAGGTAGTATTTTAATTCTACCTTAGGAGGCTTTTTAATTGTCCGTTTTTAAGGGTTTAGCTTAAAAGCGTCTGGCTTTTTGGGGTGCATATCAATATACGGGTGGGCGCTGACTGTCAGATTTTAGGGGCTACATGAATAAGCTGTCAAGCAGGGTGTTAATATCGTCAAGTCTCGGAGGTCTCGTTCCCTCGGTAAGGCAGGCGGCGCTTCCGTAGCACACCGCGTATTTTAACGTTTCCTTTTTGGAAAGACCGAGCCTTGTCGCGACAAGAAATCCCGCAATGGAGCTATCCCCCGCGCCTATGGTTGAAACAGCGTCTATTTTCGGGGCGGGGCAGTAGAACCCACCCTCGTCGCAGTAAAGAACTGCTCCGCGCTCCCCAAGGCTGAGCATTACGTTTTCTACGCCTGCGTTATGCAGCTTTTTCGCCGCCATCAGGGCGCTTTCCACGTCTGTTACCTTAGTGTCAGCATACATCGATATTTCCTCCTCGTTTGGCTTTATAAGCCAAGGCTTAACCGAGATTAAGTCGGAGGCGGCATTAAAGGAACGGCTATCGATTACAAGACGCGCTCCCTTTGCTTTAAGATTTAATAAAAACGCTTGAAGCTTGGTTGTGCTTATTCCGAGCGCGGCTCTTCCGGTAAAGGTAAGAACGGTATCCGAGAGATTTTCGCCGAGCGCTTTTTCTACCTCGCATAGGATTTCCTCCGTGCATTCAAAGCCCTCAAAGCTTATGCGTGTTTCGTTTTTACCGCGCGTGTGAACGGTTATATTTTCCCTGATCTTACCCTTTACCGTAATTTCGGAAAAGACTATGCCGTCATCGGTGAGGTGTCTTTTAAACGTATCGGAGCTTTCCTCTCCTAGCAGGAGAAACGCCGTGTTTTCCACCCCTGATACGTTTAACGCGCGGGAGATGTTAACCCCCTTGCCGCAGGCGTCGGTTGACGTTACCCTTGCGAGGTTTTCAAAATAAGGCTTAAAGTCTTCAACGTAGCAGTGGGTGTCAAACGCCGGGTTTAGCGTTAAGGTTATTATTTTCATTTACTCATTCCTTAAATTGTTTTTTGTTGTTTTGTTACGTTAAAAAAGAAAAATTGTTTTTGATAAAAAACACACCCCCGGTCCCTGCGGCGGCTTTTTGCCGACGTTGCCTTGGGTGTGTTTTAGCTTTAATTAATACGCGATAGCCCAGAGAACCATGTGCTTTGCGGGCTTTCCGCAGCATACGCAGACGTCAGAAAGATTTTCGGAGATAAGCGGTATGCAGCGGGAACCGACACCTGTCTCCTCCTTAACCTTGTCCTCGCATTCCTCCTCGCCGCACCACATAGCCTTTACAAAGCCGTCTCCCTTTTCTTTAAGAGAGGTCTTTATCTCGCCGAGTGTCTTGCAGATATAAGTCTTGCTTTCGCGGTTAGCGAGTGCCTTTTCGTATATACCCTTACGCACCGCCTCAAGTCTTTCGGCAACAGCCGCCTCAAGATTATCAAGAGAAACGACGGTCTTTTCGCGGTTGTGTCTTGTAACAAGCACACACTCGTTGTTTTCTATATCGCGAGGGCCTATTTCAAGACGTACCGGCACGCCCTTCATCTCGTATTCGGAGAACTTCCAGCCTGCGGAGTTGTCGCTGTCGTCAAGCTTTACGCGGCAAATCTTCGAAAGTCTTTCCTTAAGCTCCGCTGCCTTTTCAAGAACACCGGGCTTGTGCTGAGCTACGGGGAGAATTACAACCTGTATAGGAGCAACGGCGGGCGGAAGAACGAGGCCGTTATCGTCTCCGTGAGACATGATGATGGCGCCTATCATACGTGTCGTAGAGCCCCAAGAGGTCTGGTGGGGGTAACAGATTTTGTTTTCCTTATCTGTAAAGGTGATGTCAAACGCCTTTGCAAAGCCGTCTCCAAAATAGTGGGAGGTAGCCGCTTGAAGCGCCTTGCCGTCGTGCATGAGCGCCTCGATTGCGTAGGTAGCCATAGCGCCGGCGAACTTGTCGCTTTCGGTTTTTCTGCCCTTTATTACGGGTATAGCGAGGTCGTTTTCGAAGAAATCGTTGTAAACCTCAAGCTGCTGTACGGTTTCCTGCTCGGCTTCCTCTGCGGTAGCGTGCATAGTGTGTCCCTCCTGCCAGAGAAATTCACGGGAACGGAGGAAGGGGCGGGTGGTTTTTTCCCAGCGTACAACGCTGCACCACTGATTGTAGAGCTTCGGAAGGTCTCTGTACGAATGTATAATGTTTGCGAAGTGATCGCAGAAAAGGGTTTCGGAGGTGGGACGGACGCAAAGCTTCTCCGTTAAAGCCTCGCTGCCGCCGTGAGTAACCCACGCAACCTCGGGGGCAAAGCCCTCAACGTGGTCCTTTTCCTTCTGTAAAAGAGACTCCGGTATAAACATCGGCATATATACGTTTTCGTGTCCCTTTTCCTTGAACCTTCTGTCAAGTATGTTTTGTATATGCTCCCATATAGCATAGCCGTAGGGGCGGATTATCATACACCCCTTTACGGAGCTGTAATCTATAAGGTCGGCTTTTTTGCAGATATCTGTGTACCACTGCGCGAAGTTGTCGTCCATAGAGGTTATCTGCGTAACCATTTTTTTGTCCTGTGCCATTTTAATCTCCATTCTGCTGTCGAGGTCAGCCGCATAAAATTTGTAGCGAATTTTCCGTGTTTTGCATTCCGCAAAACAAAATGGTGTTAAAACAATAAATTGTTTATCCTTTTAGGGAAATTCAGGCGTGAAAATCTCTTTCTTATATCAAAATATACTTTCACGCTATCCTCTGATCTTTGTTTTTTTGTTATTTTCTCTGCTACCACGGTGTTGAAAGCGCGGAGCTTACAGTGTTTTTTTGCTTAACGTTATATTACGCCTGCTTTAAGGTAAATTCAAAGCGGCAGAACTCGTCCTTTTCGCTTTGTACCGAGATGGTTTCTCCGTGAGCGTCGATAATTGTCTTTGAAATGTAAAGGCCGAGCCCGACGCCGGTTTTGTCAAGACCGCGGCTTTTATCGGTTTTATAGAACCTTTCGAATACGAAAGGAATGTCCTCTTTCGATATACCCTCGCCCTCGTTGTAAACCGAGACGTGAACCTTCTTGTCCTTTGACGTAATATCAATTTTATATTTTCCGCCTTCGCGAGAGAACTTTACCGCGTTATCACATATATTGTAAAGAATCTGGTGAATCGCGTCCTTGTCCGCGATAACCTTCATTCTGTCCTCCTCGCAGTTAAATTCGACGTCAAGGTGCTTTTCGTCTATCTTCTGCTCAAAGGAGAGAACTATCTGTCTTGCTACCTCGCAGATGTCGAATTGCTGGAAGGTGAACTTTCTGTCGCCCGCCTGTATTCTTGAAAGATCAAGAAGCTGCCTTACAAGACGCGAGAGCCTATGCACCTCGCTTTTAATTCTTTCAAGATATTCGTTTTGGTTTTCCGGAGGTATAGCGCCGGAGATAATTGCGTCTATGAAGCCGGAAATAGTGGTCATAGGCGTTTTTAAGTCGTGTGAAACGTTCGCAAGGAAGGAGGAACGCATGCTTTCAAGGCTTTCGAGTCCCGAAGCCATCTGGTTAAACGCCGACGCAAGCTCGGCAACCTCGTCGTCTCCTCTTACGGGGATACGTATATCGAAATTACCCGCAGCGTAGCTTTTTGCCGCGCGGCTCATATCTTTAAGCGGACCGATTATTCTTTCGCTGAGGAAATAAACCGCTATAAGGGTGGCAAGAAATACCCAAAGACTTGCGAGAATTATTGTTTTTACGGTGCTGACCAGCATTACGCTCATTCCTTTTGCGGAGGAGCATACGAAAACCGAGCCTACGGTTTCGTTTCCGGAAACCGATTTTATCGGAGCACCGTAATACAGATAACGGGCGGTAAAGATACCGTTTAAATCGTCATAGCCCTTGATAGCCTCGGAGGAGTTAAGCTTTTCGGTATATACGTCTATAAGAGTTCCGTTTACCGAGCTACTCATACATTCCTCATCGCAGAGTATAAGCGCGCCGCTTTTATCAAACAGAAAAACCTGAAGATCGCTTGAAAAATCTGCAACGTATTTGATGTAGTCAACGAATACGACGTTGTTTTTAAGCTCGGTAAGTGCGCCGCTGTCAGAGGGCTTATAAATTTCGGTTATCATTGCCGAAACGCCGATGGCGGAGCGACTTACGACGTCCTGCCTGTTTTTGAAGGTTTGCATGGTCATGTTTGAGCCAAGCACAAGCGCGAGCATCGAAAAGCTGAGAAATATTATCAACATAAACACGGTGATATACCGTGTAAAAAGGCTTTTTCTCATTTTAATTAATCCCGTGTTAAAATTTTAACTTAGTAGGAAATTACTGAAGAACCTCGAACTTGTAGCCGACGCCCCATACAGTTTTAAGTATCCACTTGTCGGAAACGCCCTCAAGCTTTTCGCGCAGACGCTTAACGTGAACGTCAACGGTTCTGGAATCTCCGAGGTAGTCAAAGCCCCATACCTTGTCAAGAAGCTGATCTCTTGTGAAAACTCTGTTGGAGTTGGAGGAGAGGAAGTAGAGAAGCTCAAGCTCCTTAGGCGGAATGTCAACGCTTCTGCCCTTAATCTTAAGCTCGTACTTCTGGAGGCTGATTTCGATGTTGTCAAATTTTATAATTTCATCGTCGCTTGCGTTGTCGTGAGCGGTGTATCTGCGGAGAACAGCCTTAACTCTTGCGGAAAGCTCCTTCATATCAAAGGGCTTAACAACGAAGTCGTCAGCGCCAAGCTCAAGTCCGAGAACCTTGTCAAAGGTTTCGTATTTAGCCGTTATCATTATGATCGGCTTGTTGGAGATTTCGCGAATCTCGCGGCAAACCTGCCAACCGTCCTTTCCGGGAAGCATAATGTCGAGAAGAACGAGATCGGG
Source organism: Eubacteriales bacterium (assembly GCA_045638685.1). Classification (GTDB taxonomy): domain Bacteria; phylum Bacillota; class Clostridia; order Oscillospirales; family CAG-272; genus SIG673. Next base: position 17,385 of record JAZUBT010000002.1, on the reverse strand, counting down.
CTCGGAGAACTTGAACTGACGGAGACCCTCGGAGCCGTCGTTTGCGCACTTTACGTCGTGTCCCTCTTTTTCGAGATAAAGACGAAGCATATCGCAGATATTGGTGTCGTCATCAATTACTAAAATTTTTGCTGCCATGTTTAGTTACCATCCTTTTATTTATGTATTTTTATTTTAGCTTGTTAACTTCGCTGATTTTTCAGCTAAGTTCATTATATACCTTTTAGAGCGATTTTTGGTGAACAAAGTGTTAATATTAGTGCGCTAAATAAAAAAAAGAAAAATTAACTAAAAAAATCATTGAAATTTAAAATTAAATATGGTATCATTATATTATTGTTAAAGCTTTTAAATATATTTATTTTAAGAAAGGTTATCGGATAAATGAAACTCGGTATAGTGGGACTTCCAAACGTAGGAAAAAGTACCCTTTTTAACGCAATAACAAACGCGGGAGCGGAGGCGGCGAACTACCCGTTCTGTACAATAGAGCCTAACGTCGGCATAGCGCCCGTTCCGGACGAAAGACTTGACAGACTTAAGGAGATGTATAACCCGGAAAAATATACTCCCGCAATTCTTGAAATAGTTGACATAGCCGGACTCGTTAAAGGCGCGTCCGAGGGAGAGGGGCTTGGAAACAAATTCCTTTCACATATAAGAGAGGTTGACGCCATTCTTCACGTCGTAAGGTGCTTTCAGAATGACGATATAACCCACGTTGAGGGAAGCATAAGCCCCGGCAGAGATATTGATATAATAAACCTTGAGCTTATTCTTTCGGATATTGAGCTTACCGAGAGAAGGCTTGATAAGAGCAGAAAGGCGCTTAAGGGAGATAAGTCGTTTCAGGCGGAGATAGACCTCTTTGAAAGGGTGCTTGACCATCTTAAGGACGGGGGTAACGCAAGAACCCTTACCTTTACCGAGGACGAAAAGGCGCTTATGGATACACTCCCGCTGCTTTCTCTTAAGCCGGTTATATACGCGGCTAACGTCGATGAGGCTGCGCTTGCCACTGAGGCTAAGGATAACGAGTTTTATAAGGCGGTAGTCGAGATAGCAAACGCCGAGGGCTCGCAGGTTATACCTGTATGCGCGGATATTGAAGCGCAGATTTCGGTAATGGATGCCGAGGATAAGGCTATATTTATGGAGGAGTACGGACTGAAAAGCTCCGGACTTGACAGAATTGTAACGGCGGGATATAAGCTTCTCGGTCTTATCAGCTTCCTTACGGCAGGACCGAAGGAGGTAAGAGCGTGGACAATAGTAAACGGTTCTCGCGCTCCTCAGGCGGCGGGCAAGATACATTCCGATTTTGAGAGAGGCTTTATCAGAGCGGAAATAGTAGCGTACGATGACCTTATGGCGTGCGGAAGCATGAACGCGGCTAAGGAAAAGGGGCTTGTGCGCAGCGAGGGTAAGGAGTACGTTATGAAGGACGGAGACGTAACCCTTTTCAGATTTAACGTATAAGCTTTTGAAGCAGTGTGAAAACCGCGGCGCGAGATGTCTGAAATTCAGCTTTCCGCTAAAGCGGTGTTCCCACACGGGTTTGAATAGAAACGAAAGGACTTACGGCTTATGGCAAAGGCGCAAAGCGGATGGGATAAATGGCGCGCGAAAAAGGCTCGCGAGGCTAAGAGAAAGATTAAAAAAGCGCATTTCGGTTACATAGTAATAGCGGTTTTGTTTTTAGTAGCGGGACTTGCGGCGGGATATTTCGGTGCGCAGGTAATTACGGAAAACGACGTTTTTGAAATTAACGGAGAAAAGGTAACCTCGCTTAAGGTAGGAGAGCCGCTTAATTATACCGACGAGGGTATAAGGTACGTTTCTTTTGGTAAGGACGTTTCGGATAGCGTAGAGATTTCTACCAATATGGTGAGAGGAGAAAACGGAACGTTTACCGCCGACACCTCCGAGGAGGGCGAATATTACATTATTTATAAAGCCGTCGGCGGGCGGTGCGACGGACTTACCCTTTACAGAGTGTTCCGTGTAACGGAAAATGCGGAAGGGGGTGCGTCTGAATGAGTAAAAAGAGGTTTAACGCAGGTGTTGCCGTTTTCCTTGCTATCGTATGTTTAATAGTGGGCGTATGCGGTGGATTTATCGGCTATCTTTCCGTTAACAAATTTTCCTCTGACGTATATGTCAGCGGAGATATGCAGGTGCATTTCCTTGAGCTTGGAAACAAATATACCGGAGACTGTACCTACATAAAGGCGGGGGACACCGATATTCTGATAGACGCAGGCTCCCGTACGTCAAGCATCTCCGTTATATCGGAATACATTAACCAATTCATAACCGACGGGGTTCTTGAATACGTAATAGTTACCCACGCCCATCAGGATCACTACGCGGGATTTGCAACAAACGAAAACGAGAGCAGTCTCTTTGACCTATACGAATGTAAAACGGTTATTGACTTTGCCTTAACCAATCAGAAAGAAAAAGAGGGCGAAGGAATCAATATGTACGAAAACTATCTCCGCGAAAGAGATGCGGAAATAGCGGCGGGTGCCACCCATTACACGGCAAAGGACTGTATTACGCAGGGTAAGAGCGAGTTTGTTCTTTCCGAGGGTATTACGATGAAGGTGCTTGACCACAAGTACTACTACGAGGAGGCGGAGACGGAAAACGACTACTCCGTTTGTACCCTTATCACCTACGGCGAGGACAGCTTCCTCTTTACGGGAGATCTTGAGGAGGGCGGAGAAAAGTCGCTGATAGAGAGAAACAACCTTCCCGAGGTTACGGTTTATAAGGCGGGACACCACGGATCAAAAACCTCGTCAAGCGCCGAGCTTATGGCGGTTATAAAGCCCGAGGTGGTATGCGTATGCTGCTGTGCGGGTAGCTCGGAATACACCGACACAAACGAAAATCAGTTCCCAACACAGAAATTTATAGACAACGTTGCTCCATATACCGATAAAATTTACGTAACAACTCTTTGTACCGACTATGTTAACGGTACGTTCCGGTCGATGAACGGAAATATTACCGTTTACTGCGGTCTTGGCGGAATAACTCTCGGCTTTACCGGAAGTGAAGCTCTGCTTAAGGATACCGAGTGGTTTAAAGCTAACCGCGTAACCCCCGATGCATGGAAATAAAGGCGCGGACGAAGTGCGGATAAGTTTAGGAATAAAGAAAACTTAAATACGAAAATCATAGACCTTGATTTTTCCGCTACTGTATGCTATAATAAAATGGGAGTAACCCGAAATCAGGCGGTGAAAAAACGCCGAAAGCAGAAAACAAAAAAATATTAAATATTATTTACTTAAGAAAGGAAACAACAAAATGAAACTTTGCGTACTTGCTAATCTTTACGGCTCAAAGACTCTTGACGAAACGCTTTGCAGACTTAAATCTCTCGGTGTAGAGGCGGTTGAAATAGGTGCAGGCGGATACCCCGGAAAGGCTCACTGTAACCCTGCCGAGCTTCTTGCAGACGAAGGAAAGCTTGACGAGTTCAAGGCAACGGTAGATAAATACGGAATAGAGGTTGCCGCGCTCGCTACTCACGGAAACTGCGTTCACCCCGACAAGGAGATAGCGAAGTCCTTTGAGGAGGATTTCAGAAACACCGTTCTTCTTGCAGAGAAGATAGGCGTTGACACAATAATCACCTTCTCCGGCTGTCCCGGTGATTTTGAGGGCGCTAAATATCCGAACTGGGTAACCTGCCCGTGGCCGGACGACTTCCTTAAGATACTTGACTATCAGTGGAACGAGGTTCTTATTCCTTACTGGAAGGAGGCCGTTAAGTTTGCAAACGCTCACGGCGTTACCAAGATAGCTCTTGAAATGCACCCCGGCTTCTGCGTATATAACCCCGAAACCCTCTTAAAGCTCAGAGCAGCTGTTGGCGATACCATCGGAGCTAACTTCGACCCGTCTCACCTCGTATGGCAGGGAATTGACCCTGTTGCGGCAATAAGAGAGCTTGAAGGCGCTATCTATCACTTCCACGCGAAGGATACCAAGATAGACGATTACAACACCGCGAAAAACGGCGTTCTTGATACCAAGCATTACGGCGACGAAATTCACCGCAGTTGGGTATTCCGTACCGTAGGATACGGCCACGACGCTCAGTACTGGAAGGATATGGCTTCCAACCTCCGTCTCGTAGGTTACGATAAGGTTATGTCGATAGAGCACGAGGATAGCCTTATGTCTATTGACGAGGGTCTTGAAAAGGCGGTTGCATTCCTTAAGGAGATAATTATTTCCGAGCCGAAGCCCGGAACCATGGCTTGGGCGTAACATAGCGAAGGCTTCGCTTAACCCTATGCTATGATTGTTTAAAATTCATAGCGGTGGGTATGCTCGCATTACAGCTATAAAAAAACAGCAGACACGCCGTGTCTGCTGTTTTTTGTTATAAATTATTATATTCTGGGAGTGCGGTCCTTAGCGGAGATTGCAGCTTCCTTAAGAAGGGCCTTGAGCTCCGGATCCTCTTCCTTGTCGCAGTAGTTGAGAAGAAGCTCGGTTACGTCCTTGGTTCCGTTCATAAGTAAGGATTTGGTTGCCGCGCGGCGGATGTCGATGTCCTCGTCGCGGAGAGCAGCCATAAGAAGGGAAACGCTTTCGCGGTGCTTTATAATGCGGAGCGCGTTTAATGCCGCAATTCTGGTCTCCTTCGGGTTACCTTCATCAACAGCAGACTCAAGCTTACCTATAAGACCTTTGTTTGCGTAGTATTCCATTCTTTCCTCAAGAGGCTTTTTCTTGAATATATCAAATAATCCCATTTTAGTATTCTCCTTAAAATTTATTTTAATTATTTGCATTGACATCATTATACCATTACATTGTGAACTTAATATTAATTCAAATGCGGTAATATAAAAATATTTGCGGTATTTTACAAACTTACCTTTTCGAATAAATGAAGTCTTATGAAATTCATATAAATGTTCCAATCGTAACGGGAAAGAAAGTGTGTTCCGTGGAGTTTGTGGTAGCCTATTCGTCCTGCCTGTAAAGATTCACCGCTTTCGGGGGTAGCGTCGTTATGCACAAGTCCCGTAACTTCAAGACGCCCGTAGCCTTCGCTTGCCGCTACGCAGGAAAAAACTCTGAAGTAGGATCTGCCCCAGTTATCCATATCAGCGGAGCCAACACAGAGAAATCTCGGCGCTATCGACGCAAGTAAAAAGTGCTGATCAAACACGTCGGGTATATTGGTTTTTCTGTACTTTTGCAGTACCAGTAGGGAAACTTAGCGATTGAATCTGTTATGACCTCTCCGCATTTTACTCCGCTTATAGCCCTTGCGTGCCACGTGTTTCCTCTGTGAAGCGAAGCGCCAAGGCAGCCTGAGTTATTGGAGATTACGTATTTAAAGCGGGTGTCAAGCATACCGGTAAGCAGTGCGGTCCTTCCGAGACGTGAGTGTCCTATAACCGCGGCGTTGTCGGGATCTACCGAGGGGCGGGTTAATGCGTAATCGAGGATACGCATAGGCGCGAATGCCCGGAGAACTATTTTTCCGCAGGTGTTACCGTTTTCCTGACCGTTTGGAAGGAGTATTTTCGCAAGACCGTTTCCGAAATCCGCATCGTCGCTTGTAACGTCCTTGTAGCAAACGGAAAAACGTCAAATCCACCATCTGCGATTTCTTCCATTATGTAAAAGGTTTTTGGTCAGCTGATTTAATGATAATATAAATAGTTGAAGGTAAGGCACGGTTGGTGTAAATAAAATGTTAATAAAACATTCCCTCTATTGCATTCGGTATAAAAATAATGTATAATAAATATAAATTTTTGTAATATACATTTTATGTATATTAATAGAATACAGACATTAGAAAGGAACAGAAAAATGGAAGTACTTTACGAAAACCTATTGCAGGTAACGTGGCAGCAGGTGGTTATGTGGATTATCGGAGGAATTCTTATATTCCTTGCAATTAAAAAGGAGATGGAGCCGACGCTCCTGCTCCCGATGGGCTTTGGTGCGATACTCGTCAACCTGCCGCTCTCCGGCGCAAAAGAAACGCTTGACGTCTTATTTAACGCAGGTATAGCAAACGAGCTTTTCCCGCTCATACTCTTTATCGGTATAGGAGCGATGATAGATTTTACGCCGCTTCTTACCAATCCTAAGCTCATGATATTCGGCGCGGCGGCGCAGTTCGGAATATTCTTTACGCTTTTTGCGGCATCATTCTTCTTTGATTTGAACGATGCGGCGTCTATCGCGATTATCGGAGCCGCTGACGGTCCTACCTCTATTTTCGTTGCGAATATGCTTAACTCCAAATATCTCGGCGCGATAATGGTTGCGGCTTATTCCTACATGGCGCTTGTCCCGATAGTTCAGCCCCCGATTATTAAGCTTTGCACAACTAAAAAAGAGCGTCTTATCAGAATGAACGTCAGAGGCAAAGAGGTCTCAAGACTTACCAAGATTCTTTTCCCGATTTCCGTTACAATAGTAGTCGGTCTCGTTGCCCCCACTGCGGTTGCTCTTATCGGATTTCTTATGTTCGGTAATCTTATCCGCGAGTGCGGTGTGCTTAACTCGCTTTCCGAAACCGCTCAAAAAGTACTTGCAAACCTTGTTACAATATTCCTCGGACTTACCATTTCACTTAAAATGGTCGCGGAGGAGTTCCTTAAGCCCGACACCCTTTTAATACTCGGACTCGGACTTATCGCCTTCGTATTCGATACCTTTGGCGGAGTTATGATAGCTAAGTTTATGAACCTTTTCCTTCCCGAGGGAAAGAAAATCAATCCTATGATAGGCGCGGCGGGTATTTCCGCTTTCCCGATGTCGGCAAGAGTTGTACACAAAATGGGACTTGAGGAGGACAATCAGAACTTCCTTCTTATGCACTCGATAGGTGTTAACGTTTCCGGTCAGATAGCCTCGGTTATCGCGGGCGGACTTATACTAAGCTTCTTCGGTTAATACGGTAATGGAGGGAATTTAATATGAAATTTAATTTTATAAATAAAATACTTAACGCAGGCTCGGAGGTTGCCGGAGAGATTACCGAAGCAGTAACCGAGGGCGGTATAAAATTCGGGTATAATCCGGAAAAGTTCTGGAAAGCCCTTGAAACGATGGGAAAGGGTATGCTCGGTATATTTATAGTAACCGGAGTTATCATTCTGTCTGTTATGCTTCTTAATAAGCTTACCTCGCCTAAGAAATAATAGTTAAATAAAAAGAGCGGATGAAAAACATTCGCTCTTTTTTTGTTTGCCTGACAAAGCTCTTTTTCGTTTTTTTACGATTTACGTTACGGTTATATGACACATGGTGTTACACACGAATGAAAAAATATAAAAACAAGCCGCCGTTTCATTTCGAAGCGGCGGCTTTTACCGTTATTATTTGGCAAGTACAATAGTAAGTGTCTGTCCTAAGGCTGCGACGTTTCTGTCAACCTTTATAGTGTTACCGTTAAGGGTAAGACCTGTGTCAGCGCTTACTACCGTGCGGGCTGCGTCGATGGTTATCGAGCCGCCGGCTTTGTTGTCATTTGCAAAGTGTGTGAAATCAGCTATGGAAACGGTAATGCTTGTTGCGTCCTCTTTAACAAGAACGGTACATGCAAAGTCAGCGCCCTTGATTACACCGGTATATGCAGAGTTGTTATCAGCAACCGTTGTTGCTTTCCAGAAGGTGAATCCGGAAGCGCCGGAGGAAACGTCTGCGACCGCCTGAAGCGTCTCGTTGTTGGAAATTACAGTGTAACCAACGGATTCGGTGTACTCAAAGAACTCCGAGATAGACGAACCGGGGAGAATTGCATATTCGTAGGTAGCGTTCTTGGGGGTTACTCCGTGGTCAAACCAAAGCTCAATAAAGTTACCGGCTGCGGTTTGATTGCGACGGGCGTTGAGCGCGTCGTTCTTAAGAGTAGGAACGTATATTCCGCCGTACCTTGAGAAGTAGAGCGAAGAGTTGCTGAGAAGCGACGAAGAGCTGCTGGGTACGAGCTCGTTGTTCGGGTTTCCGGGATCGTCCGCTGAGAGAATGATAGAGTTGTTGTCTCCGTAGAAAATGTTTTCTATAACCGTTTCTATTGTTTGCGGCTTTAATGTGTTTGTCTTGGGTTCAAGGGTGGTGTTGGAGATACCGGCACCGAGACAAACTATTTCGTCATCGAATATGAACCATGACTTCTTTGCGGTAAGGTCGGAGAGATAGTTGCTGTTGTTGTTGCACATAAGGTTTGCCGCAACCGAGAAATCACCGTGGGCAGCAAAGCCCGCGTAAGAGGTCATTCCGGTAAATCCGCCGGAGTCGGAGGGGGTTGTCGTTCTGTTGTCAATTGTTGTTCCGGGGAGTCTGCCGTAGTTTACGTACTGCCAATAAACGTTATTGATTTGATAGTATGGGTTGCTTAAAAGAAGCATTCCGTCGCCTTCAAACCAACCGCTTCCGTTTACCGCGCCGTAAACCTCTTTGTTAATGTCAAGCTTTATAGGTCTTGTTTCAAACTTGGCGGAACGGATAGAGGAAATAGAGAGCGCTGCGGAGTATCTCGGAGCAGATATTACAAGCTTATCCATAGCGGCAAAGGGGTGCGCTCCGCTTATCGTTTTAGAGGTAAGCTTGTTGTCTTCCTCAATCTTCTGGAATGCGTTGATACCGTATCCGGTAAGGTAGGGAACAAAAGAGGTGTTATCGCTTGAAGCGTAAGCCTTTACAATAGATTTAAGCTCGCGTGCTCTTTCGTTATCGAGAAGCTCGGTGAGAAGGAGTATGGTGGAAACACCGAGTGCGCCCATCTCGTCTGACTGCGCTATGTAGGAGCCGGTTGTTGCCGCTATCGAGCTGCCGTTATATATTGAAGGAATAACGGAGTTGATTGCCCAGTTGTAAAGGAAATCAACCGCTTTGACGTCATCCGGAAGGTCTGCCTTGGTTCCGTTTACCGCATAAACAAGGTTTGTTAAGGTGTTAAATGCTATTATGCCGTGAGAACCCGAGGAAGCAACGTTGCCATCTGTTATGTACGAGCCGTCTGCGTAAAGTCCCTGACCTGAGGTTACGAGATTAAAAGAGCCGGTGAGGTATCTTTCGGAAAGCTCCTTAATTTTGTCGGTGTTGCCCAAAAGAGCCGCCGTGCCCATCATTATATACAGGGTACGGTTTTCGTTTACCGCAGTTCCATAAGGAAGGGGAATCCTTATGTTAAGTATCTCGGCGTATTTCGCAACATTCTTATCGCTGAGCTTGTTGTTTTGGTCAAGAATAATGAGAGTGTTTAAAAGAAACTCAGAAATGGTAAGCTTCTCATTGATTGTCCAGTCCTTGTGAGATCTGTACGCGACGGGCAATCCGTAATAAAGCGTATAACCGTATTCAAGAGCAGCTTTAATGTTTTTTAATACCGAGCTCTTGTGGTAATAAGCGGATCCCTTAGTAGCCCACGCCTTGGTTAAGGTGTAGATTTTTCTGTAGTGAGCGATTTCCGTTGAGTCCTCATTTTTGATGGTGGTAATCGGCCATGAGCCGTTTGAAGAAATCGTTCCGCTTACCTCGGTAGCCTTCGCGTCAAGGTCTGCGATATAAAGCTTTCCGGATTCAGATTTTGTATCAATCTTGCCGTCGCCCTCGATAAGCTCAGCAAAACGGTCAACGACCTTTGCGTCAAGCCTTCCGCAGCCGAATATCCAAAGAGGCATCATGGCAAGTGTAAGAATGATAGCTGTAAGTCTTACTATGCGCTTGATTTTCATTTTGATTTTCATTCTCCTTTGTAGTTTTTTACGTAATCGTAATGCTACTGCTTAATATAAATTATATTATGTTTTACTCAAAAATGGTTGAACAGAATGTTAATATTTTAGCAATTGCAAAGGTTTTTTCGCGGGTGATTTTATGCATTATGCACATTTTACAAAAATAAAACAAAAACTTTGTCAAAGGTTACAAATTGAACATTTTTGCCCAAATAAAAGGCGGTTATTGGGCGTTTTTTTTGCAAGATTAATAATTATGTTACAATTTAGAGATTGCATTTTCGGAAAAGCTATGATATACTTATTATAAAGTTTTTGATTTTAAAAAAGAAAGGGTTGATTTATTTGAAGAGAGCTATATCGGTATTGCTCATACTCGCGACCTTATTAGGCTCTTGCACAATGCTGTTTGCTTGTAAAAAGGATACGCCGGAAAATACGGAAGACGATAACGGCTTGAAGTATGCTACCGAGGCGGTAGTCGATTTCAACGTTGCCGAAAATATTACGGCAAGCGGACTCGCGGTTAAAACGGACGTAGTTAAAACGGCTACAAGCTCCGCATCGTGGAAGCCTGCCGAAAAGGCTACGGTGGAATTTGCTGTTCCCGAAAATATGACTGATATGACCTTATACAGGGAGCTCAGTATCTGGATGAATAACGTTTCCGGAAAGGATTACAAGCTGATAATAACGCTTGTAAGCGATAATCCCGGAACGGATGTCATAGACGGCTACAAAACGGTTGCGCTTAATATTCACGCGGGCTGGCAGATGTATAACATTCCGTTAAGTGAAATGACTAATAGTGAATCGACCGTTATCGGAACTCCGATAGGCGTTAATAACATCACCAAAATCACGTTCAGCACCGCTGACGGAGTGGATGCAAGCGGCGTTGAGATTGTTATCGACACAATCAACAGAAAGACGCAGAAGTTCGGGACTATGAAGTTCTTTAGCAGCTACCCCGAGATTGCGAACGCCGTTCTGTTCTACGATCAGCATAACAAATACCTTTACAACCAAAGCCGCTGCGTTCTCGATGAGGGCAAGGAATTGGTTGAAATAAAGGCGGATACCTATACGACGTACGTTCCCGTTTCCATTCTCGCGCAGCACAGAGGAGCGACGAACATTTCCGCAAGCGCAGAAAAGGTTTCATTTAATTATAACGGCACTGCGTACGAGTTTACGCCCGCGCGCGATATAACCTTTACCGGAAATAACCGCGGATTTATCCCCGGACAGACCAAGACGGTAAAACCTGTCGTAATGGGTGATTACATAATGCTTCCTATGGAGTACTGTGCGTCTCTCTTTGGCTATAAGCTTTACTACAATAAGATGGGGCTTGTGATATTCTCCGATACGGAGCACCTTTATTTCCAAAGCGGTATGGCTTACGAAGAGGACTCTCTTGATAACAACAGCATGGTTTACGACCTTATTCTTCAGCTTGTAAACGACAACTATACCGGAAAAGAGCTTCTTCAGAATATGGATGCGCTCTACGGAACCGACAACGGAACGATGAGGCTTCTTATTGACCAGGAGCGTATCGACGAGCTTCGTGAGCTTGTTGAGACGGATGCGTTGTACGGAGCGTGGTTCCGCAATTTGGAATCGTCATACAACAAAAACCTTCCTACCAAGAAGTTTGTATTCAATCTTTACGATGGTTACCGTATGCTTGATATTGCCCGTGAGTTCATGAATCTCTGTGTTCCTTACAGCTTCCTCTACAAGATGACGGACAATGAGGATTACGCGCAGGTTGTTCTTAACGCAATGCTTGACTTTACGACGTTTGTTGACCCATGGACCAAGTGCCCGTCCTGGCACGTTGAACACCCTCTCGACTTCGGAGAAATTATGTACGGCTATGCCATTGGATATAACTGGCTGTACGATTGGTTCGACGAGGAGGATCGCAAAACCATAGAAAAGGCTGCATGGGAAATAGGCTACGGAACCTTCCTTGGCTTCGGTGAATCGATGCAGTGGTGGGGAGACCCCGCTAACTTTGAAGCGCATAAGGCGAACCTGACCGACAAGCAGATAGAAGAAGGCGACTTCATTAAGCTGAAGAATCAGGGACGTATAGGTTGGTATTATCCCGGACCGGCAAAGCTTAAGGAGTTCGGTGAAACCGTAGGCGAGAAGCCTTTGCTGAAGCCCTATAACATAACCACCGAGTCCTTGTATGCGCAGGACATGTGGGTTAACAACTACAACGCGGTTTGTAACGGCGGACTTATAACCTTCCTTATAGCCTTTGCAAACGTTAATGAAAACTTCAGAGCGGCTACCGAATATACTCTTGACTGTACCAACTTTGCTATTCAGTGGGGATTTAAGACGGGTTACGCGCCTGACGGAGGATATCCCGAGGGATACGTCTATTGGGCTTACGGTACCACCTACTCCGCTGTACTTCTTCAGGCTATGTACAATGCTTTTGGTACTGACCAAAGCTTTATCGACCTTCCCGGCTTTGCAGAAGGTTTCTACTATAACATTTACATCGGAACCGGTGAAGTTGGTGGTTGGAACTATCACGATAGCGACGAAATACCATCTGCTACAAATACCGCGCTTATGCTATGGGCGGCGTACAGGCTTAACGACAGTGATATTGCAGCAGTTTATGTCAATCGCTACCTTCAGGAGCAGACTACTCTCAACACATTTTCGCTCTTCTTCTACCAGCCTGAGCTTATAAAAACAGACGTTAATCTTGCCCTTGATACCACGTGGAGCGCTCTTTCTATGAGCGTATTCCGTTCCGACTGGGAGACTGAAAACGTTTTCACGGGACTCCACGGCGGATGGAACAACTGGTCTCACTCTATGCACGACATAGGCTCGTTCATCGTTGAGTTTGACGGCGTAAGATTTTTCACCGTTCTCGGTAAGGACGAGTATAACATCGTAGCGTACCAAAGGCCAGGCAGCGACGGAACTGAACCTTCATATAAAAATAATCCTCAGGGATATTGGCTGTACAGAAACCGAGCCGAAGGAAGTAACACGCTGGTTATAGACCCCGTAAGAGTTGACACGTCTAACTTTGAGAAGGGAGACAGGGGTCAGAAAACCAACTGGGACCAGCTGCACGACGTATATTCTAAAACGCTCCGCTATGAAAGCGGTACGAACTCCGCGCTTGCTATCGTTGATATGTCGGTAGCGTACGATGCGCCTTACGTTGACAGAATGGTTAAGGGATCCGGTAGAAGAGGTCTTCTCCTCACCGAGAATCGCTCGACTGTAGTTATTCAGGATGAGTTTACCCTTACTCCTACTAAGAAGCACACCGTTTACTGGTTCGCTCATACTCCTAGGGGAATGGAATGCACCATCAGTGATGACGGAAAGACTGCGATTCTTACCATGGACGGAAAGAGTATGCTTGTTCAGCTTGTAACGCCGAAGGGCGCGACCTACGACTTCAACTTCTCCTTCGGACCGGCTGATTACCTGCCCGAAACCGGACTTAGCTCGGTTGAGCTTGAGTACTCCCGTGTTGGACTTGGTAAGCTTATCGCGAAGGGTGTAAACCTCTCCGGAACCGTTAAGTTTGCCGTAGTTTGCCGCTTGCTCTCGTCCGGTGCGTCAAGCTACACCTACACCAACCTTGACGATTGGAAGGTTGACTAAGCAAGGCTTCGTAAAAAAGCAAAAAATATTAAATGCACCGCTTCGGCGGTGCATTTTTTTGTTAAAATATAGAAAACGAGTTTTTGCAAGCTTCCGCTTGTTTTTCTTTGACTGCGACATCAAGGAAAGGGATAAAAACGCATACGGGGCGATGCTACGCCCTCGGGAGACAAACAATAATAAAGAGGGGGGCTATAAAATCAAAGCGGAAAACGACTTTTACAGAGCGCTGCTTCCGTACCCTGTGAGCTTTTATAGAAATCTCGAAAAAAACACGCCGCACCTATTTACATAGGAGCGGCGTGCGGTTATTTTTTTGAGAAGCGAATTAAGCTTACGCCTTAAGTCTTGCTTCAAGAGCTGCGAGCTCATCGTACATGGTAGCGGGAACTCTGTCGCCTATCTGCTTGTAGAATTCCTTGATGTTTTCGATGTCCTCAAGCCAAGATGCCTTGTCAACGGTGAGAAGCTCTTTTATGGTATCAAGTGTGATGTCAAGTCCCTCGATGTTAATATCCTCTGCCTTCGGAATGTATCCGATAGGAGTGATGTCAGCATCTACCTTGCCCGCGCAGCGGTCAAGTATCCAAAGGAGGACACGCATGTTGTCTCCGAATCCCGGCCAAATGAAGTTGCCCTCGGCGTCGGTACGGAACCAGTTTACGTGGAAAATTTTGGGAGGATTCGGGATTCTTGTGCCCATAGCAAGCCAATGTGCGAAGTAGTCGCCCATATCGTATCCTACAAAGGGACGCATTGCCATAGGATCGCGGCGTACTACGCCGACAGCGCCCGCTGCAGCAGCGGTTGTCTCGGAAGCCATGATAGAACCAACGAACGCACCGTTCTGCCAGCTGGTGGACTGATATACCAGAGGAGCGGTCTTTGCGCGGCGTCCGCCGAATACGATAGCGGATACAGGAACGCCTGCGGGATTGCTGAACTCGGAGGAGATGCAGGGGCAGTTGGTTGCCATAGCGGTAAAGCGGGAGTTCGGATGAGCTCCGCAGGTGGATTTGTCCTTCTTGTCGAACTTAGTGAAGTCCCACTTGTTGCCCTTCCAGTCGATAGCGTTTGCCGGAGGATTCTTGTCGAGTCCTTCCCACCAAACGGTATTGTTGTCAAGATTGTGTACAACGTTAGTGAAAATAGTGTTCTTCTTGGTGGTTGCAAGAGCGTTGGGGTTGGACTTATCGTTGGTACCCGGAGCAACTCCGAAGAAGCCGTTTTCGGGGTTTACTGCCCAGAGACGTCCGTCAGGACCTACGCGAAGCCATGCGATGTCGTCTCCTACGCACCATACCTTGTATCCCTTCTTAGCGTAAATTTCCGGCGGGATAAGCATTGCAAGGTTGGTCTTTCCGCAAGCGGAGGGGAATGCTGCGCAGATGTATTTAACCTCGCCCTCGGGATTTTCAAGTCCGAGAATGAGCATGTGCTCTGCCATCCAGCCCTCTTTGCGTCCGAGGTAGGAAGCTATACGGAGAGCGAAGCACTTTTTACCGAGAAGAACGTTTCCGCCGTAGCCGGAGTTAACCGACCAGATGGTGTTGTCCTCGGGAAAGTGAACGATATAACGGTTTTCCTCGTCGATGTCTGCGCGTGCGTGAAGTCCCTTAACGAAATCGCCGTCATCACCGAGAGCGTCTATAACGCTTTTACCTACTCTTGTCATGATGAGCATGTTGAGTACAACGTAGATGGAGTCGGTAAGCTCGATACCGATCTTAGCGAAGTCGGAGCCTACGATACCCATAGAATAGGGGATAACATACATTGTTTTTCCTGCCATGGAGCCGTCGTAAAGCTTTGAAAGCTTAGCATAGCATTCCTGCGGGTCCATCCAGTTATTGATGTTACCTGCATCCTCTTTTTTGCTGGTGCAGATAAAGGTTCTGCCCTCAACTCTCGCAACGTCGTTTATTGCGGTGCGGTGGAGGTAGCAGTTGGGAAGAAGCTCCTCGTTAAGCTTGATAAGCTCTCCCGTAGAGCAAGCCTCGGCTCTGAGTTTTTCTGCCTGTTCCTCGCTTCCGTCGATCCATACGATCTCGGAGGGCTTGGTCATCTTCGCCATTTCGTCGATCCAAGCAAGGACTTTTTTGTTGTTGGTCATAGTGGTTCCTCTCCTCATATATATAATAATTTTTTATTACCAATTTATTTTTCGCTTTGGGTAAGCACAATCCCTACCCATTTTACATTATACTATAAAGCTCCTGAAAATTCAAGAAATATTTTTAATAAAAATTCGATTTTACATATTATTCACTATTTAAGCAAAATAATGCGGTAAAGCGCCTGTTTTCTTACGTATTTCGTGTGTAAATTAACAGCGCTTCCGAAATCACATTTTGTTTGCTATATCCGCAAACTCGGCAAGGGTTAGCTTTTCGCCTCGTATATCCTCGCGCATACCGAGAGAGACTATGATTTCGGTGAGCTCTTCCTTGGTTTTATTCTTTATCTCTGCCGAAAGAGCGTTTACAAGCGTCTTTCTACGCTGGTTAAAGGTGGCTCTGATAATCTTTTTGAGAAGCTCCTCGTCCTTTACGTAAATTTCCTCTTTTTCTGCGGGAATTATCGTTATAACCGAGGAATCAACGTTCGGGCTTGGATAAAAGCAGTGCTTTGGCACGTCAAACAGCTTTTTGACTTTTCCGTACCTTTGGCAGGTGAGAGTTATCGCGCCGTATTCGGGAGTACCCGCCTTGGCGCAAAGTCTGTCTGCAACCTCTTTTTGTACCATTACGGTAACACTTTTGAAATTAACCCCCGATTCAAGCAGATGAAGAAGAATTGGGGTTGTGATGTAGTAGGGGAGGTTTGCGCATACCGCTATCTCGCCGTCTCCGAACTCCTCGCGGCAAAGCTCGGCAAGGTCTATTTTCATAGCGTCCTTAAAAAACACCTTTAAATTTTTATATTCTCCTACCGTTGTTTCGAGAACCGGCGCAAGAGAGGTGTCTATTTCAAGCGCAACCACCTTTTTTGCGACCTGACAAAGCTCCGCTGTAAGCGTACCAAATCCGGGGCCTATTTCAAGAGCGTATATTCCCTCGGCGTTACGCGCTATATCTGCGGGAACCTCGGCTGACGTAAGGAAATTTTGTCCGAACTTCTTTTTGAATCCAAATCCGAACTGCGCACACAGCGCTTTTATTGTTGATATTTCGGTAAGCTTCATATATTCCTCAATCTGCCGCCGTAAGACGGCTAAATAAATTTTACGTGTTTTTGTTAAATTGAAAACAGTTTTAACGTCATAAACCGAGCGGTTAGATTAAGCGCGCGACTTTGCGGCAATTATTTTCAATCAAAAAAATATTGTTTAAAAATCTCTTGACAAAACGATTTTTTTATGATATAATCGTAAAGTCGTTAAATAACGCTGGTGTAGCACAGTTGGCAGTGCAGCTGATTCGTAATCAGCAGGTCGTGTGTCCAAGCCACATCACCAGCTCCATTTCCCGAATGCGAGAGCGTTCGGGATTTTTGTTTTTTAATTATATCATATTTTCTAAAAATTGTCAATCGCAAAAGAGCGGCGAAGCGTTTTTATGTTTATAAAATGTTGCTTTTTGTTTAAAGCTGTTGACAATAAAGCCAAACGGTGGTAAAATGTAATAAAATATTTTAATACCCGGAGAGGTCTTGAAATGCTTAAAAAATTAAAATACGCGCTTTTAATCTTAACTCTTGCCGCGTTTACGGTTACAGTTCTTTTTGGCTGTTCAAAGGACAACGTATCAAAGGAGGGCTATACCTCTAACAGCTGTTACATAATCAAAGAGTCAGACTATCCCGAATTTAAAGCCAAGAAGCCCGTAACAACGGCGACGGAAGGGGAGAAAAATAAAGATGAAGAAGAGTACCGTGTACCCTATGTTGAAACCCTGACGGCGGGGGAGAGGTATTACATAGTAGGATATACGTTTTCGGTAACCGAGGACGATAGCGTCATTCAGTTCTGGGACAACTGCGG
>JAZUBT010000001.1:0-23784 GCA_045638685.1 Eubacteriales bacterium | reverse complement strand
TGCCCGAAACTGAAATACCCCCCGTTATACGGGGGGATTTTTATTTTTTCTATAAGATTTATACGTTTTTCTTTGATTTTAAGAAAAACTTGATGCTTTTTAATCCGAAAAATCAGTTTTCTCTGCTACCGATATATTCCTCGAGCTCGCTCTTAATAACGGTTACTCTCGGGCCGTAAATTATCTGTACGCCCTTTCCCTTATGAATAACACCCGACGCACCGCTATCGCGTAAAATAGCGTCTGAAACGAGCGTCTCGTCCTTTACCGTTACACGCAGTCTTGTTGCGCAGCTGTCAACCGTCTGAATATTCCCCGTACCGCCAAGCCCCGCAACTATAATATCGGATATTCCCTCGTCAATGTCTTTTTTCGCCGCTCTGTTATTATAATCGCTTCTTGTATAAAGCTTTGTTTCGACGTCCGCGCCTTCTCTTCCGGGGGTAATATAGTTCCTCTTTTTAATAAGAACCGAAAATACAAGGTAATAAAGGACAAAATACGCCGCTCCAACGGGAAGAACCATAACCCAGTTTGATTTTGCGTTGCCCTGAAGCACTCCGAACAACATATAGTCAATAAGTCCGCCGGAGAAGGTCATACCTATACCTACGTTAAGAAGATGCATAAGCATATACGCAAGTCCCGCAAATACGCAGTGAATACCGTATAAAAGCGGCGCAACAAACAGGAAAGTGAACTCAAGAGGCTCGGTTATACCGCAAAGAATCGAGGTAAGAGCCGCTGATAACAAGAGTCCTCCGACAACCTTTCTTTTTTCGGGCTTTGCGACGCGGTACATAGCAAGAGCCGCTCCGGGAAGCCCGAAAATCATAAGAGGAAACTTTCCGCTCATAAATCTCGTTGCGGAAACGCTGAATCTCGTTACCGCGGGAGAGGCGAGCTCGGCAAAAAAGATATTCTGCGCTCCGCTTACCAAAACGCCGTCTATCATCATGCTTCCCCCTACTCCCGTCTGCCAGAAAGGAAGATAGAATACGTGGTGAAGTCCGAAAGGAATAAGCGCTCTTTCAATAACTCCGTAAATAAACGTTCCTGCATATCCCGAGCTTAATACAAGGTTACCGAGACCGAGAATGCCTCTCTGCACAAAGGGCCAAATGAAAAACATTATAGCGCCTATTACAACAAAGGCAACCGAGGATATAATCGGTACAAATCTTACTCCGCCAAAAAACGAAATAACGTTAGGCAGCTTTATTTTATAAAATCTGTTGTGAAGCGCCGCCACTATAAGACCTACAACTATACCTCCGAAAACTCCCATTTCAAGCGACTGTATTCCGACTACGTTTGAAACGGAGCCTGTGGGGAGCGTGGGGGTTACAAATTCTCCCGACACGTTAAGGCACGAGGAAATGGTCTGGTGCATTACGAAAAACGAGATTGCCGCTGAAAGAACAGCCGCGCCCTTTTCGTTGTCAGCCATGCCAAGAGCAATTCCCATAGCAAAAAGTATTGGAAGATTTGAGAATATAATGCTTCCGGTATCGGCGAGTATAAGCATTATATTGTAAAGCGGCTTACCGGTTCCTAAAATTCCTGTAAGTCCAAATGAGTTTACCATTGTCTGATTTGTGAGTGATGAGCCTATCCCAAGCAGAAGTCCTGCAATCGGAAGTAGAGCTATCGGGAGCATAAATGAACGCCCAACTCTTTGCATTACAGCAAAGAACTGCCCCCCGCGTTTTAATTTTGTGTCGGCGCTTACCGTAGCTTCATTTGCCATTTTTATATCACCTTTCTGTGAAATTTTATTTTATAACAAGAATTATTTGTGATAATATATTACATTTATTGATAAATGCGTGTATATTATCCTAATAATCAACATTATATCTCTATATTAACTTTTATGCGATTCTTTTTTCATTACACATTTAAATATTTCGCTTTTTGACGCCTTGCTATCTCCGACAAAGGTCGTAATTTGTGATAACGAGTCGGAATTAATGATAATAACTGCCGTTACCGTGGAATACCCCTCGTTTCGTATAACACCCAAATCAACCTTCGCAAGAGGTGTGCCGACGTCAACTCTGTCCCCAACATTAACAAGATTTTCAAACCCTTTGCCTTTAAGCTCAACCGTATCTATCCCTATGTGTAGAAGTATCTCCGCTCCTTCGTCTGATAAAAGACTGTACGCGTGAAGCGTTGGCGTTATATCAACAACCGTTCCTTTTACCGGTGAGACAAAGCTTCCGTCGCTCGGTATAATACCTATTCCCTCGCCAAGCATACCTGCAGAAAAAACCTCGTCAGGTATCTCGCTTTGCGGCACTACCTTTCCGTTTACGGGAGCGTACAGCGAGCAGATAACCTCGTTTTTGCTTACTGAAAATAAACCGTTCATTAACTTCCTCCGTTTTTACTGTATTTTGCTTAACCGCCGTTGTTTTATTTATAAGCATAATAATTAAGTGTTTATTTTAACCGTTGTCTTTATTAACAGCAATTAAGCTTTTTCTTAAATCAATAATATCGTTTTAAGACATCGCAAAGAGGTATTTTTACAAATTCCTTATTTTCTCCCTTATTGGAAGCACCATAGGGGGCGAAACAGAAAGCTCGTCAACGCCGTAGCTTAAAAGCTTTTTCGTCATGGACAGATCAGAAGCAATCTCGCCGCATACACCAACCCAGATTCCCGCTTTATGGGCGTTTTTACATACTCTTTTTATAAGCCACATAACCGCCTCGTGATCCTGTCTGTAATATGCTCCGACGGTTGGGTTTTGTCTGTCGGCCGCTAATGTGTACTGTGTAAGGTCATTCGTACCTATGCTGAAAAAATCCACCTCGTGAGCAAGTATATCGGAAGAAATTGCCGCCGCAGGTGTTTCAATCATAATTCCCGTTTCTATAAGATGGTCAAAGGCTATTTTTTCCCTCTCAAGCTCGTCCTTAACCTCTTTTATTACCCTTTTTACCTCTTTTATTTCAAAAACTGAGGCAATCATTGGAATCATAACGGCTATTTTGCCGAATACCGAGGCTCTGAGAATTGCCCTTAGCTGACAGCGGAATATATCGTTTTTATATAGACAAAGACGTACTCCGCGAAGCCCGAGCGCAGGATTCTCCTCTATCGGTAGCTTTAAATATTCAGCCGTTTTATCCGCTCCTATATCAAGAGTACGTATTATAACCCGCTTTCCGCCCATTCGCCTGGCAAGGTCGCTGTATATTATAAACTGCTCCTCCTCGGTTGGAAGAGCGTTTTTTTCAATAAAAATAAACTCTGTACGAAAAAGTCCTATTCCCTCTGCATCGTTGTCAATTACCGCTTTAACGTCCTGCCTACTGCCTATATTGGCGTAAAGCAGAACCTTTTTTCCGCCTTTTGTTACGCTTGGAAGTCCGATAAGTGCTGAAAGCTTCTCTTTTTTAAGTCTTTCCTCCATCATCATTTTTTTGTAATACTCAAGCGTTTCCTCTGAAGGCTCTATTTCGTATCCACCCGTTCCACCGTCTAAAACGACGTTTTTACCGTCTGTCTCGTTTGGGAGCACTCCACACCCAACGATACACGGAATGCCGCTTGTTCTGGCTAAAATCGCCGTATGAGAGCTTGACGAACCGTACGCGGTCATAAACGCAAGTATTTTGCTTTTGTCAAGCTGAAGTGCCTCGCTCGGCGTCAAATCATCGGTATATATAATACATTTTTCATCAAAGAGCTTAGGCGACGTCGTTTTTCCAAGAAGAATTTTAATAACCCGTTCCGAAATGTCTCTTACGTCGGTGGCTCTTGCCATAAGATAGCTTTCTCCGGTCCCCTCAAGAATATCTATAAAGCTTAACGCAGCTTCGGAAACGGCTTTTTCCGCATTCATTCGCTTTTCACTTATATTCTTCTTTATATTATCGGTAAAATCCGGATCATCAAGCATCATTCTGTGAATTGAAAATATCTCCGCGCTATCCTCTCCCGCACCATCTATCGCCTTATTATATAAGTCGTTTAGCTCTCCGTCAGCTATTTTCCTTGCGTTTTCATATCTTAAAATTTCGCTTTCCGTATGATAGACGGTATATTCCGGAATTTTATCCATGCTGTTTTTAAAAAAACGGAGCTTTCCGACGGCAATTCCGTTACTTGCCGCTATCCCTCTGTGTTTAAGCTCTTTCATTATTTATAAAAAACACCCTCCCCGTATTTTTAGCCTTATATTAAGTTTATAACGTCTTAACGCAAAACTCTCTTAGTCTGACCGCGGTCTCCTCTGCGTTTTCGCCCGTAACGGTAAATTCAAGAGTATCTCCTTTTTTAGCTCCGAGCGCCATAAGCGCAAAAAGCCTTGTAGCATCGGCGCTTTTTTCTTTATTCTTAACAGTTATTCTGTCGGGGGTTTCTTTTGCAAGCTTAACCAGCATGCCCGCAGGTCTTGCGTGTATTCCGTTTTCATCGGTAATTACATAAGAAAATGTCATTTCTGTCTTCCTTTCGGGAAATTCTGTTTTTTGCTATACATCTATTTTTTACCTTTAACTCCGTATTATTCGTTTTTTTGAAAATAAAATAAAAAAACAGATATTTGCGATTAATATCTCCGCATTTATCTGTTTTTTATGTTAGATTAAAGGAAATTTGCTTCTTTTTTCGTTATATAATAAAAAATCGGCCCGTAAAACAGACCGATTTTTATTATTAAATTTTAAATTAGCCTCCGAGTTTAGCGGAGTTAATCTTGATGCCGGGGCCCATCGTGGAAGCTATAACGCAGCTCTTGATGTACTGACCCTTAGCAGCAGCCGGCTTCGCCTTGATAATAGCACCCATAAGAGCGTCGAAGTTCTCTCCGAGCTTCTCTGCTCCGAAGGAAGCCTTACCGATAGGACAGTGAATGATGTTAGTCTTGGCGAGACGGTACTCTATCTTACCTGCCTTAGCTTCGTTAACAGCACGGGCAACGTCCATAGTAACCGTTCCTGCCTTCGGGTTAGGCATAAGTCCCTTAGGACCGAGAACCTTACCGAGACGTCCGATAACACCCATCATGTCGGGGGTTGCTATAACGATATCGAAGTCAAACCAGTTCTCTTTGGTGATTTTCTCAACGAAATCAACGCCGCCAACGTAGTCAGCACCTGCTTCTTTTGCTGCAGCGTAGAGGTTTTCCTTACAGAAAACGAGGGTACGAACAGTTTTACCGGTTCCGTTGGGAAGAACAACCGCGCCTCTAACCTGCTGGTCAGCATGACGGGAGTCAACACCGAGACGAACGTGAAGCTCGATGGTTTCGTCGAATTTTGCCTTTGCGGTCTTGCAAACGAGGTCAATAGCCTCTGCAGAATCATACTGCTTACCCTTTTCGATAAGGGCTAAGCTCTCATTATATTTCTTGTTAGCCATTTCTATTTACCTCCGTTCACTCTTCAACCGTAACACCCATAGAACGGGCAGTTCCGGCTACCATGCTCATTGCAGCCTCAATAGACGCTGCGTTGAGGTCGGGCATCTTGGTTTCAGCTATCTGACGAACCTGCTCCTTGGTAAGCTTTGCTACCTTGGTCTTGTTCGGAGTTGCGGAAGCGGTCTCTATACCGGCAGCCTTCTTAATAAGTACGGGAGGCGGAGGAGTGTTGGTGATAAAGGTGAAAGAACGGTCAGCGTAAACAGTAATTACAACAGGGATAATAAGTCCCATCTGAGTCTTGGTTCTTTCGTTGAACTCCTTAGTGAAGTTCGGGATCGATACGCCGTGCGCACCGAGCGCAGGACCGATCGGGGGTTGGGGTGTTGCTTTACCTGCCGGGATCTGAAGCTTTATATACCCGGTAATCTTCTTTGCCATTTTAAATTCCTCCTAAGGTGGTTATTTTTATTCGGGAGCTCATAGTCTCCCTCCCACTGATTTACGCAGTTATAAGTACTCTGCAAAACTTACTGCAAAATTTTCTCTACCTGATTTGACTTAAGGTCAACAGGCGTAACTCTTCCAAACATAGACGCAAGAACGGTAACTGTCTTTTTATCATCGGATATAGACTGTACTGTTCCGGAATAGCTTGCAAGAGGTCCTTCGACGATTTTAACCTCGTCTCCGATTTCGTAATCGAGAGTAACCGTTTCAATCTCGATTCCCATTCTGGCAACCTCGGCGTCGGAAAGCGGAACGGGTTTAGATCCGGGGCCAACAAAGCCCGTTACACCCGTAATATTTCTGACTACGTGCCAGTTTGCGTCGTTCATAAGCATTCTTACCATAACGTAGCTGGGAAAAAGCTTAACCTCGACCTCTTTATCCCCCTCCTGTACTATTTGTACCGGGATTCTGATGTCAACTATCTCTTCGTGAAGTCCACGGTTTTCGATAATCTTCTCTAAACTGTTTTTTACTTTGTTTTCGTATCCGGAATATGTGTGTACTACGTACCACCGTATCTCCTGAATTGCATCGCTGAAATCACTCATTACAAGTCTCCTTAATTAAAACAGATTTGCAATTGCTTCGAGTCCAACGGAAAGACCTACGTCGAGAAGGCCTATTACGACCATAGATATTGCCATACAAACGAGAACTAACAGTGTGCTTGTAAAGGTCTGCTTGCGGCTTATCCAGGTAACTCTTTTAAGCTCGCTCTTCATTGATTTCCAGAATTTTTTAAGAGAACGGCCTATGCGAACAAATATGTTAGGCTTTTTAGCCTCCTTTGATTTCTTCGCGGGCTTCGTCTCCGACGCTGACGCAGGCTTGGTTTCCGATGCGGCAACTAAAGCGGTCTCCAGCTCGGCGGTTTCGCTTACTTCCTCCGTAGCACCTTCAACTGCTTCCTCTCCGAGAACGTCCTCCTCGTCAAACTTCTTGTTGATTTCATCTGCCATTTAACACCCCTCCTTATTTGGTTTCTTTGTGGGGAGTGTGCTTACGGCAAAAAGGACAATACTTGTTCATTTCGAGTCTGTCCGGATCGTTTTTCTTGTTTTTGGTAGTATCGTAATTGCGCTGCTTGCACTCCGAGCAAGCTAATGTAACCTTAACTCTCACTTGGTTGCACCTCCTGAATTTTGATTTGACCGACGCAAAACCGTCGCTCTTTTATCTCCCTCAGCGAAGAAAAAATCTGCACACAAAAAAAGCCTCTCCGCAGAGGTATAACAATTATAGCATATTTTTCCGCAAATGTCAATAGTTTTTTGATAATTATTTTATATTATTTTTTCTGTGTCAAAAGAAGTAAAAAAAGGGGGCTTTTCCCCCTTTTCTACTAATACCTTTCGTTTTTTATTTTCCCCGACATTCCGTGTCCGCTGTAAAAATCAATATCTCCGTCCATTTTAAGGAGTGTTTGAAGTGAGCGATGCATAGCGCCGTAGTCTCCGTACAAAAAGTCAGTTCTTCCTACTCCGCCGCAAAACAGCGTGTCTCCCGTGAACATTATCTTCTCTTTTTCACAGTAAATACATATTCCTCCCGGTGTGTGCCCCGGAGTATGCAAGACCTCGAATACGCTCTCCCCTATTTCGAGCGTATCTCCGTCCTTTACCGTTTCGTCAGGGCTCGGATAAACCGCCCCCTTACCGAAATACTCCGAAACGTTTGCCGACGGGTTGCTTAAAACAGCTATTTCGTCCTTGTGTGAGACGGTTTTCGCCGTTTTAAAGGTGTTTTTGTACTCATTGACGTAGTGTGCGTGGTCGTAATGACCGTGTGTAAGAACAACGTATTTGACTTTAATACCCTTTTGCATACAAAATAAATTAACGTCGGCGGGATTATTTCCGCAGTCAATTACCATTCCCTCGTCGCTCTTTTCGTCATAATAAAGATGTGTATTTGAGCCGAGAAGCCCGTTCGAAAAGGTTTTAATCATTTACCGGTTTCTCCTTTGTAACTAAATCAAACAAGGCCTTACAGCCGCTGTATATGTCGCTATATGCCGCTTCAAAATCGTCGGTGTACCATGGGTCCGCTACGTCTCTTTCGCTTCCTGTAAGTGAAAGCAGCTTTTTAACCTTTCCGTCCCTGTCGCTCCCGAGTATTCTCAGCGCGTTACGGACGTTACTGCCGTCCATACAGAGAAAAAGGTCATATTCCCCGTAATCGCTTTTTTGAAGCTGTACCGCACGCTTGCCGTCAGCGGAAATGCCGTGCTTTAACAGCTCTCTTTTGGCGGGTGGATATACGGGATTTCCTACCCCGTTCCATATTTCCTCGGTGCTTGTAGCGGACGATGCGACGGTAAAGTGCGACAAAATCCCCGCCTTTTTCAGCATATCCTTAAATATAAATTCCGCCATATGGCTTCGGCATATATTTCCGTGGCATACAAACATTATTTTCATTTTTACACCTTTTAAAAACGCTTTAAGCAATAAAATTTCTATGTAAATCCATTATAGCATACCGCATAAATATTTTCAAGTGTGAGCTGAAATAAAAA
Source organism: Eubacteriales bacterium (assembly GCA_045638685.1). Lineage (GTDB taxonomy): Bacteria > Bacillota > Clostridia > Oscillospirales > CAG-272 > SIG673. The sequence continues at coordinate 15,372 of JAZUBT010000001.1, read as the reverse complement.
TAAAAAACCGAATTTATGTTGTTTATATTTAAAAACGAGGCGTCAAGGACGCCGCACCCTACAAAAGCAACATTCGTCTGTGTCGCGCTTTGTATCGACATTCAAAAGATTTTCTAATAATGAATATGAAAACATTTGGCAAGGATATTTTAACGACTGAAAAAAATCGAAAATTATCAAATTTACGTATTGACAAGCATAAACAAATGTGTTATAATGGGAAACGATGATTTTCTGTACGAAACCGAAGGAAGCGAAAGCAACCGTCGGTGGACAGAGCTTTGGAGAATTCCGTTAAGGATGCTGAAGGGGCTAAAAACTCTCAAGCAAAAGGACAAGGCGCATCAAATTCACCCTTTTTATTTTTGAATTTGACGTTTCCTTGTTCAAGCCTTCTCGGGCTTGAATTTTTTTGTTTAAAAATAATTTTATATAAAGGAGCAAACAATGGAAACAATTTTAAAAATCGTACAAACGATTAACGCGTATTTATCCGATTACATACTTCTCTTTCTTCTTATCGGATGCGGACTCTTCTTTACAATAAGAACGAAATTCGTTCAGGTTCGCTGCTTCGGAGAGGGAATGAAAAAGGTATTCGGAAACTTTTCAATGAATGGCGGCAAGGAAAAGGGCGGTCTTTCCTCCTTCCAGGCGCTTGCAACAGCAATTTCAGCTCAGGTAGGTACCGGTAACATAGTCGGAGCCTGCGGAGCAATACTTATCGGAGGTCCCGGTGCTATATTCTGGATGTGGATTATAGCTTTCTTCGGTATGGCTACTATTTACGCCGAGGCAATTCTCGCACAGAAAACCCGTGTTGTGAGCGAGGACGGCTCGGTTCAGGGCGGCCCTGTTTATTACATTAAGAAAGCATATAAAGGAAAGCTCGGAAAGTTCCTCGCGGGATTTTTCGCAGTATCAACCACCTGCGCTCTCGGATTTATGGGCGCTATGGTTCAGTCTAACTCAATCGCAGAAACTATGGGCACCGCGCTTAACATCTCCGGCTGGATAATCGGTCTCATTCTCGTCGTTATCTCAGCGTTTATATTTATCGGCGGAATACAGAGAATTGCATCGGTAACAGAAAAGATAGTTCCTGTAATGGCGGGACTTTATCTCGTTCTTGGATTTATCATGCTTGGATTTAATATCAAGTATATTCCCGTAACCTTCGGTCTTATCTTCAAGTACGCATTTGTACCGAACGCAGTAATCGGCGGTTCGATAGGCTGGGCGCTTAAAACCGCAATCAGCCAGGGCGCAAAGCGCGGTCTCTTCTCTAACGAAGCCGGTATGGGTTCAACACCTCACGCTCACGCGATGGCTAACGTTAAAGAGCCTCACGAGCAGGGCATCGTTGCCATGATAGGCGTATTTATCGACACCTTCGTTGTTCTCACCATGACCGCTCTCGTTGTTATCTCTACCTTCTACGGCAGACTCGGTGGAAACCTCGACGGAGTAAGCAAAACAAATATGCTTCAGCTTGCGTTCTCTACGCTCTTTGGAACGACTGCAGGAAATATTCTGGTTGCAATCTGTCTCTTCTTCTTCGCATTTTCAACCATTATAAGCTGGAACTTCTTTGGAAAGGTCAATTTCACGTATCTTTTCGGCAAAAAAGCTTCTTTGGTTTATACTGTAATTGCAATAGGCTTTATATTCCTCGGCTCGCTTTTCCCGAACGACCTTGTCTGGGAGCTTACCGATATGTTTAATAATCTTATGGTTATCCCCAACGTTCTCGCTCTCGTTCCGCTGGCTTCAATAGTAGTTCTTTCCGCACGTAAGATAAAGGCTGCCAAGGTCGAAGCAGAAGGCTCCGAAATCACCTCTGAAGAAAGCTCCTCCGAAGAAGCGTAAATCGCATTTCAGAGCTTAAAATAAAAATTAAATACTAAAAACCCCACTGTTTTAACCAAATTTCCTTCTTTGCATAAGATATTAGCAGTTAATGAAGGAAAGGAGTGTAAAAACAGTGGGGTTTTATTTTATCGACGGCGGAAAGAAGCTTTCAGGAAGCGTACGGGTTCAAGGCTCTAAAAACTCAGCCGTCGCGGTTCTTATCTCATCTCTTATTACGGAAAAAACGGTTAAAATATCCGGTCTTCCCGATATTTCCGACGTTTTTGACTGCATTTCAATACTTAAGCTCCTCGGCTGTGAGGTAATATATTACGCCGAAAACACGCTGATTATAAATACCGAAAACGCGTCTCCAAGGCCGCTCCCGAGTGAGCTGCTCAGCCGTATGCGTGCGTCAAGCTATCTTATCGGCGCGCTTCTTGGTAGGTTTGGAAGCTGTGAGACGCTTTCGGTCGGCGGCTGTAATTTCGGATCGCGTCCCCTTAATTACCACATAAGCGCTATGGAAGCGCTCGGCGCCGTTTGCAAGGATAACGGCGAATACCTTACTATCGAAGCGAAAAACGGTCTTTACGGTTCCGTCGTGGAATTTCCCGAAAAAACCGTTGGCGGTACGGTTAATACTATAATCGCCGCTGCGCGCGCAAGCGGAAAAACTGTAATAAAAAACGCGGCAAGAGAGCCGCACGTATCTGACGTATGCGCTTTTCTTAATGCGGCAGGAGCAGAGATACGCGGCGCAGGTACAGATGAAATAACGGTAATAGGACAACCCGCCCTTCACGGAGCTGAATTTTCCGTTTCCACCGATATGATAGAGGCTGGAACCTATCTTTTTGCCGCGCTTATAAGCGGCGGCGAGGTAAGATGCGAGGGCGCACCTGTCGAACATCTTTCGTCCGTTTTAGACGTTCTTAAAGAAATGAACGCCGAGGTTCGGGTCTGCGGAGACACTGTAAGCGTATGCGCCGAGAATTTAGCCCCGACAAGCGTTAGCACCGCGCCTTACCCCGGCTTCCCTACCGACCTTCATCCACAGCTCGCGGTATTAATGAGCAAGGCGAGAGGGATAAGCAGGATTAACGAGGCGGTGTTTAGGTCGCGTTTTCAGTACACAGAGCCACTGAAAAGGCTCGGTATGAAATGCGACATTGACGGAAGCGTGCTTACCGTTATTGGCGGAACCCGTCTTGTAGGGGGAACGGTAAAAGCCACCGACCTACGCGGCGGCGCGGCGCTTATTTTAGCCGCGCTCTCGGCAAAAGGTACGACTATCATTGAAAACACGCATTTTATCAGCCGCGGTTACTCCGACACGGTTAAAAAGCTAACCTCTCTCGGCGCGGAGATTAGGTTTAGCGAGAGCCTTTAAATTTATTAAACGAAAAAAGGACAGTTTTTGAAGCAAACTTAACGTTATCGCTTCTCTAACCCGTCCTTTTTCTGTTTACTACGTTATTCAGCCCGATTTCCGCTCACCAGCTGTCGGTATGATTATACGTAACCCTTATTCTGCCGTTAAACCAGTAGCTTTCCTTTGTTATTCCGTTCCACTGCGTCTCTGTGCCTTGATAGACAAAGTTTAGGGTATCGGTGTGGCCGTAAAATGCGTATTCACCTATATTCGTTACGCTCGTAGGTATATATACGTATTGAATAGAAGTGCAGTTATAAAATGCGTTGCTGCTGATATGAGTTACACCGCTCGGAATTTTAAGCTCGGTTACGAGAACACCGTTAAGGTACAGATTTTTCGCGAAAAATATCGGATTTGAATAGCAGTTTCCAAATTCTATTTCACACCATTTTGAAATGTCGCTGATATATACTCCTTGAAGAGTACTGCAACCCATGAACGCTGCGTTTTCAATAGATTTTACTCCAATTCCGACCGTTACCTTTTTAAGATTGTCACAGCTGTAAAACGCCCTGTCCCCTATCGCGGTTACACTGTCGGGAATAGTAATTTCGATAATTCCCTCACAGTTGTAAAAGGCTTTTTCTCCGATAACCGTTACGTTATTCGGTATAATTACCTTCGTAAGGTCTGCACGTTCATAAAACGCGTATTTATAAATCTCATAGCCTTCTCCGTTAAAGTCTTCCGGCAAGGTAAGCTCGGTGTCCGCTCCGGTATATCCGATTAGATAGCTTACGCCGTCCGAGGTAAAGAACATATAATCGTTTATAAATGCAATCTTGCTTGATTCGGGGTGAACAACAAACGCTTTAAGACCGTAGCTGTCTTTCGTTATATCGAGAGTCGATTTATTTATCACCTCAACAAGCTTATTACAGTTTGAAAACGCCGAGGAGCCTATATGCTTTACACTCTCCGGAACCTTAACTCTTACTACGAGGTTGCAGCCCGACATCGCGCCGGCGGCAACACTTAACGTTCCCTCTTTGATATCTATAAAATGAATAACTTTACTTGCTTCCGCTTTAATAAGATGCTTTCCGATATAAAGAAATCCGTTTACCCAATTTGAAGTATTATTATAATGAGAGGTGTCTGTAAACGCTGCTGATTCTATATGCGTTATACTGTCCGGCAAAGCAATGTCTGCAAGCTTTACACAGCCGTAAAACGCGTATCCGCCTATATTTTTCAGCTTACCGCTTTCAGGTAAATCAAGGGTTTTAAGCACCTTACAGCTATAAAAAGCATATTCCTCAATCGCTTCAACGTCCGAGGAAACGGTAACGTCTGTAAGAGAGGGACATATATAAAACGCATATTTACCTATTCGAGTTACTCCGTTTGGTATGTCTATGCCGATAATTTCGGGGTTTTCATAAAAAGCGTATTTATAAATCTCGTAAGAGGTGCCGTTATAGCTAACAGGTAAGGAAAGAGCCGTCTGATCTCCAACGTAGCCGAGAAGATAATTTTTTCCGTTATGAGTATAGAACTGATATCCGTTTTTATTAGCTATCTCGCTGCTTCCCGAATGTACCTTTAAAGCGTACTTGGTTATACAGCCGTTCGTATCCGCGCCTAAAGTAAAGGTAAGCGACGATTTATTTATAACCTCAACAAGCTTTTCGCATGAAAGAAACGCGTTTTCGCTTATGCTGGTTACGTTTTTCGTAACGGTAAAGCTTGTTAGAGCTGTGCATTCATAAAACGCCCATTTGGAAATGTACCTAAGGCTACTGTTTTCACCAAGGATAACCGTTCTGAGAGCTGTGCAACCGTAAAATGCGCTTTGTCCTATTCCCTCAACGCTGTCCGGTATTACAATCTCTTTAAGCGCGGTGCAGCCTTCAAAAGCCTTTTGCCCTATCAGCTTTACCGTGTCAGGAATTATAACCTTTTTTAAGGTTTTTTGGGGATAACCTACGCTGGATATTTCCGTAACAGGCTTTCCGTTATATTCTCTCGGTATGGCAACGTTTTCTCCCATGCCGTTTTGTGTAAATGAATAACCGCTGTCGTTCGATTTAAACATCATCCAGCTGTATCCCCACAAAACGTAAGCGTCGGCGGGGGCCCACGTTTCACTCCAGGTATCAGGGCGTCTTTCTGCTTTACAGTATATTCCCGTATCGGGACAGTCCGCAAAGGCGTTATCTCCGATAACTGTAACGTAGCTCGGAATTATAATGCTTTCAAGTCCTACGCAGCCCCTGAACGCGTTAGCGCCTATTTTTTTAATAACGTCCGTGAGTTCAACCTTTTTAATGTATGAAACGTTTGAAAAAACGTTGTCGGCTATCTCCTTGACGGGAAGAGCGTTATACGTTAACGGAATTTTAATTTCCTCCCTGTTTTCTCCGCCGAGTCCCGTTACAATATAGTATTTTCCATCGGCAGAAAGCGTATATTCAAGCTTACTTTCCGATACGGTATCCCCGGTTATTTCAAGCTTTTCCGAAGCACTTTCGCCCTCTGTAACCGATATTTTTTCTCCGTAAATCTCGGTATTTATCGATATATTTCCCGCGCTTTCCGGCAAAATAGATACGATAAACCTGAAAAGCTTTTCCTCCGATACCGCACCGTAAATTTTAAAGCTTGCCGTAACGCTTGCGCCCGTTTGACTGTAATCAGCCGTAGGAAACTCCTCTACCGAAAGCGTAAATTTCGCTCCGTCGCTGCCCTTGGCGGTCAAAGACATTGTAAGAATGTCCATTTCCTCTATAAGCCGTCCTCCCGAAAGCTTATAGTCGATAACGGCGTATATTTTATCACCTATTGCTACGTTTTCCGCCGTATCGGCGAGCTTATCCCCGTAGCTGCCGCTTTTAAAATCGTTTTCGGTAAGATATTTTATCGAGGAAGCGGCACTAATCTGCTTTTCATGAAATACGTTTATTTTCTTTTCAATTCTTGTGTCAACGTTGTTTCTCGCGTCCTCCGAGTAATCGTATTTGGAGTATCCCCAAAAGTAGATGGGAAGCTGGCTCGAATTTGAAGCGTCCGAGATTTTATCAACGGTAAAGCCAACCGCTAAAAACAGGTTCGCCTTTACCGTCTTGCCTTCTCTCGTTACCGTGCAGGAGGTAAGCCCGCGTCTTTCTCCGGTAACCTTTCCCTTTGAAGTACCAACGTAAATTTCGTCGTCAAGTGTGCCTTCATATTGAATGGATATCATTATATCCGCCTCTTTAATCACGGCGTCCTTAACGTAAAACAGCGCGTAATACTTCTTTTCGCCAAGAATGTGTTTTTCCCTTTTTTCGTATATCTTCTCCGGCGAAAATTTAAAGTTGGTTTTACTTTTGCTTTTTATCTGCGTGTTAAAGGTCTCCTCGGAAACTATAAAAATATCCGATTTATCCTCAAATATCTCGCTATCCTCTGAAGCTCCTCCGCCTTCGCTGTCTTCCGGACTGCCTTTGCAGGCGGAAAGTGAGGCGACAGAAAGGATAATAAAGAAAAGTAATAAATATGCGACTGTCTTTTTTATTTTACTCATAAAACTACCCTGTTTAAAAATGTGTTTTATTCTCCGGTATAATTGTAGGATACGGTAAAGTTTATCGTATTTACCGTATCCAAACCCTTCGTTTTAATCTCTGATTTAAAGATTTCCTCCGAAATAATGATAATTTTTGACTTGTCCTTGCCGTTTCCGCAAGAGGAAAAGGTAAAGACAGCTGTAAAAATCATTACGAAAAACAGTTAAAAAACTACTAACTTTTTAAATGTACTCATAAATCGTCCCTTTTAATGTTTTTTCGTGTTAAAATCGGAAAACATTATTTTCCGGTATAGTTGAAATTAATTGTATAGCTTAGCTTTTCGCTGACTCCGTTATTATCGTATTCGTTCCATTCGTTACCCTTGCTTATCGCGGCGAAATCCTGCTCTGTGCCCTTATAATTAATTTCGGTAAGTTCGGTACAGTTATAAAACGCACGGTATCTTATTGTGTTTAACAAAGTGCCCATAGTAACGCTCTTTAAGGCTGTGCATCCGTAAAATGCCTCGTCCTCTATTAGCATAACTACGTCGGGAAGCGTTATGCTCGAAAGAGATTTGCAGTTATAAAACGCTCTTTCGTAAATCTTATTCACGTTTGAACCTAAAAACGTTACGCTTTCAAGCGCGATGCAGCCGGAAAATGTCGCTTCGCTAATATACTGAACACCAAACGGAATGGTTATAGCGGTAAGCCTTTCACAACCGGCAAACGCTCCGTAAGACAGCCTGACAAGATTGCTCGGAAGCGTGATTTCGGTAAGCCCCGTGCAGTTAAAGAAGGCGTTTTCGCCTATTTCGGTGATGCTATCGGGAAGCGTAAGGCTTGTAATACCCGTGCAGCCGGAGAATGCGGAGTTACCAATATAAGTAATACCGCTTTGAATGGTTACGTCGTTAAGTCCGGTGCAAAGATAAAACGCGCTTGAACCAATAGAAGTAACACTTGCAGGTATTTTTATACTTGAAAGCGACGTACAGCCCGCGAAAGCATACTTTCCTATTCCGACAAGATCGTCTCCGAGCTTAATATCGGAAAGCTTTACACAGTTTTCAAAGGCTCTGTCGTCAATGTTTTCAAGAGTGCTGTTTTCTGTAAATCTAACGGTTTCAAGTGCCGCGCAGCCGTTAAACGCATATTTACCAATCGTTTTTAAGCTGTCGGGCAAGGAAATCTCGGCAAGCGACGTACAACCGACAAATGCGTGTTCACCAATCGTTTGCAGTTTATCCGATACGGAAATTTCGGTAAGCCGCGAGCAGCCGTTAAACGCATAATCCTCAATTACGTACAAGGAGCTGCCAAGATTAACCGTTTCAAGATCGGTACAATTCTCAAACGCTTGTGCCCCCACCTTGCTAACATAATTCGGTAAGACTATATTTTTAAGCCCCGTACAAGAGGCGAAGGCTTCGACACCAACGGTATAAAGCTGACTTTCAGTGCCAAAGGAAACGGTTTTCAGCGACGAGCAGCCTTTAAACGCGCCTTTACTTATTGTTTGAAGTCCATCGGGAATAGCAATTTCGGTAAGTTTGAGGCAATTTTCAAAGGCAAATTCTCCCATATCAAAGAGCATGGTGTTATTGCCTAAATCAGCTGTTGTTAGCGACGTACAGCCGTAAAACGCATAATCTCCTAACTCTTGAACGCTGTCGGGAAGGACTATTTCGGTAAGTCCTGTGCAGTTCTCGAACGCATTTTTACCTATTGTTTTAATACTTTCGGGAATATAGACCGTCTTTAAGGACGTATAATTTTTAAACGCGCCGTCGGTAATAGCGGTAACGGGGAGGTTTTTATACTCGGATAAAATCTTAACGTCGGTAAGATTAAGCCCTTGCGCAGTATAGCTGTACGATTTTCCGTCCTCGTTTAAAACGTAATGCTTATCGCTGTTCCACGTTACGTAGGCTCCTTCGGGCGCCCAGCTTTCATTCCAATTGCTCGGCTTGGTTTCTGCAATACAGCATATACTTGCATTGCAGCCGTTAAATGCATCTTTGCCAATATACGTAACGCTTTCGGGTATTACGACACCTAAAAGCGAGGTGCAATTCTTAAATGCCGAGGCTCCTATTTTTTCAAGCCCTTCATTAAGAATAACGTTTTTTATGTGCTTTGATTCCATAAATACAAAGCTGTCAATTTCCTTTACGGGAAGTCCTTTATGCATTTTTGGAATGGTTACAGTATCGCTCGTTTCTTTACCAAGTCCTGTAACAATGTAATAGCTTCCGTCGGAGGAAGGCTCGTAGTCAAGCTTACTTTCAATCTCTAAATCCGCGCTGATAACTATTGAACCGGAGGCTTTGCGACCGCCTACGAAAAAGATGCCCTGACCGTAAATTTCGGAAACAATAACAATATGTCCCGCGTTTTTTCCCGTTACGGCGACTATAAATCTGAACGATTTACCCTCGCCTATACCGTCGTGTATCTTAAAGCTTGCCGCAACGGTGTTGTTGGCAATTTCATAAACGGTTGTCGGCAGTGCTTCGACCTTAACCTCGTGCTCAACACCGGCTGACGGATTTGTGTATATCCTAAGCTCTGCCATGTCCGTTTCATTTATCTCCGTTTCACCGGATAAAGTGTAATCAATAACAACATAGCATGTTTCGCCTACCGCCACCTCTATTTTGTCCTTTATCTTATCCTCGTAATCTCCGCTTTGATAATCAGATTCGGTAAGATACCCGATAGTCGATACGGTGTCCGCCTTTCGGAGAATTCGTATCTCCTTTTCCACCTTGACGGTGTTTTCATACTCCTCGCTCTCCGCATCGGTTGTATATTCAAAATATGCGGTAAGCGGTATTCCCGAATAATCTCTGCTTATTGTAAATTTTATTGCAGCATAAAAATAATTGTTTCCCGTATCGTACGTTCTTTCAATGTTAAACGCCTTTTCTCTACTGTCGTATTTTGAAGTATATACGCTTGCGGGTGTAATAAGCGAATTAACCGCGGAAATATCGCCTCTAAGGTAAAAGCGTGCCTTTTTAAAGCTTTTACCGAGAATACGGACGACAGCATAGTAGGTTTCGTTCTCCGTAATGTAATCTACTTTACCTGCATCAAGTTCTAAATGATTGTAGCCGCTTAGCCATCCTCTGTAATTGTTTTTTTCTTCGGATTTTTTATACACGTCCTCGGGAACGATAAATATAATGTCGTCCTCGCTTTTGCCGCCATCTTTACTGCCAAAACAGGCGTTAAAAACAAAACAGGTGGAAAAAATTGTAAGCATAAGAATAAGTTTTACGGTAATTTTTTTAAAAGCTTTCATAATAAATCCTATAATCTGTTTTTATTTTAAATCAAAATCCATTTGTTAACGTAACCACGGATTATTGTCTTGTTAGAATATCACACCGACTTACTCGGAAACATTTCCAATGACTTTTGTAGTTACTTCTACGGTCTTTTCGTTTAAAAAGGTGATTTTGTTTCCTAAAATTTCCGCGGAAAGCTTTACATCGCCTTCGCTTTCGGGAGTAATGGAAACTATAAATCTATAAGTCTTTCCCGCCTCGCCTCCGTCCCTTAATCTGAAGGCTGCGGTTACCGAGGTATCGGAGCTGCTGTATTCTCCCGTCGGAAACTCCTCTACCCAAAGCTTAAATTTAGCTCCGTTTTCCGAGGCTGCGGATATAGAAACGCTCGCCGTGTCCGTTTCCTCGTGATCCTTAAACGCGGTAAGCGTATAATCAATTACCGCAAAGTATTTTTGTCCGACAGGCGCTACGATGCTGTCTTTAAGCTTATCATCAAAGTTTCCGCTCATGTAATCCTCGTAGCTTACGTATTTTATAGACGAAGCTGCCGTTATCTGCTTTTTGTACTGAATTTTCTTTGTTAAGGAAACGTCTCTGCCATAGTTTTTAGTATAAGTCGACGAATAGATAAGCCCGATATTAAAATTTCCGTAATCAGAATATTTTTCCTTTTCAAAGTCGTTAACCGTAAAGGCGGCCGCAACATAGCAGTCGGTTTCAGCATAGTCATATGCTGAAAACTCGAACTTTTTATTTTTATTGCTATCTCCGGTAAGCTCCGCTTCTATTGTTTCACGTCCGCTTTTCGTACCGGTGTAAATTTCGCTTTCATAAAGCGTTACATCTCCGCCAAAGGTTAAAGAGCCTCTGATGAGCGTTTTGCTATCAAGGTAAACTACCGTGTAGTATTTTACGTCGGTTACAAAATCGCGAACGTCTGCTTTTTCGAGCTCTTTCAGGGAAATTTTTTCAATTTCTCCGTTCTTATTAAGCTCTACCGTGTTTTTAAAGTCTTCCTCACTTACAATGTATATTCTTGATTTATCTTCTTTTCCGCAAGAGAAAAAAATCAAAAAAGCTATAAATAAGGTAAATATAAGAATAACGAGGGAGATTTTTTTTAGCATTTTCATAATGACACCGTTATATAAATTTAAAATTTCCTTTTAATTACCAAAAATTACTTAACGTAGCCCCAATTTATTACCGCATAAGGGTCTGTCCAGCTTTCACTCCAACCGTCCGGAACGTCGTTTGTCTCACAGTATATATCCGCAATCGAACAGCCTACAAAGGCATCGTTTCCTATCACGGTAACGCTTAACGGAATAACTATTCTTTCAAGAGACATACAGTTTTTAAACGCTCCCGCGCCTATCGTTTCAAGTGTGTCGGGAAAAATAACCTCGGTTATGTATGATACATCCGAAAATACGTTATCTGCAATCGCTTTTACCGGCTTATCTTTATAAGTGGACGGAATTTTAATTACGTCCGACGTTTCCTGTCCGAGCCCTGTAACCGTGTAATAGGCTCCGCCCTGACTTAAGGCAAATTCAAGCTTGCTTTCCACTTCAATATAGGGACTAACGGTTGCTTTTGACGAAGCTGTCTTTTGGTTTAAGAAAGAAATCTGTTTTGCGGAAATTTCAGCTGAAATATCATAGATTATACCACCGTCGGAGATAAGCGATACGATAAATCTGTAAGTCTTTCCCGCCTCTCCGCCGTCCTTTAGCCTAAATTCTGCGGTTGCCGACGTATCGGTACTGCTGTAATCAGCCGTTGGGAACTCCTCTACCCGAAGCTTAAGTGTGGTCGTGTCGTTTGGGTTGGTTGATTTTGCAGATATAGAAACCGTGGCCGTGTCGGTTTCCTCGATTTCATTAAAGGCCGAAAGCTTGTAATCAATTACGGCAAAAAGCTTTTCGCCGATTGGCGCCTCTATGCTATCCTTAAGCTTACCTTCGTAGTCTCCGCTCATATAATCCTCGTAGCTTAAGTATTTTATAGATGCCTCGGAGGTTATCTGCTTTTTATAAAGTATGCTTTTATGGGTATCGACGTCGTCGTGGTAGCTGCCCTGATAATACGACAGCGAAACGTGAAAGCGCTCACTGTCTGCATTTTCGGCAATAAAGCCTACGGCGTAATAGTTGTCGGTTTTACCGTATTTTTTATATTCGGAGGGCTTAACCATAATTCTGGCATAATAACCGCCGTAGCCGGGATTTTCGATGTAAGAAAATTTCGATTCAAGCTTGTAGTCCTTTTTCGTGCCTAAATAAATTTCATCAGTGTTAATGGTTACGTCGCTGTAAAAGCAAAGGTCTCCCTGAAAAATATTTTTTCTGTTTGTATATACTACCGCATAGTATTTTTTTCCGGTTATCAGATTTTCCTCATCAGCCTTTTCAAGATTTTTTAAATTAAGCTTTTTGATATTGCCGTCATCATCAAGCTTTACCGTGGATTTAAATTTGTCCTCTGATATTATATAAATTTTTGATTTGTCCTTGCCGAGTCCACAGGAGGAAAATGAAAACGCTCCTGCAAAAAGAGTAATAAAAGCAAGAATAAGCGCGAGGGCTCTTTTATGTAGCTTCATAATTATCACCTTTAAATAAATTATTCCTTTTCAAGGAAGAACGTCGCTTCCATATCCGCAAATGAAAGGGCAACGGCAAGCGGAAACATCGAAAATGCCCGTCCGACGTTACGCTCGTCGTCTCCGCCCGAAAAGCCCATGTGGTATCTTATGGCAAAGGCTTCCTCTCTCGTCAGCTTCATATATCCGGAGATTATGTAAACCGACTTTTCACCGTGTCCGTAAGGAAGTCTGTCGTCAACCTCGTACGCCGGAACCTTCTGCCATACTCCGTGCTCGTCCTTGACGTTACGGAATCCCACCTTATAGAAATTCACCTTACAAAGATCGTGCAAAAGTGCGGCTATCGCGATGCTTTCGTCGGAATATTCAATCCCGTAGGTTTCCTTTACGCGCTCTCTGTCAAGATAGCTTTTAAGACAGTGATAGACGTTTAAGCTATGGCGTAGCAGTCCACCTTCGAAGGCGTTATGATATTTCGCGCTCGCGGGCGCGGTAAAAAAATCGCATTTATCCGAAAGAAGGTACTCAAGAAGCTGCGCGCTTCCGTCTCTTTTTACGTTATTTTTGAAAATTTCGATAAACTCTTTCTTATCCGCTTCAATATTAGACATAATAAATCCCCTCTATATTTTAATATAATATCTCATATTAAATATAACATAAAATAAAGAAAATGTCAACCGATTTATTACAATATTGAAAATATAATATATTATTTTACCTACTCGATTTTAAAAACCTCAAAGAAAAAGAAAAACACCTACGACAGGCGCAAAAGCATCTATCATAGGTGTTTTATATTCAGTTATTCGTTATCTCGAAATAAGGAACATCGCGATAAAGAGAGCTGCGATGATGTAGGTCGCAACGTTTATCTTCTTATATCCCTTCTTATCAAAGAGAGTGATAAGAATGTAGGAGATAATACCGAATGCGATACCGTAGGAGATGTTGTAGGTGAAGGGCATGAAAGACAAAGTAAGGAACGCTGGAATTGCCGAGCTTATATCGGTCCAGTCAATATCCTTTACGCTTGCCATCATAAGTACGCCTACGTAAATAAGCGCCGCGTTGGTTGCTGCGGAAGGAATGAGCATCGCAACGGGGGTAAGGAACATCGCAAGTACGAAGAGAAGCGAGGTGAATATAGAGGTAAGACCGGTCTTACCGCCTTCAGCGGTACCTGCGCTGGATTCAACGTAGGTGGTAACGGTAGAGGTTCCAAGAATAGCACCGGTGGTGGTTGCGATGGCGTCGGCAATCATTGCCTTCTCCATGTTCGGAATCTCTTTTTCTCCGTTTTCCTTCTCGATGAGGAGGTTTCCGCGAGCGCAAGCGCCGTAGAGAGTTCCCATCGTGTCGAACATGTCAACAAGGCAGAAAGCGAGAGACGAGGTGATGATAATGATTACAAGGCTTCCAACGTTGTTTCCGGGTTTTGCAAGATAACCGGAGAAATTAAAGCCCTCTGTAAAGACCTTACCGAAGCACTCGGTACCGAATTTTGCGAATGCGGTGAAGGGGTTATCCATATTAAGCGAGAAATTTGCATAGAAGCCCGGAACAGTAAATCCAAGCACGTAGTAAAGAACCGCGCCGCCGAGAATACCGTAAACAACAGCTCCTCTTACGTTTCTCTTTGCGAGAACACCCATACCAATAAAAGCGAGAAGGGTTACGAGAACAGGCATAATGCTTGCCCACGTTGCCTTACCGAGAAGGTTAAAGGAGGTGAGGTCAACAAGAGTTGAGGGATTGTCAACAACGATACCGGCACCCTGAAGTCCGATGAACGCAATGAAAAGACCGATACCTGCGGGTATTGCCTTTTTAACAGCGGAAGGAATTGCCTCGAAAATTATCCTTCTAAGACCTGTTACGGTAAGAGCGATAAATACGAGACCGTCTATGAGTATAAGAACGAGCGCATTCGCATAGGAAAGACCGAAGCCTTGGCAAACGGTTAATACGAAGAATGCGTTAAGTCCCATACCGGGAGCCTGCGCGAGGGGAAGTCCTGCGAGAAGACCTATAAGCACGGTACCGACGATAGCGGAAATTGCTGTCGTAATGTACATTGCCTCATAGGAAACACCGGCGCCCATAAACATTCCCGCGTTTACCATGAGTATGTAAACCATTGCCATAAACGTGGTAAGACCTGCACGGAACTCTGTTTTAACGTCGGTGCCGTTTACTTCAAGCTTAAACTTGTTGTTTAAAAAACCGAAGAATTTTGACATTTTTATGTCTCCTTTTTTATTTTTTCAGCGTTAAATCTTAAAAGCCCCCTTAAACGGTGAGTTTTTCGGAGACCTTAAATTAATTAACACTGATAGACAAAGTATAACATATTTTACATCTTTTGTCAATATAGTTTAAAGATTTTATCAACACTTTTTTACAAAATTATACACAAAAACAAATGTTATATTTTCAAATCAAAGCAGGAAATGACCGCTAAAAAAGTAGTATATCTGCGCTTTTTCTTGACAAAGACGAAAAAATGTACTATAATTAAACTGCAAAATTAAATCAGAAACAATGGAATATTCAAAAACGGAGTAAAACGTGATTTTAAATATTAAAAAAAATAAAGCGCAAGTTAGCGCAAAAAAAATAAAAAAGCACCTAACTTCTAAGGAGCGTTACAATATTATCTGCTTCCCTGCTCTGC